>NZ_JBBNLU010000014.1:0-53529 GCF_040092335.1 Collinsella sp. CLA-ER-H8 | reverse complement strand
GGCGGGCGCTCAAGGCCGTCGCGAGGAAGCGGCTCAGGGCGATATACGCCGTGATGCGCGACCGGGTGCCCTACCGGGAGTAGCCCCGACGGTTGACAAAACTATAGGAACACCCAATGACTAGTCGATTAGGAGTATCATCGTCTGCGCAAATGAGCGCAAAATAGCATGTTAGAGATTGAGAGCGTATGGCTGATACCGCATCTAAGCACATTGACATGACCACCGGCTCGCTGTGGCGCAATATTCCCCTGTTCGCCTTCCCCGTGGCCGCCACGAGCATCTTGGAGCAGCTGTCGAACCTCATCGCCACGGTCATTATCGGTAACTTCTCGGGCGACCAGGGAACCCTCGCCATGGCGGCGGTCGGCTCCAATGTTCCGCTTACCAGTCTTATGCTCAACCTGTTTATTGGCATGTCGCTTGGCTCCAACGTGGTCATCGCCAACGCTATCGGCCGCAACGATCAGAACATGGTCAAACGCGCCGTCCATACCTCGATTTTAATGGCGCTCGTGGGCTTTGTCGTCATCGCGCTGGGTGAGATCTTTGCCGAGCCCATGCTCGCCGCGCTCAACGTTCCCGCCGAAACCATGCCGCTCGCTTCGCTCTACCTACGCGTCTTTTTGCTCAGCCTGCCCTCGATCTTGCTTTACAACTTTGAGGCCGCGATCTTCCGCTCCGTCGGCATCACCCGCATGCCGCTGCAGGCGCTTGCCGTGTCCACCATCCTCAACATTGGCCTGGACCTCATCTTTGTCCCCGTACTCCACTGGGGCGTCGCGGGCGTCGCCATCGCCACCGCCATCGCCTACACCGTCAGTGCCGCTACGCTCTTTATCCGCCTGCTCAAGACCGACTCCGTCGTCCGCGTCACCCTACGCGACCTGGCTATCGACCCCGTCGCCCTCAAGCGCATCGTCAAGATCGGCCTGCCCGCCGGCATCCAAAGCGCCGTCTTTGCCGTCGCCAACATCATCATCCAGTCTGCCATCAACAGCCTTGGCACCGAAGTCATGGCGGCCTCGAGCGCCGCCATGAGCCTGGAGTACGTGTGCTACAACCTGCTCAACAGCTTTAGCCAGGCTTGCACCACCTTTGTGGGACAAAACCACGGTGCCCGCCAGATCGACCGTTGCACCAAGACGCTCAAGGTCTGCCTAGTCGAAGGCGGTATCGTCGCGCTCACCACAATTATCGTTATTGTTGGCCTGGGGCGCGAGATCTTGTCGCTGTTCAACAGCGATCCCAACATCGTCTCGATCGGCTATATCCGCGTATGTTCGATCTTCCCGGCGTACGCCTTTAGCATGTTCTACGAAAACATGTCAGGCTACCTGCGCGGCTTTGGCATCTCGCTCACACCCGCCCTCATCACCATGATCTGCGTCTGCGGTATCCGCTTCTATTGGGTGTTCTGCGTGTTCCCGCACTTCCGCACCTTTGCGAACATCATGATGGTCTACCCCATCAGCCTGGGCACCACGGCGTTCTTTATGGTCGTGGCGGTACTACTTTGCCACCCGGCACGCACCTATCGCGCCACCCAAGCCAAAGCGACAGCCCGCTAAACACCGCACTCAACGCCACGTCAGTCATTAGTTGACAATATGCGAGCTCATATAGTCGATAAAGCGCCTCGTGGCGATAGGCATGGTGTCCCAGCTGCGCCAGGCCGCCACCACGTCGCGCGAGGGGGCATGCACGATGGGCCGCACACGAATATCGGCTCGCATGCCCTCCACAGTACGACGGTAGAGCATGCTCACGCCTAGGCCCTCCTCCACCATCGCCATGATGGTGTAGTCGTCGGTGACCTCGCTCGTCACGTGCGGCGACAGGCCATGCGCCGCGAATGCATCGAGCACCAGGCTCTGTTCGCCCTCATCCAGAAGCACAAACGGCTCGGAAGCCAGGTCGGCGAGTGTCACCTTTTTCCTTTGCCGCCAGCGGATGCGCGACAGGCAACAGTGCCACCAACTCGTCGTGATAGACCACGCGCTTCTCGAGGCCAGCGGTAAACCCGCGTGCCGTAAAGCAAAAATCGACCACGCCATCGTGCACCCATTGGGCGTTGCGCGTGTAGTCGCCCTGCTTAAGGGTAAAGCGTACGCCCGGGTGCAGCGCCCCAAAGTCGCGGATCACACGCGGTAACACGGTTCGACTCACGTTGGTAAACGTCGCGATGCGAATATCGGTCGACGAAAGCCCCAGCAACTCCTGGCGCTTGCCCTCGAGCTCAGCCTCGGCGGTCACAATCTGGCGCAGATACGGCAGATATTGTTTACCGTCGCGCGTAAGCGAAACGCCCTGCTTACCGCGCTCGATAAGCGTGGTACCCAGCTCGCGCTCGAGTGCCTTGACGGCCTGGCTCACCGCACTTTGCGTATAGCCCAGCTCGTCCGCCGCGCCCTTAAGACTGCCGCGATCGACCACCATACAAACAATCTGATACCGCGATGCCATCGCACCTCCACATCAATGCAGCCGTAAAACGTTTTGCCAGGGCTTTTTCTGCCAACATTAGTATTTCTTAATCATACTGAAGATACATTCGCTTTACTACATCCACATCTGGGAGCAGAATCCTTTTTGCGAAACCGTTCTGTAACAAAAGGAGTCCCATGGATCGCAAAAAAGCAATCGCGCTCTCATTTTCCGTTCCCGTCGCATGGGGCTTTTCGTATCCCCTCATGAAGATCGGCATGGACAGCATGAACGCCACGAGCATCGTCGCGCTACGCTGCATCATCGCCTTTGTGGTCTGCCTGCTGCTCTTCCACAAGCACGCGTTGCGCATCAACCGCGACCTTATGGTCCGTGCCGCCATCATCGGCGCCATTATGGCAACCGAGCTCACCTGCATGTGCCTGGGCTCCAGCCTCACCTCCGCCTCCACCGCCGGCTTTTTGCAGAGCCTGACGGTCGTGATCGTGCCGTTTGCCAACGCCGCCCTGCTGCGTCGCGCCCCCGAGCGCAAAGTGCTCGTCGGCACCGCCATCGTCACCTGCGGTATGTTGCTGCTCTCGGGCGCAGACTTTACCAGCCTGAATCCCGGCGCGATCATCATGCTGCTCTCGGCCTTTATCTATGCCAGCCACATTATCGTGGCCAAGCGCTTTGTCGAAGAAGTCGATCCGCTTGCTCTGGGCGTTTGGCAGCTGGGCTTCGGCGGCTTGTTCTCGGGCATCGCCGCATGCGTCTTTGGCGGTTTCACACTTCCCAGTACGCCCAGCGAGATCGTGGTCGTCGTCGCGCTCGCACTCATCTGCTCTGCCTACGGCTTTATCACCCAGACGCTCGTGCAGCCCCACGTACCCGCCGAGACCACCGGCTTCGCCTTCTCGCTTGAGCCGGTCTGCTCCGCTGTCTTCTCGTTCTTCCTAGTCGGCGAGGTCCTGAGCCCCATCGCCTTCCTGGGTGCAGCTCTCATCCTCACCGGCGTCATGGCGGCAACCGTCGAGCTTCCGCGCCTCCGCGCACATGGACGCGCTCGTATGGCAGGAGCGCCCGAGCGCGCCTCGTAGACCCCGCTCTTCATGCAGCCGCGGCATAAAGGCAACCGGTGCGCCTTTACAATAGATACCAACAGAGCATCTGCCATAAAGGAGCCCCATGGACACCGCAACCCGCGACCGCAACATAGCAACTTGGTTGGGCAATGCGCCGCAGCCGGTACGTGACACTACGAACCAGCTGCTCGAGCACATCGCCCTTTTGCGTGCCGAGCAGACTATCTACCCGGCACAAGACGACATCCTCAATGCCCTCGCCTACACCCCGGCCGACCAGGTCAAAGTTGTCATCTTGGGTCAAGACCCCTATCACGGACCCAACCAGGCCATGGGACTGTCGTTCTCGGTCCCCGCGACGCAAACCAAGTTGCCGCCGAGCCTGCGCAACATCTACAAGGAACTCAATGCCGATCTGGGTTGTCTCATTCCCGCCACAGGAGATTTAACGCCATGGGCACAACAGGGCGTCCTGCTTCTCAACACTACGCTCACCGTGCGCGAGCATGCCGCGAACTCGCACGCCAAGCTGGGCTGGAGCACGCTCACCGACTACGTTATTGAACGCTGCTGCCAGCTGCCCCAACCGGTTGTCTTTTTGGCATGGGGCCGCTTTGCCCATCAGATGGTCGAGGGCAAGCTCGTCGCAACTGACGCGGGCAAGGCAACCGACAAGTTCTGTCTGGCCTCCACGCACCCCTCGCCGCTTTCGGCCAATCGTGCCACGGCAGAACTCCCCGCCTTTATGGGGTCGCGTCCCTTCTCGGCAGCCAATCGGCTACTCGAACAGCACGGCTCGACCCCCGTCAACTGGACTTGCCTCGGCTAAAAATCGATACATCAAAAACGCGCCCGACGGCTTTCCATCGGGCGCGTTTCCTATTCGGGCCAAATAAATTGCGTGCGGCCGGCCTCGCCGCCATCGATCAACAGGCTCTGCCCGGTCATAAACCGGTTGGTCACGCCCACAAAGTAGATCCACTCGGCAATCTCTTGGGCGGTGGCCCAGCGCTTAAGCGGCGTGAGCTCCATAATCTGGTTCCACAGGTGTTCGTCTTCCATCACGCAACGGTTGAGCGGCGTGATAACGCCGCCCGGGTCCACACTGTTGGCGATAGCCTGCGGCGCCAGACGGTTTGCAAGGTTCTTGGTGTAGGCGATAACGCCGCCCTTGCTGGCGGCATAGTCGGGAAACTCCGATCCCGTATGCCCGCTCGCCGACCCCACATTGACCACGGATTTGATAGCCGGCGCCGGCTTGGCGGCAAGCCCCTCCCCCGCAAAGGCGTAGCGCTCGGTCACGTTGATGGTGCCACACAGGTTGGCGGCGATATCGTCGGCGGAATCCTGTGTACCGGCAACGTTCACGATCACTTGGGGTTCAAGGTCGCCTGGAAACGAGCCCGGCTCGCGGACATCAACAATCAGATGGCGGTAGCGCTCGTGTTCGATCGCCGCCGGCAGCAGATCAAAACCCACGACCTCGTGGCCCTCGTCCAAAAAGCGCTGCACGCATGCGGCTCCGATACCGCCCGAAGCACCCGTGATCAAAACCCGCATACTTGCTCCTTAGGCGGTTGCGTGGCGCTCGAGGTACTCGGAGCCCACATTCTCGCGCTCCCAGCCGCGCACGACCTTGTAGCCCACGGGACTTAGGAAGACCTCGCACAGCAGCTCGGCAACAGCGCCCGTCAGCGAGCACATGAGGACTTGCACCCAGGTCCAGCCGAAGAACGTGTGGCTCACCACAATGGCAAAGACCAGATTGTCGATAAACTGGCCAACACCCGTGGACACATAGGAGCGGAAGGCAAAGCTCGCAAAGTTATTCTTTTTGAGCATGCGGCCGAGCGACTGGTTGAGCGTGGAGTTAACCACGGCAGAAACGAGCATTGCCAGCGAAGAGCCCAGCACCACGTACCAGGTGCCGCCGATGGTGGCGTTAAGAGCGGTGTTGACCTCGATCATGCCCGTGTCGTAGTAAGCGCCCCACATGCCGGGCGTGAGCGAGCATGCCCAAAAGCACAGGCTCACGGCAAGGTTGACCAGCAGCGCGAGGATAGAGATTTTAATGGATGCCTTGGCACCAAAGCGCTTGCAGATCATGTCCTGGCACAAAAACGAAACCCAGCTCACCACAAAGCCGCAATCGAGTGCCAGATACGGCAGGCTGATGAGCTCTTTGTTGGCCAGCAGGTTCATCATGATGACGCTCACGAAAAACAGCGAAACCGTTGCCGCGGGAATGCTCCGCAACAGGACCTTGTAGTCCTCCATGACCTTCTTGATCATTATGTACTCCTTTGGTTTTAGGTTTAACGAGCAGGATATCGGACCCGAACTGCTCGGACGCCCCGGTCTTGAGACGACGGTGGGTATAATAGCCGCTCACACGGCATAAGGCAAGCAAACGGCGCGGCAGCCCCGCAGGACCACCGCGCCGATACGTTAAAAGGCTACGTTGCCAAACTCCGACAGGATCAGGTCGGGGTTGTGGTCGGTTGCCCAATCCACGTTCCACGGGCTCGTAAACAGCAGCAGCTTACCGCCGCGCATGTCCTCGACGCGCAGCGTGTCGCGCGTGAGCGAAAGGCCCGGGATATCAATAGTGTCGGGGTCGTTCTGGATCCAGCGGATGTCCGTATAGGGCAGCGGCTGGCGGCGAACCTCAACACGGTACTCGGCCTTGAGACGGCGCTCGAGCACCTCAAACTGCAGCACGCCGACCACGCCCACAATGACGCTTTCCATGCCGGCACCCAGCTCGCGGAAGATCTGGATAGCACCCTCCTGGGCAAGCTCCTCCATACCCTTGACGAACTGCTTGCGCTTGAGCGTATCGACCTGCGTAATGCGAGCGAACATCTCGGGGGCAAACGTCGGGATCTGCGGATACTGCACGTGGCGCTTGCCAGAGCACACGGTGTCGCCGATGCTAAAGATACCCGGATCGAACAGGCCCACGATATCGCCCGCGTACGCCTCGTCAACAATCGCGCGGTCATCGGCCATCATCGAGGTGCCCGTGGCCAGCTTGAGTTTACGGTTGCCCTGCATGTGGAAGGCATCCATGCCACGCTCGAACTTGCCCGAGCAAATGCGCACAAAGGCGATGCGATCTCGGTGGTTCTTGTCCATATTGGCCTGGATCTTAAACACAAAGCCGCTAAAGTCGTCGCGGCAGGGATCGACCGGCTCGCCGGTGAGCGTATCGGTATAGGCGCGCGGCGTCGGGGCCAGACGCAGGAACTCCTTGAGGAAGGGCTCCACGCCAAAGTTGGTGAGCGCCGAGCCAAAGAACGCCGGGCTCAGCTTGCCGCAGGCCACGGCATCCAAGTCGAGCTCGTCGCCGGCGCCATCGAGCAGCTCGATGTCGTCCATCAGGTTCTTATGGTTCTCTTCGCCAATAAGCTCGTCCATGGAGGGGTCGCCCAGCTCAGCCTCGACCTCGGCGACCTTCTTGGTGGCGTTGGCGTGACCGTCGCCCTCAAAGGCGATAACGCGACGGGTCTGACGATCGAACACACCGCGGAAATTGCGGCCGCTGCCGATCGGCCAGTTCATGGGATAGGTGTTGATGCCCAGAACATTCTCGATCTCTTCCATGAGCTCAAACGGATCGCGAGCCTCGTGGTCGAGCTTGTTCACAAAGGTGAAGATGGGAATGTGACGCAGCGTGCAGACCTTAAAGAGCTTCTTGGTCTGGGCCTCGACGCCCTTAGCGCCGTCGATGACCATGACAGCGGCGTCGGCGGCCATAAGGGTACGGTAGGTATCCTCCGAGAAGTCCTGGTGGCCGGGGGTATCAAGGATGTTGACGCAGGCGCCGTTGTAGGTGAACTGCAGCACCGAGGAGGTAACGGAAATACCGCGCTCCTTCTCGATGTCCATCCAGTCCGAGACGGCATGCTTGGCCGAGCTCTTACCCTTGACGGAGCCGGCGGTCTGGATACTGCCGGTATAGAGCAGTAGCTTCTCGGTAAGCGTGGTCTTACCGGCGTCCGGGTGGCTGATGATCGCGAATGTGCGGCGCGACGAGATTTCATCCGACAGGCTTGCCATGCGGATCCTTTCTTGCATTGAGTGCATTACGTCGTTGTAACCGTATTATTGTAGCCGCGAAATCCCGCTCTAGGGCGCCTATCAGGACAAATTCATCAGTTGGGGCCAGGGTAGCCGGCCCAATCAGTATTTGCCTCTTGCATAACTGTATATAGTGTATATATACTGTGCTTACCGGTTATATACACGTGTAACCCAACAGCTAAGGAGCCGCTGTGGACATCATCCTATCCAATTCGAGCGACAAGCCCATCTACGAGCAGATAACCTCGCAGGTCAAAGCCCAGATCCTTTCGGGCACGCTCGCTGCGGGAGCCAAACTCCCCAGCATCCGTGCACTCGCGAGCGATCTTGGCGTGAGCGTCATCACCACCAAGCGCGCCTACGCCGACCTGGAGCAGCTCGGGTTTATCTGCACCGTACAGGGCAAGGGCTGTTTTGTCACCGAGAGCAACCAAGAACTCTTGCGCGAAAACCAGCTCTGCCATATCGAAGAGCTGCTTGCAAAAGCGGCAAGTCAAGCCGAAGCCTTGGGCGTCACGCGCGACAAGCTGCACGAGATGCTCGACCTCGTAGCCCCCGAAACCATGCAGTAGCCATCTGCAAGAAAGGCTATACCATGCAAACCCTTTTAGAACTCAAAGGCATTTCACGCCGTGTAAGCGACCGCTTTTCGCTGCGCAACGTCACGCTTGCCGTGGAGCCTGGCCAGATCGTCGGCTTTGTGGGTGCCAACGGTGCCGGCAAAACAACGACGATTCGAGCCGCGCTCGGGCTTATCAAACTCGATGCCGGCGAGGTGCACCTGTTTGGGCAGCGCTGTGGCATCGACGCGCCCGATGAGACGCAGCGTTGTCTGCGCACTCGCGTCGGCCTCGTGCTAGACACGTGCCCCTTCCCTTCCACACTTAAGGTGACCGAAGTCGAGGCACTCGTAAGTCCAGCGTACCCCACCTGGAGCCATGGCACCTTCGCCGACCTCATCAACCGATTTGGCCTCGATCCCAAGGCAAAGGTCAAGGACCTCTCCCGCGGCATGGGCATGAAGCTGCAGCTTGCCTGCGCGCTCAGCCACGAGGCCAAGCTGCTCGTTTTGGACGAGGCCACCGCGGGCCTCGATCCCATGGCACGCGAGGAACTGCTTGATGAGCTGCTTGCCTTTGTTTCCGACGGTCAGCGCAGCGTGCTGCTCTCGAGCCACATTACGTCCGACCTCGATCGCGCCGCCGACCGCGTCATCTGCATCGATAACGGCTCGATTGTGTTTGACCTGCCGCGCGAGGACATTACCGACCGCGCCGGCATCGCCCACTGCACCCAAGCGCAGGCCGCCGAGCTTATGGCTTGCGTCGAAAGCGCCCGTGCCGTCCACCACGCCTATAGCGTGGACGTGCTCGTGCCCAACCGTCGCGAAACGCTCGAGGCCTTCCCCGAGATTCCCTGCGATCGGGCAACCATTGACGACTATCTACGCCTCACGCTGAAAGGAGCTTCGAAATGAAACGTGCCTTTATGTCCGAGACCGCCATCATGCGCTCGTTTCTCCCGAGCATCGCGGGCGTCGGCCTGTTCATATTCGTCGTATTGACCCTTGTCAACGCGACAGACGGCGATTCCGGCATGAGCGCCGGCGCCTGTGCGGTCAGCGCAATGTCGCCCATCATAATCATGAACTCGCTAGCTGGCTACGATAACCAAAACGGCTGGGAGCGTTATCGAGCAACGTTGCCCTTCTCGCGCAAAGACATTATTTGCGCACGCTACCTGTGCATCGTTGTCTTCTCGGTCGTCATGGCATGCGCGGCTACGCTTCTGAACATCCTCGCCCTTCCGCTCTTCGATCCCATGGGCATCCCTTCGACATGCCAGACGATCTTTGAAATCGCAACCGCCTCGGCAGCATCGATGCTCATCTCCCTCATGATGGTGTTCTTGGCACAGCCGCTGTTCTTCCGATTTGGACACATGGAGGCACTGCGCCTATCCGTTGGCCTGTTTGCCCTACTCGGATGCCTTACCATGGCAGCGCTGAGCTCCTCCAACCCCATCAGCAACTGGCTTATGTCGATTGCCGGGGCGAATCCCGATCCTGCCGTCCTTGGCTGTCTGTGTGCAGGAATTGCCGTACTGGCGCTCGCACTATGCGCAATCAGCTGCACCGTCAGCACCAAGGTTTATCGAGTACGCGATCTGTAGCCACGCGAGCCTCAATCCACGAAGGACGCGATCGCCGCCCCTCCCCGTAAATCCGTGACAAATGGCATATCCCCAGCGTGAGCCACCGTACTACTTGCGCAGCGGCTTGGGCAGCGGAATGCCGGCGGCGATGGCGGCGGCGATGATCATACAGACGATGCCTTTGAGCGGGAAGCACATGAGCAGCAGGCCCACGACCATGATGGGCTGGCGCATGACGGCGCCCATCGTCGATGCCGTGCAGACAGCGACGCAAAAGACCGGATCGGCGCCGGTGAGGATGGCAAGGCCATAGCCCAGGCTCACACCCGAGAAGATAACCGGGAAGAAGTGGCCGCCACGCCAACCAAGGTTGATGAGGGCGGGCGTCAGCATGGCCTTAACAAGACCGGTCACAATAAGCACGCCGGCGGGAATGGTCAGATAGGTTTCCATGAGCACGTCGGCCTGCGTCTCGCCGGCAAACATGGTGAAGGGCAGAGCCGTACCGCAGGCGGCAAGTACCAGACCGGCCAGCATGGCCTTAGCGATGGGGTGCTCCCCTATTGCGTGGGCAAGCACTTCGCTCGCGTGCTCAGAGACAAAGTACAGCCAGCCGCAGATTGTTCCGATCAGCGACAGAGGAATGAGCCAGGTAAGCTCCAGGTTGCCCACCTCGGCGGACTCGAACTTCGGCATACCCATGCCGCCGCCCACAAGCTGGCCAAGCAGCAGGTAGGTGCCCAGACCGCCGGCAATCGCAATGCCGTAGACCACGGTCTTTTGCGCCTTGGGCAGCTTGATGGTGACCTCGTCGGACACGGACTCATCGTCGGCGTCTTCGCCCTGGCCGTCGGCGCTACCAGCGAGCGGTGCCACAAAACCAAAGACGGGCGCGGTAAAGAGCGCCGTCAGGGCAGCCTGGGTGCCCAGCAGCGTAAGCTCCCTAAACTCGGCGCCAAAGCGACGCATGCGGTCGCCGACCCAGCTGCACAGACCAGCGATAACGCCGGTCAGGCCGGCCTCCGGTCCAATGCTTCCGCCAAACAGCAGCGGCAGCAATGCCGCGAGCGAAAGCTTGCCCAGGTTGTCGTACGGGTAGCGCCCATCTTGCTTAACCTTAGCCATCACCTGGTTGAGGTCATCGGTCTTGGTGCCTGTCATCTTTTCGTACAGACCGATTAACAGGCCGCCCAGCAGGCAGACAAAAAACGGGTACGGCAGAAAGCCAAACGGGCCGCTGGCAAGCTCGGGCGAAGCGACGCCCAGCGCGTGCGGAATCTCGGTCCATAGATAGTCGATACCGTGCTCCATCGCAAAAAAGAACAGCCAGACTGCGGCACCCGCGAGTGCACCGGTCACGGCAACGCTGACCAAAAACAGCGCTCGGTTCGTGGGTTTGGCAAGGTTATCCATCGGGTCCTCCCGCGGTCAAAGTCGACATAGATACGTTTTATTGTAGAGCGAGCGTTGCCCGAACGAGCCAACCACCTGCGCCGCAAACGGCACCATTGGGAGCCATAGTGGGGCAGGCTCAAGACTTATCCGTTGATAATCGAGGCAATCTCGCGCAAATCGTCGGCAAAGTAGATGCCGTGCTGGCGCCTCGGGCTCGAAAGCCCCTTATCAATCATGCGCCCGAGCAACGCCTTGAGGTCGTTGTAGTAACCGTCCAGGTTATACAGGATGCACGGAGAGCTCAGGTGCCCCAACGACACCGCGGACATAACCTCGGCAATCTCCTCGAGCGTGCCCGTGCCGCCCGGAAATGCGATGAACGCATCGCCGAGCTCAATCATCTTGGCCTTGCGCTCCGCCATATCGCTCGTCACGATAAGGTCGTTGATACCGTCATGTTGAAACTCGGCCTCGATAAAAAAGCTCGGCTCAACACCCGTCACGTGTCCACCCGCCTCGAGTACGCTATCGGCGAGCGCACCCATCAGCCCCGATTTGGACCCGCCGTATACCAGCGCGTGCCCGTTGGCGCCAATCCAGTTGCCCAGCTCCTGCACCGCGGGCAGAAACGCCGGATCATTGCCGGCACTGGCACCCAAATACACGGTGATATTCATATTTGGTCCCCCTTGTTGTGGCGCACGACGTTCGTCTTAGCGCTGGCGTCGACGATACTCGCGCACGCGACGCGAAAGATCGGCGAGCTCGTCACGATCGAGCTCTTCCAAATGCTCAAGATCGTCCATAAAGCGCGCCATGGTGTCCTTTTGGCGCAGCTTGATAAGCGTATTGCAGTAGTTCACCGCCACGCCCGTGAGCATGGCGATGTAGAAGATGCTGATGACGCTCAGAATGACGGTAATGGCGCGGGCAACCGGTGTCTCGGCAGGAATGTCACCAAAGCCGATGGTCGAGACCGTCTCAAAGCTAAACCAGAGACCGTCGCCAAACGTAAGGGACGTGGGCTCGGACAGCCAGACGGCAGTCGAGCACAGCAGGTAAAAGATTAGAAACAGGCCCGTGATGCGCGCAAAGCCAGCCTGTCGCAGCACATCGGCAAGCGTCCTCAACCTGTTCATCGCGACCCCTTTCCCAGACGCCCAATCTCGTTCGCTCGGTATTGTCCCACGCCTCCCCCGCAAACGAAACTAGTCATTGGGAACTAGTCATTGGGAACATTCTTAAATGACTAGTCAAACAAGAACGTCCCCAATGACTAGTCGTTTAAGAACGTCCCCGATGACTGCCGGGCGGGACCGTTTAGCGGTGCAGCTGCCGGCTGGGCAGGCTGAGCTGATATCCTTATGCGGTAATGTCTCGATTCGTTAGGATTGCATGTGAGAGCTGCCACCGTCCTTCGTTCAGTTATATATCGCACCCTGGCCGTCGCGCTTGCCGCGCTCGCCGTACTGAGCACCATCATGCCCGCCCCCGCCTATGCCGCCAATACCGATCAGCAAGTCAAGACGGTCCGCGTCGGCTGGCTCGTCAGCAACGAGGGCTTCCAGGACGGCACCCCCGGCGAGCGTCTCTCGGGATGGGGTTACGAGTACCTCCAGACCCTGTCGTACTACACGTCCGGCTGGCGGTACGAATACGTCTCCGGCACCTTCACCGAGCTTATGGACATGCTCGAGGCAGGCGAGATCGACCTCATGCCCAACATCTCCTACTCCGAGGAACGTGCCCAAAAGCTGCTCTTTTCCTCGAACCCCGAGGGCACCGAGCGCTACTACATCTACGCCAGGCCCGACCGTGACGACCTTGCAAAGGGTGACCCTCAAGCACTCCAGGGTCTCACTATCGGTTGCAACCCCGACGTCATGCAAACCTTCGTTGGCCAGCAATGGCTCGCCAGCGAAGGAATCGCCTGCACATACAAGGAGTATGACGGAGGGTCCGATCTCTTTGACGCGCTCGCAAACGACGAAGTCGATGCCGTCATCATGAACGACACAATCTCGTCGCCCAATGCCTCCCCCATGTTCTACATTGGTTCGAACGACTACTACTTTGCCGTTCCCAAAAGCCGCCCCGACCTGATGGACGACATCAATGCTGCCATGACGGCAATCGCCCGCGTCAACCCACGCTATAACGACGAAGTAAAATCTCACTACTCGACCCAAAACAGCGGCTCATCATCGCTCAACGGACCCGAACGTTCCTGGCTCAAAGCAAACAACAACACCATCACGCTCGGCTACATTACGGGCAAACTCCCCTACTGCAGCGAGAACGAAGACGGCGAAATGGAAGGCTCGCTCGCATCGCTTGCGACGACGCTACACGATAAATTTGGCATTACGGTCAAAACCGTCGCCTTTGATAGCTACAAGATGATGTCAAAGGCCCTGTCAAAGGAAAGCATAGACGTTGCGCTGCCGGTATACCGAGATTACTGGTTTGCCGAGCAAACAGGCGTTGTGCAGTCGGTATCGTTGGGAACCATATCCCTCACCGCTATCCACACCGGCAGCAACCTGAACAAAAACCTTCAGAACATCGCCTGTACCAAATCATCGTTTGTCAACAAAAATGCACTTGAAAGTCTGTTCCCCACAGCGACCGTAACCGAATACCAATCCGACGATGAAGCGTTCGACGCCCTCAGGAAGGGAACGGCGCACTGCATCGTCGCTCCCAGTTCACGCGTAAAAACCATCGGTGACCGTTACGATCTCGAGGACTGCGAGACGACCGAGCTCCCTGACACCTGTGAGCTCTCGTGCTGGATTTCGCGCGGAAAACCCGAGCTGTTGGGAATCATCAACAAGGGCATCATCAATGCCGGAGAATCGCTCTCCGCAAGCAATTTCTCCTCCACGTCGTACACGGCCCAGGAATCCAACACGCTTCAATTCCTTTATCGCAACCGCACCGCCATTGCAGCTACCCTCATCGGTATGTTGTCGGTCGGCATCGTCCTGCTCATCTGGGCGCTCGTGCGCGCTCGAACCGAGCGCAAAAAAGCCGATGCTGCCAACGCCGCTAAGACGGCATTCCTCACGCGCATGAGCCACGACATCCGTACGCCGCTCAACGGTATCCTGGGCCTTATCGAGATCGAGGAATTGAAGGAAGGCGATATGCAAGTCGCCCGCGAGAGCCGTGCCAAGGCGCGCGTTGCCGCCAATCACCTGCTCTCGCTGATCAACGACATCCTCGAGATGGGCAAAATCGAAGACCGCAAGCTAACACTGGAGCATGCGCCTTTTAACCTCAAAGAGCTCTGTGACGATACGCTAGTGCTGTGCAAGCTCCGCGCGTCCAGTAACGGCATCACAATGCAGGACAATAGTCTGCCGTACGCCACGGGGCCATACATGATCGGCAGTCCCACCCATATCCGACAGATCATGATCAACCTGTTAGACAACAGCATTAAGTACAACAAGCACGGCGGCTCCGTCACCTTTAGCTCAAAGACCAAGCCACTCGATAACGGGCGCGCGCTCTTTTGCTTTAGCGTTTCGGATACCGGCATTGGCATGGCTCCCGAGTTTTTAAAGCATATCTATGAGCCGTTTGCCCAAGAAGGTGACGATGCGCGCAGCAAGTTCCAAGGAACCGGCATGGGCATGCCAATCGTCAAGTCGCTTATTGAACTGATGGGCGGCACCATCGAAGTCACCAGCGAGCTCCATGTGGGCACCACGTTCTACGTGGAAATTCCGCTCGATATCGACAAGAACCCCCAGGCGCGGACGGATACGGTCGAGAAGGCGCTCGACTGCTCGCTTGCCAACATGAACGTGCTGCTCGCCGAAGACAACGAATTGAATGCCGAGATTGCCCAGGCGCTGCTAGAATCCGAGGGCGTCGTGGTCACCCGCGCCGTCAACGGCAACGAAGTCGTCGATCTGTACCTGTCTCATCCCGCCGGCAGCTTCGATGCGATCCTGATGGACATTATGATGCCGGACATGGACGGTTACGAGGCAACCCGCGCGATTCGTCTGAGCGAGAAGGTCGATGCAGCCGATATCCCCATCATCGCGCTCACCGCCAATGCCTTTGCCGAAGACGCCAAGGCGGCACACGACGCCGGCATGAACGCCCATCTGTCCAAACCGCTCGACTTTAACAAACTCAAAAACATACTCGCCCGCATCAAGAAAAACGGATCCGTTTCGCTATAGTTTGTGCTCAACCACCACGCACGACCAGAAAGGAAGCCAACGATGTTTAGGCCCTTACGTCGAAAGAAACGCGCCATCACCGACGAGGAGGCGCGCGAACTGCTCGCTACCTGCAAGCGCGGCGTCTTTGCCGTCAACGGCGACGACGGCTACCCGTACGCCATTCCCGTCAACTACTTCTTTGACGCCGAGCACGACAAGATCTATTTCCATGGCGCCAAAGCCGGCCACAAGGTCGACGCACTCAAGCGCGATGACAAGGTCTGCTTTACCGTATACGGCAACGAGTGGTACCAGGACGGCGACTGGGCCCCCTACGTTATGAGCACCGTCGTCTTTGGCCGTTGTCGCCTGGCGAATGACACCCCCGCGTTTATCGAGGATAAAGTCCGCCAGCTCGCGCTTAAGTACTACCCTTCTGCCGAGGAAGTCGAAGAGGAAATCGCCAAGGACATTAAGGGCGTCCAGCTCTACGAGATTACGATTGAGCATCTTTGCGGTAAGCAGATTCAAGAAAAGTAAGCCCCTCAGCAGGCCTCATCAATAACAATATGGCCCGGTTCCAACCCACCTTGGAACCGGGCCATATGCTTATGAAGCGTCGGCGGCTATGTGCGCTAGCGCCTCGACGAGCTCTTGCGAGCTCACAGGCTTGCTCAGGTGCGCGTTCATGCCCGCCTCGCGCGAAAGCCTGCGGTCGTCGGCAAAGGCGTTGGCACTCACGGCGATAATCGGCGTGGTCGCGGCATCCTCGCGATCGAGTGCTCGAATCTGACGCGTGGCCTCAAGGCCATCGATGCCAGGCATCATGATGTCCATCAACACCACGTCGTACTCGTGCGGTGCGCTCGCGGTAAACATCTCGACGGCAGACTCACCATCCTTAGCATGCGTCACGATGGCACCGGCACGGCTGAGCGTAAACTGCGCGATCTCGGCATTCAGATCGTTATCCTCTACGAGCAAAACGCGCAAGCCCTGGAGCGCATCGCCATCGCCCCCATCCACGCGAACTGCCTGAGGAATCTCGGAGCGTTTGCATTTCTCGAACGGCAGGCGGATGGTAAACGTCGTCCCCTGCCCCAAGACGCTCGTAAAACTCATGGTTCCGCTCATAAGCTCGACCAGCTGTTTTGCGATAGGCGCGCCCAGGCCAGTTCCCGATGAAGCACCTTCCACCTGTTGCTCCTCGCGGCAAAACGGCTCGTAGAGGTGCTGCTGGAACTCCTCGCTCATGCCAATACCGTTGTCGGCGATCGTGTATTCATAGACAGGGACGCCATCTACAGGCTCCACCTCGCGGCACACCAGGCGGACATAGCCGCCCTGGCGGTTGTACTTGACGGCATTGCCGGCAATATTGAGCAACAAACGCTTGAGGTGCGTCACGCTCACCCGCGCATAGGGATGATTAAGCGTCTGCTGGTCGGAGATAATTGTCACCAGACGCTCCTCGGCCTGGCGCTCCAGAATATCGCGCACTTCACAGTTGAGGGCCACCAAATTTATGGGTACGAGGTTCAGGTCGACCTGCCCGCTCTCCAGGCGACTCATATCGAGCGCCTCGTTGGCAAGGTCGAGCAGCAGTCCCGATGCCGTCCAGATCTTTGAGCGGCACTCAGTCTGCTTTTGCAGATCGTCCGCATTGGCATCGCCAACCTCGACCATGCCGCGAATGCCGTTGATGGGCGTGCGCAGATCGTGGCTCATGCGACGCAGAAACTCCGTCTTTGCCGAGTTGGCAGACGAGGCCTCACGCGCCGCCTTTGCCAGCTTGTCGCCATAGTCGCGCTCCTGCTGCAGCAAGTCCGTCAAACGTCGACGATCAGCGCGGCGACGCACCGTCACAACAACGGCTATAACACCGCCGTAGAGCACCAGCACGCCGGCGGCAACAGCCGCGGCGACCTCAAAGTAGCGCTGCGCCGAGGCATAGGTGTACACATAGAATTTGTGCGCTTTTCCAAATGTGCCCAAATACCACTCGCCGTCGGCGTTAACCAATCTGACCTTACCAGCCAGGCATCGATCCTTAATACCGTCGACAATGAAGACATCCGTCACAGGCAGATCGAACACGCCCAATACGGTGGGTTCAACGGCATTGGTCGCAACGACCTTGCCGTCGCTTTCGATCACGATATTGCCGCTATCGATGGTTTCATAGCCATCAAGCAAGCTCTGCAGTTTGAGTGTATTGCTTGCAACCGCCTTCGCGCTCTGATGCCTTACCGCGATAACGATGCCCTCGCCATCCTGCCGAGTCACGCAGCCAATGTCTGCGACCGAATCATCCGCAAGCGTGATGCGGGCGGTATAGGACTTAAGCGGATGAGTTGCCACCTCAAGCACGGGTGATTCCTTGAGATACGTAGCGAGCGACTCGTAGCCCACGCCATCCGTCGAGGACTCGGACACCAAATTGCCTGATGCGTCCGTCACGATCAGTGCACTCACGTTGAACTGGTCAGCATATTGCTCCAACATGGCGTTATCCACCGAACCGTCGCGCTCCATATCGCGCGCCGTCTCTCCTGCGATCTCCATAACGCGAATCAGGTTTTTGGTCGTATAGGCGCTATTGAATGCATCGTAGGAAAGGCTCTGCGTCGCCACGTAATCGACAACGTCGGCAAAGCGCTGCTCGGCTTGGGCCGTCATGTAACCGTAGCTCATCATGCCGGCAACAACCGAGAGCGCTATCCCCAGCAGAGCGACAAGGAGCCATACCCCTGCCGAACGATTGCCCCGCTCCTGAGCGGCGTGGTCGGGTGCATCGATCATGACAGGCCCTCCATATTCAAAAATGGCGAAGGGTCATCAAAGTACTTTGACACCAGACGTTCCATGGTGCCATCGGCAAGCATTTCCTGGTAGGCATGAGTGAGCTTAACGTCGATGCCGCGCGTATCGTTGATATCGAAAGCGGTGCCCAAACCAACCACTAGCAGCGGCTCATCCAGAATGCGATACGTCACACCATAGTCCTTTTCGTAGGTGAGCAGCGAGGACTCATGCGCGGCGATGGCGTCGACCAGGCCCTCGACAAGTGCCGGGTTCAGGTATGAGCGGTCCGAAAAACAATAGAGCTCTTTGATCTGCGGAACGTTTTCATTTGTACGATTGAGCAAAATGTCCTCGGGCTTGGTGGTGGACTGGACTGCCACGACCTTATCCTCAAGATCGGCAAGCGTGTAGATATCGCTCTGGGGATCGACCGCGACCACCTGGCGGCTCGCAAGGTACGGGCCGGCCCAACGATACTCGTTTTCGCGACCCGTCATGCTAAAGCTACCCATGACACAATCGAGCTCGCCGCTCGCCAGCAGCTCTTTCTTCTTTTCCCAATCGATCAGCTGGTACTTTGGCTTGTAACCAATGCGGGCCAAAGCCTCGGTTAGTATCTCGACATCCAGGCCAACGATATCGCCGTACTCATCGGTATACACAAACGGTGGATAGAGGTCGCTGCCAACGTTGAGCGTCTTAAGGCTGTCGTCTTTGGCCCGCGCGGCGTCCAGACCTTCTAATGCAGACGTCGAGGCTCTGTCATTCGACCCGGAACAGCCGGCTATCGCTACGACAAAGGCACACGCTACCGCAAGCGCGACAAACAACGATATGGACACCGAGCGGCGAGGTCTTTTCATCGAGCTCCAGAAGATCCTGTTTACAGACTAAAATGGTTAAAGATAATAGCAAACGAAACCACTCGAGCGTCCAATGGTTACAGACGTTTTACCATGCGGGGCCTTCCAGCCGGCTTGGCAGAAGGCCCCGCATGCAGCACACGCCTATCGTGCATTAAAAACGTAGCGGTCCAAGCGATCGCACGCTTCCCTTACGCGCGAAAGCGGCAGCGCCAGATTCACACGAATGTGGCAGGGTCCATGGAACGGGCGGCCGTCCTGATACCCCACGCCCACGCGCGCCCCCTCGTCGAGCAGCCACTGAATATCGCGGCCATGCTCGCGGCACCACTCGGCGCAGTCAATAAACACCATGTACGTGCCCTGCGGACGTGAAAACGCGACGCCCTTCCAGTGTTTTTCTGCATACGTGCAGAAGTACTCGATATTGCCGGCAAGCACCTGGTTGAGCTCGTCCACCCACTCGTAGCCCTGCGGCTGGTAGGCACCAATAAGCGCATGCATGGAGAGGACATTCATTTCGTTGTAGTGGGTCTTGTTGGACACGGCGCACATGCGGTCGCGCAGCGTCTCGTTGTAGATAATGTGGTAGCTGCCGACCAGACCCGCCAAGTTGAACGTCTTGCTCGGCGCATAGAGGGCAACCGTGCGCATGCGGGCATCCTCGCCCACCGACTGCGTCGGGATATGCTTGTGTCCCGGCAGGATGATATCGGACCAAATCTCGTCCGAGATCACCACGCAATCGTGCTGGCGATAGATGTCCATGGCGCGCTCGATCTCGTCACGCTCCCATACGCGGCCGCAGGGATTGTGCGGTGAGCAGAACACCGCGGCATGAATGTGGTTTTGGGTGAGTTTGCACTCCATGTCCTCAAAGTCCATGCGCCACACGCCCTGGTCGTCGAGCTTAAGCGGGCTGTGGACAATGCGATAGCCCGCGGCTTCGATAGACTTGGTAAAGCCGATGTAGGTGGGGCTATGGACCAGCACCGCATCGCCTGGCTGGACATACGCGCGCAGCGTCGACACGACACCGCCCAGCACGCCGTTTTCGTAGCCGATATGCTCAGGTGCCAGGCCCTCGACGCCATTACGGCGGCTCTGCCATTCGATGATGCGGTCGAAGTACTCGGGGCGCGGGTTAAAGTAGCCAAACATGGGGTGCTGGGCACGCTGAATGATGTGCTCCTGGACCGTGGGCACCGTGGCGAAGTTCATGTCGGCCACCCACATGGGAATGCGGTCGAAGCCCTCGTCGGGTGCATTCGGAGCCATACCGGGGATCTCACCCCAAGAGTCAACGGCGATGGAGTCCATGCCGTGGCGGTCGATGATTGAAGTGAAGTCGTATTTCATGCTGGACTCCCGTGCAAAGTGATTGTTTTGGTAGGCGTTATTGTCCACCAGCGTGGGCGGTTTTGGCGCGGAGTTTGGCGCTTAATTTGACGGGTGCGGACGAATGGCTGGTTAGTCTCGCGCGTCGGTGATGGCGACTACGGTTAGCTGGGTTTCATCGACCGTAAAAGATATGTCGAGTCCAGCGTAAGCCAAGTGGTAAATGCGGTTTGGCTCGTGCTTGCTGCCCGCACGGCGCGGATCTTGGCGAAGGACTTCGACCAAGCCGGAGAGTTTTGCGGGCGGGACCATATCCTGCAGCGCTTGCGGGAACTCGACGTCGAGCTCTTGCCACGGAGCATCCTCGATCCAGCCTCCGGTCGCATCCGGGTGACAGTCCGCGAACGGAATGTAGGGCTTAATGTCGTAGATGGGCGTGCCGTCGCGCAGATCGGCCCCCAGCACATGGATGATGGGGCCGTCGTCGGTAAGCTCGACGCGATCGAGCTTGACGCAGGTAAGCCCAATGGGATTAGGGCGAAACGGACTGCGCGTAGCAAACACGCCCACACGTTCGGCTCCACCCAGACGCGGCGGACGCACGGTTTTCGACCATTTTGCGTTGGCGCCGGACCTGTCCTGCGTTTTGGCATCGGCGGCTATGTCCTTAGCCGTGCCGCCGGGCGTACCGTTTTCGAAGCGCCACAGCAGCCATAGGTGAGAGAAGGAGTCCAGACCCTCAACCGCTGCATTGGAGGCAAATTCCGGCTCAAAAACGATGCGTCCCTGCAGATGGGGTGCCAAAAAGCTGTTGCGTGGAATGCCGAACTTCTGCGGCAGGTCGGTATGTATGTATGCAATAGGTTCCATGCCGGTCATTGTACGGCATGGAGGCGTGGGGCGTTGTGCGCAATTCTTCGCCGCGGTCCCCCGTCGTGCAACCAACGGTTGCTTGGAAGGGTGCCTGCCGCCGCGTATGCTTAAGCCATCAACCAGCAGAAAGGAGCCGCTATGGCCTTTGCAGAAAAGCTCATCGCTGTCCGTCGCGTCCATCACCTTACCCAGGAGCAGCTCGCCGCCAAGCTCTTCGTCACGCGCCAAGCCGTCAGCCGTTGGGAACGCGGCGAGGTCACACCGGGCATCGACATGATGAAGCTCATTGCCGCTGTGACCGGCGACCCCCTGTCTCACCTGCTCGAAATGCCCGAGCACTATTGCCAGAGCTGCGGCATGATACTCACGCCCGGCGACTGCGGCACCGATGCCACGGGCGCCACGACCGAACATTACTGCAAGTGGTGCTACGACCACGGCCAGTACACCTATGACACCACCATGGAGGCAATGATTGAGGATTGTGCCCCGCGCCTGGCACAAAACACTGGCATGTCGCTCGACGAAGCCGTCTCGCTCATGGGCGCCGTCCTGCCGCAACTGGAGCGCTGGCGCACCGTGCAGGAAAACGAGGCGCGCTACGGTGCCGAGGCGCGGGCGCGCTACGGCGATGAGGCTATCGATGCAGCAAACGAAGCGTTGCTGGACATGGACCCCGAGACATGGAACGACATGAAGGAACTTGAACGCGCTATTCTGGGCCAGCTCTCGATTGCCATGGGCATTGGCGACCCAGAGAGCAACGAGGCTCGTAAGCTTGTCGCGATGCATCGTCGCTGGATTGCTCTCAACTGGGGATGCGAGCCCCAAGACGAGGCGTACCTGGGCCTCGCCCACGGTTATCTTGCCGACCAGCGCTTTGTTGACTACTACGACAAGCCCTGCGCCACCGGAGCCACGGCGTTTCTGGTCCAGGCCATCGAGTCTTCGTTGACGCGCGCATAGACCGCGGCGGCTTTGGGTATTTCAATCAAAACCTCAACCGATTGGAGACCTATGGCTACTAATCACGAGCTCGCGCTGTACGTTATGACCGGCTGCCCGTATTGCTTAAAGGTCAAGCACTTTTTGGCCGATAACGGCGTGACCATTCCCGAGCGCAATATCTCGACCGATTCCGATGCCGAACAGACACTCATCGCCGTCGGCGGAAAACGCCAGGTTCCCTGCCTGTTCATCGACGGCAAACCACTCTACGAATCGAGCGACATCATCGCGTGGGTGCAGGAAAACCTGCTCTAGTACGCACGCTCTGTCCGTCCAGGGCCCCAACCCATACGACCCAAACATGTACACCAGCATCCAAAGTCGACATTTTTCGACATCTTTGGATGCTGGCGTACAGCTTTTTGGTAGTCATGGACGCTCTTGGCCGGCTAATTGTTTGAGGAGACCTTTGGATTATGGCTGTTTGACGCCTCTGGAAAGGTTTCCGAGAGGGCTGTGGTCAAAAAAGGGCAAATATGAGTACTGCTACCTGTTTAGTAGCAGCGATTTTGATCACTTCAGGAACTATTCAACGTTCCACTCGTCCGCAGACGACGTTATTTCTCCTCATATGTTCAATAAAAGTAGCTCTTAATGGGAACAAATCTCATCAGGAGCTACAATTTATAGCAAATAAATGCAGCCATAATGGCAACAGTACTCATATTTGCCCTTTTTTGACCACGACCCTCCAGAATAGTCGCTGAGAGCGACACTAAATGACAAAATCCGACACTTGAACGTTCTTATATGAGTAGCCATTGAAGGACACCTAACGACTACTCCCATTCGCGACACACTGTGTCGCGAATTAAGCTGACCCCATTACCGAAGACCAGTGAGAGCTCCTGCCCAGAATCTCAATAGCTTAATAAAGGGCTCCCCTCCGGAAGTTCAATGAGCATCCAAATTCCAAGCTGAAAAGCAAAGGAGTATCGAAGCCGTCAATGCTCATTTCCTATCGAACAGGCAGGTCAAAACAAGCTAATTAGCCCGATGAACTGCTTGTATTTTTGTCTACAAAATTGTATACAAAAAGAGAATCCGAGAACCGGCGCTCGACATTATGTCGATCGATAGGAGGCGCCATGGATGCTAAGCAGCTCGAAAAGATGATGGGGTTTGCTCCCGGAGAGTTGAAGAAAGCCGCGGAAGCCTACGAAAAAGATGAGTGGCCGAAAGGTCGCACCATCAAGTTGGGAAGGCCACCAATCTCCGATGAGCCGAGCGTCGTTATATCAGCACGTGTGGGCGAATCGATTCTTGAGGCGTTTGACGAAAAAGCCAAACGCCATGGGCAAACACGCACGGAGCGGCTCAGAGAGCTCATTACACTTGATGCACTGATTGCCTAGGCCCGCTCCCCCGTCGGACCCAAACATGTACACCAGCATCCAAAGTCGACATTTTTCGACATCTTTGGATGCTGGTGTACAGCTTTTTGCTACATAGTCGTTGGGGACGTCCTTAAATGACCAGTCGTTAAAGAACGCCCCCGATGACTAGTTAGCCGTGGAAGCGAGCTGTGGGTGCAAGCGGCTGTTCACGAAAGACGCGCTCGACGGCAGCGCGGTATTCGTCGACCTTTTTGGTCTTGCGTACGATCTTGTGGACGGTAGCGGGATCAGCGAAAGCGCACTTGGCGTAGAACCACCACTCCTTCATGCGGAAGACCGCATTGCCGCCAATCTCTTCTGCATATGCCGCAAACAGCGTGTCGTGGAAGCGCTGCAGCTCAGCAGCCGTTGCAGCAGGGCCGCCCTTGACCATGCGAGCCAGCGCGGGGTTCGCGAGCAGGCCACGCCCTAGCATTACATGGCGCGTGTCGGGATAGGCCTCCGCCAGCGCGTCCATATCCTCAAGATCGAAAATGTCGCCGTTATAGGCCACCGGAAACGGCGCACGCTCCAGCGTCTCGCCATAAAACTCTTTGCGCGGCGAGCCTGTATAACGGTCCTTCTGTACGCGCGGATGCACGATCAGCTCTGTTAGCGGCATGCGGCAATACAGATCGAGCACGCGCTCGTATTCGTCGTCATTCTCCAGCCCCAGCCTGGTCTTTACCGACACCGGCAACGGCGACCGCTCGCACACATCACTTAAGAACGCCTCGAGCTCGTCGAGATTGCGCAAGAAACCCGAGCCCTTGCCCTTGGCAACAACCGTACCCGAGGGGCAACCCAGGTTGAGATTGACCTCGCGGTAGCCCATGTCGGCGAGCACCTGTGCCGCCCACACAAACTCGTCCGCGTTCTTGGACATCAGCTGAGGCACTACGTTGAGCCCCTGGTTATTGGCAGGATCGATCTCCTTAAACGCCTTGCCGCCAAAGCGGTTTCCCACCCGCGGCGGCGGCAAAAACGGCGTGTAATAGCAATCGAGCGCACCGAAGCACTCCGCATGCACGCGACGGAACACATGCCCGGTAATCCCCTCCATAGGGGCCAACGATAGAATCATCTACTCTTCTCTCATATCAACGAACGTGACAAAGGGACTGTCCCTTTGTCACATTATTCGGAGCGCAGGGCTTCGACGGGGTCCTTCTTGGATGCGCTGCGGGCCGGCAGCAGGCCGGCAACGACCGTCAGCAACACAGAAATTGCAATGAGCACCAGCGCATCCCGCACGGGCAGACTCATTAGGTTGGGGACCTGTTTGACCGCAAGCGCCCAAGCATTGACCGGGAAGCTCACGGCCACCACGACGACAACAGCAAAGACGCCGGCAATGAGGCCCTCGATAAAGGTCTCGGCATTGAATACGTTGGCCACGTTACGCTTCGACGCGCCGATCGCACGCAGGATGCCAATCTCCTTTTTGCGTTCCAGCACGCTGATGTAGGTGATGATGCCGATCATGATGGAGCTCACCACCAGGCTGATACTCACGAATGCGATGAGCACCAAGCTGATGGTGTTCACGATGTCGGTCACCGAGCCCATGATGATGCCCATGTAGTCGGTGTATGAGATTGCCTGTTCATCGTGGCCAGAGGCTTTGACCTGCTTGTTGTACGCGTCGATGTGATCGAGCACGCGCTCCTTGGCCTCAAAGTCGCGCGGGAAAATCTTGACCGAGATGGGGTCTGCCTCGTCCGCATAGCCCAACGTGGTCAGATTGTTGTCGTAGGTGAGCTTCGACGCCTTGGCATAGCTCATCATGAGCGAGCTCAGGTCCTCGGCGTCCATGTTGAAATGGATAGCACGAGCAAAGGCACTCGCATCCACGCGCATGGCGCTCGCCAGGTTAGCAAAACTCGAAGACATCTGCGTCGCCATCTGGTCCATAAGCCCTGCCGCGCCCGCCTTGAGCTGGGATGATACCGTCGACGCTATCTGCTCGCTGATTGCCTTCATCACCTGATCCATAGCCTGCTGCAGATACGGAGCCAGCTGCTTTTGCACATAGTCGGTCATCGCCTGCTGCAGGCGCTCGGCCAGGGCATCGCCGCCGAGGGCCTTAAGCTGAGCCAGGCATTGCTGGGCTGCGGCATCATTCTCAAGATACGTCGAGAATGCGACAGAGAGCTTTGACGCGTCCTTAAGATCTTCGGGCGACAGCGCCCTAAACTGATCAGACTGCAAAAAGCTCTCAAACAGCTGGTTGGCTAGCGTTCCCACCTGCTGCATTTGCTCGGGCGTGAGTTCCAGACCGTCAAAGATACCCGAGAAATCTGGGGTTGGCGCTTTTGCCATGATGTCGCTGAAGTCGATGTCCTTGCCAACGCCCGAAAGGTCAATGTCCAGCCCCGACAGATCGATGCCAGAAAGGTCCATACTGCCGGCTGCACCCGAGAGCGCAGATGTATCGAACGAAAACGCGCTCTTGAGCGCTGCCTCGTCCACACTGAACATGCTACCCAGATCCACGCCTTGCTTGGCCTCGCCTTGCAGCTCGTCGAAGGTTTTGCCTGTAAAGACATCCGTCTCGGGGTGGTCGAGTTGCTCCTGCACAATCTGCGAATCGGCGGCGCGCTCCATAAGCTGGCGAGTCAGTGCATGCGTATAGGCAATACCCGGAGACAACGCGCTCGCGTTGGCGGTCTCGTTAGGTCGCACCACACCCACAATGTGCACGTCGATACCGTCGGCAACCTTGGCCGTCATAAAGTCGGCATCGTCAGACATGTCAGTCCACATGCCGGTCTCTTCGTTTTTGCGATAGGCATCGGCCGGCGACAGCACCTTAAACGTCGTGGACAGCGCATCGTCGTAGGTAAATTCGGTGCCGGTCTCGGGCGTTTCGACCCCACCGTCAGCCGTCATAGCGCTGTTTACCAGATCGTTGAGCTCATTGATATCCAGCGCGCCGATGCTGTAGAGCGTGTAGTCGCCCACCGTGCCACGACTCGAGAGCACCATTACGGCTTCGTTGGCGGACGTGGGCCAATGACCGGCGACGACATCGTACTGACTGTCGAGCAGGCTCTGGTCGTCGATCATCTCGTTAAAGACCGAGGTTCCCATGGATTCCATGCTCACCGTTGCCGCCGAGCTCGCGCCTCCGCTCATGGCCTCGGTCATGGCGTTGGGCACCAACCGGACAGGCTTCTCGTCGCCCTTACCCGCACGATAGACAACCGGCGATACACCGTAGCCGTACTGAATGGCGTTGACCTCTTTGTCGATGCCGTCGCCACCGGCATCGAGCCATGCCTTAAAGCTCGTCATGTCGTTGGACTTAACGCTCGCAAACATATCCTTTACGGCCGTAACCACGGGAATCTTATCGGTTTCGGCACTGTCGTCGGACGAATCCACGTTTTCAGGCGAGTCATCATCCGCAGCCCCCTGTCCGCCCATCATGGACGACAGGTCGTAGTCCTGCTTGGAGATGGTGAGCGGGTAGCTCGAGAGCGTGTCCTCCTCGACCTTTTTGATGTAGCCGTTTACGCCATTGGAGAGCGCCAGGATTGCCGCGATACCGATAATGCCAATCGAGCCCGCAAAGGCAGTCATGGCCGTACGGCCTTTCTTGGTCATGAGGTTTCGAGCAGAAAGCCCCAGCGCCGTCACAAAGCTCATCGAGGTTTTGCGCGTGGGCTTGGCCTCGCGACGCGCGGCCTTTACTACATCAAAGGGGTCGGAATCGTCGGTGATCTTGCCGTCCACCAGGTTGACAATGCGCGTGGCATATTGGTATGCCAGCTCGGGATTGTGCGTGACCATAATAACCAAGCGGTCGCGCGCCACGTCCTTGAGCAAATCCATGACCTGTACGGATGTCGTTGAATCCAAAGCGCCGGTCGGCTCGTCTGCCAGCACAATCTCGGGATCGTTGATCAGGGCGCGGGCAATGGCCACGCGCTGCATCTGTCCGCCCGAAAGCTGGCTCGGGCGCTTGTTCACGTGCTCGCCCAGGCCAACTTTCTCCAACGCCTCGCGCGCACGCTGGCGGCGCTCGGCATGCCCCACGCCCGTAAGCGTGAGCGCCAGCTCCACGTTTTCCAAAATGGTCTGATGCGGAATGAGGTTATAGCTCTGGAACACAAAGCCGATGCGGTTGTTGCGATAGGCATCCCAATCGCGATCGTGAAAATCCTTGGTCGAAATACCGTCGATCAGCAGGTCGCCGGAATCGAAATGATCGAGCCCACCGATAACGTTGAGCATCGTAGTTTTACCCGACCCCGAAGGTCCCAGAATGGCCACGAACTCGTTATTGCGAAAAGACAGGCTTACGCTGTCGAGCGCCACCTGCGTAAACGACTGCGTAACGTACCTTTTGCAAATACCTTTGAGCTCCAACATGGACGGCAACCTCTCCCACGCGGGCGCACTTGCCCGCTCTCCCCCGCCGTTCGTATTCGACGCGTTTGTCCTACTCTATCCCCATTTTTTGCCGGAGCCAGTGAGGAATGTAACGAACCGCGCCAAAAAACGAACGGGATGACGCCCAAAAGAAGAGGTCCCGAGCGGGACCTCTATATGGTGGAGCTTATTTTGAAAGGTAGCGAACTACTTCGCACAGCGGCGCACGATCCTCGCTATGCTTACACGTTTTTTACTGCTCGCTATTCGCAATCGCCTGGTCGATAAGCTTGTCGAGTGCTGTGCGCTGCTCGGCGGAGCTGATGGCTCCCACGATTGGATCCCCTACGATGTTGCCATTCTGATCGATGACATACGTTGTCGGGAACGAGAACAAATTTGACGTAAACTTACCGGCCTCGCTATCCGACTTGAACCAGATGTTCTTATATGTCACGCCCTTCTTGCTCAGCACGTCCTTGGCATCTGCAATCTCGCCCTTGTTGCCATCGAGCGTAAAGGAATTGACGCCCACGACCTGGCCGCCCTTCTCGGCAAGCTCCTGATTCAGTTTCTCAAGATCGCCCAGCTCGCCCACGCACGGCTTGCAAGTAGTGAACCAGAAGTTCATGACGGTGACTTTGTTCTTAGAGAACAGCTCGTCGCTGTTCACGTCGTTGCCATCCAGGTCCTTGCCCGTAAAGCTGGGGAACTTCGTCGCCTCGCTCGAAGCATTGGCACCAGCCGTCATGCCAGCGGCCGAAGCGTCGACGCTCTCGCCTGCACTCGGCGTGCTTCCACAGCCGGGGAACTCCTTCTCCAGGCTCTCGAGCTTGTCCTCGATCTCCTTGATCTGCTGTGCACCGGCCTTGAGTGTCTTAAGCTCATTCGCCGTGAACTCATCCTTGGCGCCGTCGATGGTCTTGAGCAGGAAATCGCCGTAATTGCTGCCGTCCTCAATCATTGCCGAGTCTTTATTTGCCGCATTGAATACCTTTTCCCACAGCGCGTTATCACTCGAAAAGATCTCGTTCTCCTTCTGCATGAGCTTCGCATACAGCTCGGCGGCCTCGTCGGCATTGGCCGGCTTCTGCGCAGTGAGTTCTGCAATCTTAGGATCGGAGCTCGCAGATTCGCTCGCATTGCCACCGGGCGCCGAACATGCCACAAGGCACAAGGCCAATACCGGCACCATAAACAGGGCCGCAATCTTAGAAAGCTTCATAGTCATTCCTCCGTTTTGTCGAAGCTTGTTTACTTTTTATCGGCGGTCAAGGGGAGCTTTTCCGCCGACACATCCAGGCCATAGCGATAGCTGATGGCATCGACGGGACAGGCCCCGATGCACTTTCCGCACCGGATGCATTCGGCATGATTGGGCGAGTGGACCACATCAACGTCCATCTGACAAACCTTTGAGCACTTGCCGCACGAGACACATTTGCATGCATCGACCCGGATCCCCAGTAGGGATACCTTATTCATGAGCGCATAGAATGCGCCGAGTGGACAAATCCATTTGCAGAAGGGGCGATAGAACAAAACGCTCAGCACTACCGCGGCAATGAGAACGGCAAGTTTCCAAGTAAAGAGATGTCCCAACGCAGATCGAATGCCGGCATTGGCAATGGCCAGCGGAATGGCGCCCTCGAGCACGCCCTGCGGACAGACGTATTTGCAAAAGAACGGGTCGCCCATGCCCACGTCGTTAACCACCAAGACGGGCAGCAGCACCACGGCAAACAGCAGCACGACGTACTTGACGTACGTGAGCGGCTTAAGCTTTTTCGTGGAGAACTTTTTGCCGGGAATCTTATGAAGCAGCTCCTGCAGCCAGCCAAACGGGCACAGAAAGCCGCATACAAAGCGTCCCAACAGCACGCCGAGCAAAATGAGCGTACCGGTAACATAGTAAGAAAAGTTGAACTTGGATGAACCTACCACCGACTGGAACGACCCGATGGGGCACGCACCCGATGCCGCGGGGCACGAATAGCAATTAAGTCCAGGTACGCAGACTGTTTTTCCCGCGCCCTGATAGATGCTTCCTTTGGCAAAGTTTGGCAGGTGAATGTTGGTGACCAGCGTCGCCGCCGCCTGAATGAATCCGCGAAATCGGGCCAAAACATGCGACGCAGTGTTTTCTCTTTTATCCAATTCCGATACACTCCAAGCACAGCCTAATCGCTTTGGCCAGCACGGCATCCGCCTCGCCACGCATAACACCAAAGCACACCATGGCAATTCCGACGATCAACAAAGCGACCTGTACCATGGGTTTTACCGCTTTGAACAACTCGACCACTCCTTTCGTTACGCGACCATTGGACCATATCGACTATAAAATCCGTGTTAAGCGCGATTTGGAATGTGCAAGGAGACTGTTATGCGTATTTTGATCGTCGAAGACGAGCGAGCACTGTGCGATGCAATCGCGCGCAGTTTGCGAAACTTGGCGTACAGCGTCGACTGCTGTCACGATGGACAGGAGGCGCTCGACCTGCTGGGCGTCGAAGTCTTTGACCTCGTGGTACTCGACCTCAACCTTCCCCGTATCGATGGCATGACCGTGCTCAGGGAACTTAGGAAAACCGACTGCGAGACCAAGGTGCTGATTCTGTCCGCGCGTGGCGAAGTATCCGATAAGGTCGACGGACTCGATGCCGGCGCCAACGATTACCTCACCAAGCCGTTTCATCTGGACGAACTTGCGGCAAGGATCCGCAGCCTTACCCTCAGGCGCTTCGCACAAAGCGACATAGTATTAACCTGCGGAAAACTCAGCTTTGACACCAAGGCGCGCATCGCTTCCGTGGGCAGCGAGGCCTTATCTCTTACACGCAAGGAAACGGGAATCTTGGAATACCTGATGCTTAATCAGGGGCGACCGGTAAGCCAAGAGGAGCTTATCGAGCACGTTTGGGATAGCACCGTGAACTGTTTTAGCAACGCAACCCGCGTTCACATCTCGTCGCTCCGAAAAAAGTTGCGTGGCGTTTTGGGATACGACCCGATTCGCAATCGGATTGGAGAGGGCTACGTTATGGAGGATGGAGAATGAAAGGGCTTTCGCTGCAATGGCGCATAACGATTATGACGGCACTGCTCACGTGTGCAGCATGCGTGCTGACGAACTGCCTGGTCGGCTATACGGGCATGCGCTATATGGATGCCATCGGCAGCGACATCTCGGCCTTTAACGCAACCGGCGAAGATTCGCCCCAGGCGTTCGACCCAACGAAAGCGGCCCTCTATGACAAGGTCACGATCGTCGTAAACGACGCACAGGAGTCTTTTGGCACGGCAGCCTGGTACATCACGACTGGAATCACACTCCTTGGCGGCGTGCTGGCATACTTTGTGAGCGGCCGTGCACTCAAACCGCTACGGGCTTTTGCAGCCCAGGTTGAGCGTGTGCAGCCTGATAACCTAAGCGAAATCAGACTCAGTGAAGATGTGCCCACCGAGCTACAACGATGCAGTGCCTCTTTCAATGACATGATCGACCGTCTTGGCGAAGGGTTCTCTGCACAGCGTCAGTTTACCGGCAACGCCGCACACGAGCTGCGCACCCCGCTCGCCCTTATGCAAGCACAGATTGAACTATTCATCTCCGAGCACTCCGGTTTGCAACCCGAAACAGCCGAGCTGCTCGGCCTGCTACAAGAACAAACCGAGCGCATGTCTCGAATGGCCAAGGTATTGCTCGAGATGAGTGAGCTCCGCAGCGTTCCTTGCGAGGACGATGTGGAACTTGGTCCCTTGTCCGAAGAGGTCCTCACTGACCTTGCGCCACTTGCTGAGGATAAAGACATAACCCTCGATTGCGCTGGAGACGCTTTAGTAATCGGGAGCGACACGCTCCTCTATCGGCTGGTGTTTAACCTGGTCGAAAATGCCATCCGTTACAGCCGCCCCGGCTCGACTGTCAACGTCTCCATCAGCGACAGCGACAGCCACGTGCTCCTACGAGTCAAAGATGAGGGCCCGGGAATACCCAAGAAGTACCGAGAGAGCATCTTCCAGCCGTTCTTTCGTCTAGACAAATCCCGCAGCAGGGCATACGGCGGTGCAGGACTCGGACTAGCGCTCGTTTGGGAGATTGCAACGCTTCACGGTGGCACGGTAGAGGTCGAAGCAAGTTCTGAGAACGGGACCACCATGCTCGTAAGCCTTCCAAAACGATCCGCAGCGTTAACCGAACAGTAAAACGAAAGGGGTCCCGAGCAACAGGAGTACAATTGCTGCTATTGTTGCCAGCTGTTGGGAGATGGAAGATGGACTGCGATGGCTACCCACGCGTTCCCATGCCGTTGATGTGCACCGCCTTTGTGCCGGGGCAGATTGACGCTGCGGTTGCAGGCATTTCCGACCCCGATTCGCGCGCCATTGCCACGGCAGAAGCGCTGTACTTTCGCGGACAGGCCGCCCTCGCCGCCAAGACGGCGCGCCCCTATCTTGACGCCACCGATCCCGCACTGCGCTATTCCGCATGCTTTATCTGCGGATACGCCAGTCTGTCGCTCAACCGTATCGCCGACGCCCGCCGGTGCCTTGCTGGCATCCTCGATACGCCGGCCGACGAGGAATCGCCCGCCATCCACGCTACGCATATCCTGTTCGCCTCGGCCGCAAGCGTCCTGCTGCACTTGTCTTCCCCGTATTCTGCCGAAGAGTTTTATCCGCTTGCGGCGCATCTGCCCGAAGGCCTGCGCCTGTTCGCCAGCTACGTGATGGCGCATGCCCTGTACCTGCGCGGCGAATATGGCCGCAGTCTGGGCATGGCGGAAAACGCCCTGATCATGAAACAGGGGAGCTATCCGATCTCGGAACTGTTCCTGCACCTGGCAGCTTCCATGGCATGCATGAGTCTCAAAGACGTCGACGCCGCAAAAACGCACTTCGGAGCCGCTTGGAACATTGCGCGCCCCGACGGCCTTATCGAGCTCATTGGCGAGCACCACGGCCTTTTGCAGGGGCTCATCGAGGCATGCCTAAAATCGCAATACCCTGACGATTTCGCACGTATCATCGAGATTACGTATCGATTCAGCTACGGCTGGCGGCGCATCCACAACCCCGATTCGGGCGAGGACGTTGCCGACGATTTAACGACCACGGAGTTCACCATGGCCATGCTCGCCTGCCGCGGATGGACCAACGCCGAAATCGCACGCCACATGGGCGTGTCGCCAGGTACCGTTAAAAATCGACTGTCCAACGTGTATGCAAAGCTTGGCATCGGCACGCGCACCGAACTGGTCGCTCATATGCTGCGTTAGCGGCCAGACTGCCTAGCGCGGCACGTGCGCCCCGGAGCCCCGGCGCTTCGCTCGCTCAAATTGGACATTTTGGCCCTCGGACGGCACTACCGTGACAGGATGCCTTCTCGCAAAATTGGATTATTTCCACCGATACCTGCGGGATGGGAGCCAAAGATGCTTGATCGCCGTTCGTTACTTGTTGCCGGAGCGTCCTCGCTGGCGAGCATTATGTTGCCGCGCGTGCCGGGAAGCGCAAACGCCTTCATACTGCCGTTCGCCCCCACCGAGGCATACGCCGATGAAGATGATCCCTTCAAGGTCTTGGTGCTCTCGCGTACCATGTTTGGTGTGGTCGTGGTCGACGTCGCCAACAAGAATACGCCCATCACGGGCGCCCAGGTCACGCTCACATCGCGCTATGCCACAGGCAAGCAGCTCACCGCCACGACCGATGACGAGGGCACGGCCATCTTTGAAATCGCGCCGCTTTCGGAAGGCTACGTGGACGAGGCAACGCTTCTCGACGCGTACGACTTTAACGGCGGTATCTCCATCAGCATGAAAGGCTACCGCGATGTCGAGATTCCCCTCGCGCGTATCCAGGGTGGCACCGCCATAACCGCGCCCACGCGTCCGCTTTCCGACGGCGAGCCGTACTTCCGCCAGCTCACATTCGACGAATGGGACATCCAGTACGCCGACGCTACGTTCATGGCATTGCCGAAGGACGACACGGCAAACGACCAACCCAACACGCACGCCTTTACCGTGCAGGCACATCTGCCACAGGGTGGACAGGCAACGCTGCGCATCAACAAGGTAATGCCCGACACGAGCAGCTCACCCGAAACCGTCACGCAGATTGGCCAAGTCAAGGCCAGCGCATCGGGCACGAATAATCTGGCGACGTTCACACTCGAAGACAAGTTCCTCGATGCAGCGTCAAACCTTCTGGAGGAAGGATGCAAGCTGCGCTTTGTCCTCGACTATCAGGGCAAAACCTATACACTCTCCTCCCCCATGGCCGTTGTCACCGCGCCGGCCGCAAAGGCAGAATCGGGCTCGACCACCATCATTCCCACTACCATGGACCAAGAGATCACTCCGTTTGATTTTCCGGCGGCGTTTCCCGGCATCGGCGGCAATAAGTTCACGTGCTGGATGCCCACATTTCCGATCCTCTTCGATTTCTCGTTTGCCGGATACGTGCTGTTTGGCGGAGGATACAAACCGGTCGGCTACATGAACGATTCGGGCAATCCGGATCCGGAATACTGGAAGAAATCGCCGCGTGAGTCGGGCGCCAAGCAGGCAAACCGCTACCTCGACGAAATGGAGGGGAAGTGGAATCAGTATAAGAGTATGAGTGCCGGTTCGGGCACCGATCCAAGAAACACCAAGCTGCTTCGTCACCACTGCACGCTGCTGTTTACGATGGATATCGCCACACAGCTGTACGGCTCGCTCGCCTACGATTGGGTGGGCAAAACCTGGGGCAACAACAACGACCCCGCATACGGCAATATTAAGGCCCTCTTCCAGGTAAGAACCGACCTCAATTGGACCGAGCAGTTTACCCTAGGACCGGTGCCGTTTTTCCTAAACGTCAACCCTTGGGTGCTGGCAAAACTGGCGCTCGCCGTGGGCGCCCACACGCACGGTAGCGGCGCGGCGTTTTTCAAGAACATTTCGCTCGACTATTCCAACACGTCGGGATCGTTCACCATCCAGATCGGGCTTGCCGTCACCTTTGGCGCCGGCGTTGCAGGCGTCGCCTCGTCTGCCGTGCGCGGCGCCGCATCCCTCACGCTGTTCATTGGGTACGAGAAGGCAGATGGACACCAGCTTCCGCGGCTGCGCGTGGGTGCAGACGTCGACGTCGATGTGATACTCCAGTTCGTAATGTTCAAGTGGACCACCAAGGCTTGGTCGGGGTCGTGGCCCACACTCCTCGATTCGTGGAATATGTCGGTGAACAATGGCGACCAGTATGTACTCCAGCGCTCTGAGCTCGCATTGGGTGGAGATACGCCTTATACGCTGGATGCCCGCTTCGGCACGCCCGGCAACATCGAGGCGGGCGGCGTGCCGCAATTTATCGCATCGGCCACCATCGTCACCAACGCCGAGCTACTCGCACGCGCCGAGGTTAAGGCCACCGCCGTAAACGTCGCGCCTGTCGTGCGCGATTGGGATCAAGCGGTCACGCGCATTGAGCTCGAGGCGGATGCAGAAAGCGACGACACGGGACAGATCGAGCATTTCGTCCACGCACTGATAGGGAACGACGAAAACGCCGCGCCGATGTATGAGTACATCTATATCGGGCAGGCGACGAACGCTGTTGCGGACCCCAACGCCAATTCTGCTGGTGTATCGGAGGACGAGCGTGGCGGCATCAAGCCCTCGAGCGACAACGTGCTGTTTTCCGGCGTGCTCAGCGAAGCTCACATGAAGCTGGCAATGATCGCCGGCGTAGAATGCCTGTTCCGTATCGCCTCGGTGCGCTACGGCGACAATGGCCGCTCGCGCCTGGTGGTGCACACAAAGGCAAACGGCACGTGGTCTGCCCCCATGCCCGTGGACTTCCCCCTTGGCTTTGGCGAGGGCGACGTGGAGCGCGACGGCATATTCGATTACGACTTCGACGTAGTGGAATATACGGACGGAAGAGAAAACCAGGACGCTTACGTGCTGCTGGTCTCGGGCGAGCGCCCCGACGGCGACAACACCCTTTTCGATACGGCAAGCACAGCCGGCATACTGTCCGTTGTGCGCCTGCGCATAAGCAACGACGGAGTTCGCGTGATGTCGCACACGTCGTGGCGCAGCATCTCGCGCGGCCGCCTTCAGGAGGATGGCCACCATTGTCTGCAGTGTCCACGCATCACGGTGGGCAAGACGCTGGTCGACGGGCGCCTGTCGGGCGCTTACCTCCACCGCCGCGGAACCACCGCAGAAAAGGCGCTGGGCAATGAGGCAGAGGTTGCGCTGGAGTGCTTCACCCTGTGGTCGGATGATTTGGGCGACAGCCTCACGTTCCGTCAGGTCCTCCGCTTTCCGCAAGCGCCATCGAGCATCGAGCTGGGCGTACCCGAGAATATCAACGGCAAAATGGTGGTGCCCGTTGCATATGAAACTGCAAACGGTTGTGGCTGCGCATCGTATGCCGTGATCGGCCAGTCCATCGCGGGTTGGGGCGTTATGCCACCAGATGCCACAGTACCCCACGCGGTGCCGTGGCCACAACATTCGGGCTTTTTGGCAACCGTCAACGAGCAACTGCAGCATATTACTTGGACGCGAGGAGCATCGGCATTTGCAACGCAGCCCGTGGGTGCCGCAGGCTGTGGCCCGGCATCGTTTAGCGTAAGCGACAACGGCAGGTGCGCGCTCTATGTAGAGAACACCGATGGCAAGGTGGGACAAACCTACGACGAAGAAGGCAACCCGGTGGCAGTGATGGGCAAGCACTTCCGCATCTTCGCCAGCACCTTGGCAGGCGATCTGTTCACGGAGCCGTTCGTGATGTGCGAGCTGAACCATCCCGTCGATCAGATAACGACATTTTTGACGTCGGGGGGCATGCTCTCCGCGCTCGCCACGCACATTGTGAGCGCGGAGAAGAGCGAGGCAGAGCTGCACGGCATCGAAGTGCCCTTGGTGGCGTGTGCCACTCCGACGGGCGCGGTCGCTACCTCGGGCGCGGTGGTGCCCGGAGCAGCAGGCGAATCCTTCATGGTCACGGTGCGAAACGACGGCAACACCTTGCTGGCCGCCGGCACGATCGATCTGTACCGAGAGGGCTCCAGCCAGCCGTTCTCCAGCGCATCCATCGGGTTCGGCGCGAACGCACGCATGGCTTCGATCTACGATCCAGAGCTTGCCGAGGACGCTTCGGTCAACGACATGGCACACGTGAAGTACGCGCTCGAAACGCTGGGCACACCTTTTGCAACGCACCCGCTGGTAGCCGACAGTGGCAACGCCGTGCTGGCACCGGGTTGCACGGCACAGTTCCGCATGAGCTTCGCTATCCCCGAGAGTTGGAGCGACGAAGTGGGCAAACGCGTAACGCTGTATGCGAAGGCGCGTAATCTGGTGGCGCTCGATCCCGCAACGCTCGAGGAAATTCGACCGGGCGCAAACTCGGCGCTGGGTGCCGTGCTGCACGAGCTCCATGTGCCCGACGCGGCATGCGAGCGCTCAGAAGTTCAGGTCGGCGTATACGACAGCGCGGATACGACAGGACTTCACGATGCACCGATGACGGCGGACGGCGGTGGCGGCTCGAGTGGCGGCGGTACTGACAAGGGCGGCGGCTCCGGCGGAAGCAGCTCCAGCAGTGGCAAGGATCACGGCAATAACAAGCGCTCCGGAAAAGCGGGCGCGCTTGCGGGCACGGGCGACGTCAACGCTCCCCTTACGGCAGCCGCAGCAGCACTCGCCGCGGCAGGCGCCGGCCTCGTCGCCTACAGTGCCCGCCGCACGGCGCTCGAAAAAGACACCGCCAATGAGGTCAATTCTGATAAGCCTCACTAGCTCTCAGTTACCTTTGCGAGAGACGCCGACCCGGCTCATCGAACATCAAATGGGCTGGTTCTGGATACCCAGAGCCAGCCCATTACGCATTAGATATCGTCAGTGGAGTCGAGTTCTGCCTCGAGCTTGGCACGCCGTCTTTTCGCCAACAATCCGCACGACACGTCTTCGACAACGTATCCAACCGCAAACGCAGCAAGACACATTCGGCCGTCTTCAAACTTACTCGGACAAAACCGACTCGGTTTTGTGCGAGTGAGCTCTTTTCAGCCTAAGTTCGAACGATTGTTCGATGGATTTCGTGTTGGTTGGAATCGCCTATGGGCTGGGCTATGCTACCTTGACTATCTATATGACTTAAACGCAGCAAAGGAGCACCGAGAGAGCGAGTATGGCAAAAAACACCGCAAACTATGGTAACGACAGTATCCGCCAGCTCAAGGACGAGGAGCGCGTACGCCTGCGCCCCGCCGTCATCTTTGGCTCGGACGGACTCGACGGCTGCGCGCATGCCGCCTTCGAGATTCTGTCCAACGCCGTTGACGAGGCGCGCCAGGGCTACGGCAAGCTCATCACCCTTACCGCCTTTCGCGATGGCTCCATTCAGGTAGAGGACAACGGCCGCGGCTGCCCGCTCGACTGGAACCCCTCCGAGAAACGCTTTAACTGGGAACTTGTCTTTTGCGAGCTCTATGCCGGCGGCAAGTATAACAACAACCAGGGCGGCGACTACGACTTCTCGCTCGGCACCAACGGCCTGGGCTCGTGCGCGACCCAGTACGCTTCCGAGTACATGGACGTCACCGTCTGGCGTGACGGCAACAAGTACTCCTTACACTTTAAGAAGGGCAAGGTCGTCGGCGCCAAAAAGAAGGCACTCGAGATTGAGCCTAGCGACGAGAACCGCACCGGCACCACTATCAAGTGGCGCCCCGATCTTGAGGTCTTTACCTCGATTAGCATTCCCCACGATTGGTATCGCGAGACCATGCGCCGTCAGGCCGTGGTCAACGCCAACGTGACCTTCCGCCTGCGCATCGAGGGCGACGATGGCGAGTTTTCCGAAGAGGACTTTTGCTACCCCAAGGGCATCGAGGACTATGTGCTCGAGAAGGTCGGTACCGACTACCTTACCGAGCCTTTCTTTATCGAGGCCGACCGCCGCGGTCGCGACCGCGAGGACCTGCCCGACTACAATGTAAAGATCACCGCGTGCATGTGCTTCTCGCGCACCTTCACGATGCAGGAGTACTACCACAACTCCTCCTGGCTCGAGAACGGCGGTTCGCCCGAGAAGGCCGCCCGCAGCGCTTTGACCAGCGCCATCGATGCCTACATTAAGCAACAGGGCAAATACAACAAAAACGAGAGCGGCATTAAGTGGCAGGACGTCCAGGACTGTCTGGTACTAGTGACCAACTGCTTCTCCACCCAGACGTCTTACGAAAACCAGACTAAGAAGGCCATCAACAACCGCTTTATCCAGCAGGCCATGACGGCATTCTTTAAGGAGCGCCTCTCGACCTACTTGATCGAGAACAAGGACGCCGCCAATAAGATTATGGAGCAGGTGCTCATCAACAAGCGTTCACGCGAGAATGCCGAGAAGACGCGCCAGAGCATCAAAACCAACCTGCAGCAGAAGACCGATATGGCCAACCGCGTGCAGAAGTTCATCGACTGCCGCTCCAAGGACAAGAACCGTCGCGAGATCTACATCGTAGAGGGCGACTCGGCAGCAGGCGCCATTCGCACCTCGCGCGATGCCGAGTTCCAGGGCGTTATGCCCGTCCGCGGCAAGATTCTCAACTGCCTGAAGGAGGACTATCCGCGCATCTTTAAGTCCGACATCATCATGGACCTCATGCGCGTGCTGGGCTGCGGCGTGGAGATCAAAGACAAGCGCATCAAGAACCTCGGCGCCTTTGACCTAGACAACCTCAACTGGAACAAGGTCATCATTTGTACGGATGCCGACGTCGACGGGTATCACATCCGCACGCTCGTGCTCACCATGCTCTATCGCCTGGTGCCCACACTTATCGACGAGGGCTACGTATATATCGCCGAGTCGCCGCTCTACGAGATCAACTGCAAAGAAAAGACCTACTTTGCCTACACCGAGCTCGAGAAGAACGACATCCTTAAGGAGATCGGCGACCAGAAGTGTTCCATCAACCGCTCCAAGGGTCTTGGTGAGAACGATCCGGACATGATGTGGCTCACCACCATGAACCCCGAGACGCGTCGCCTGATCAAGGTGGAGCCCGAGGACGTCACCAAGATGGAAACCATGTTCAACCTTTTGCTGGGCAACGACGAGGCAGGCCGCAAGCGCCATATCTCCGAGCACGGCAAGGAATACCTGGACCAGCTGGACCTGCAATAGCAGCAAATCGATAACGACGGCCCACAAGAAGTTCAAGAGGAAATCGTGGCAAAGAAGAAGACGAAGAACCAGCCAAAGAAAAAGCAGGTCAACGCCGAGAACGTCATTGGCCTGCACTCCGAGGTCACCGACCAGCCGATCACGCAGACGCTCGAGGTCAACTACATGCCCTACGCCATGAGCGTCAACGTCTCGCGTGCATTCCCCGAGATTGACGGCTTTAAGCCCTCGCACCGCAAGCTGCTCTACACCATGTACAAGATGGGTCTGCTCAAGGGCGAGCGCCAGAAGAGCGCCAACATCGTGGGCCAGACCATGAAGCTCAACCCGCACGGCGACGCCGCGATTTACGAGACGATGGTGCGCCTGGCCACCGGCAACGAGGCGCTGCTCGCGCCGTTCGTTGAGTCGAAGGGCAACTTTGGCAAGTATTATTCGGGCGACTTGAGCTACGCCGCCTCGCGTTATACCGAAGCCAAGCTCTCCCCCATCAGCGCCGAGATCTTCAAGGACATCGACAAGGACCCGGTCGACTTCGTTGACAGCTACGACGGCGCTATGAAGGAGCCGCGCCTGCTGCCCACCACGTTCCCCAACATCCTTGTCTCGGCCAACAAGGGCATCGGCGTCGCCATGGCGTCCGACATCTGCGGTTTCAACCTCAACGAGGTCTGCACCGCCACCATGCACTACCTCAAGGATCCCGACTGCGACCTGCTCGAATATATGCCCATGCCCGACTTCTCGACCGGTGGCGAAATTATCTACCGCCGCGAGGAGATGGAAAAGATCATCGAGACCGGCCTTGGCAGCTTCCAGATTCGCTCCCGCTGGCGTTGGATTCCTGAAGAGCGCATCATCGAGGTGTACGAGATTCCCTACACCACCAAGACCGATGTCATCATCGAGCGCATCGTCAAGCTCTCCAAGGAGGGCAAGGTCAAGGAGATCGCAGACATTCGCGACGAGACCGACCTTTCGGGCCTGCGCATCGCCATCGACCTTAAGCGCGGTGTCGACCCCGACAAGCTCATGGCTAAGCTCTATCGCTCGACCACGCTGCAGGATTCGTTCTCGTGCAACTTTAACGTACTGGTCGACGGCTACCCCCGCGTTATGGGCGTGCGCCAAATCTTGCACGAGTGGGTCAAGTGGCGTATTGAGTCTACGCGTCGCCGCATTAACTTCGACCTAGGGAAAAAGTCCGAGCGCCTGCACCTACTGCACGGCCTCGAGGCGATCCTGCTCGACATCGACAAGGCGATCGCCATCATCCGTGGCACCAAGCTCGAGGCCGAGGTCGTGCCCAACCTTATGCGCGGCTTCGACATCGACGAGACCCAGGCCGAGTTTGTTGCCGAGCTCAAGCTCCGCAACATCAACGAGGAGTACATCCTCAACCGCACCAAGGACATTGCAAAGCTTGAGGGCGAGATTGCCGAGCTTGAGGAGATCCTCTCCAGCGAGGAGAACATCAAGAAGGTCATCAGCGACGAGCTGGCCGCGGTCAACAAGAAGTACGTGATGCCGCGCCGCACGGGCAGGATCGAGCCCCACGAGGTTATCGAGGTAAGCTTGGAGCCCGAGGTCGAGGAGTACCCGGTTACCATCATGCTTTCGCGCGATGGCTACCTTAAGAAGATGACGGACCGCGTGCTCAAGAAGGCCACTACGCTCAAGTACAAAGACGGCGACAAACCCTTTATCGAGTTTCCGTCCTCCAACACCCACGAGCTGCTGGTCTTTACCAACAAGAGCCAGGTATACAAGTGCAAGGTTGCGGCGTTTGAGGACACCAAGTCGGCCCAGCTGGGCTCGTATCTGCCCACCGACCTCGAGATGGAACCCGACGAGAGCGTCATCTGGGTCATCGACCCCGAGGACTACAAGGCCGACGTGCTGTTCGTCTTTGAGAACGGCCGCGTGGTGCGCGTCGCGCTTTCTGGATACGTCACCAAGACCAACCGCAAGCGCCTCAAGAACGCCATCTACGGCGGCAGCAAACTGCTGTATGCACAGGTGCTCAAGGAAGATCGCGACATCGCGCTGGTCTCGAGCGACTATCGCTTGATGAACTTCAACACGTCGCTACTCAAGACCAAGACGACAACCAACACGCAGGGCGTCCAAGCCTTTACGGCCAAGAAGGGCCGCTCGGTCACCACCGTCGGCACAACCGAGGAGATTCTTGGCGCCGGCGTCTCGGCCGAGAAGTTCACCGCACAGAGCCTGCCTTCTGCCGGTGCCCTCATGAAGGAAAACGACATGCCGAGCCTGTTTGACTAGGTGCCACGGCAACGAGACCGTTAGATACTTCTCAAAGCGACGAGGCCCGGAACGCAACGGCATTGCGCCCGGGACTCGTCGTTTTTCTTCTCAACTATTTTTTAACGCAGATAAATTGATTTCTGCTTATTTTTCTGCGTAAAAAATGTCAGCGTCACTGCTTCGATGCCCTTTGGTCAGCTCTTAGCAAAACTTGCAAAAATTAGCAAAACTTGCAAAAATTAGCAAAACTTGCAAAGGAGTCACCATGGAGTACAGCAAGAACCCCTTTACCCCGACGTTCGGAAGCGTCCCTCCCTTTCTAGCGGGTCGCGAGCATATTCTGCGTGACATCAACCGTGGCTTTATCAACGGCCCGGGAGATCCCAACCTGTCGACCATTTTTACGGGCGCAAGGGGAACGGGCAAGACGGCGCTTCTCTCGCTCCTTTCAGAAACGGCGCTTGAACACGGTTGGATCGCAGCAAATGTCTCCGCCATGCCAGGCATGCTCGAAGATATTATCGAGCGAACCAAAGAAGCCGCAGATAGCTACCTCTCACAGCCTCATGCGCGCATAAACGGCGTTCAAATTGGTCCAGTGGGCATCGATTGGACATATGCTCAAGAGGTCCAGGGCAACTGGCGCACACGCATGAATGGCATCTTTAAGCAACTCGAAAAACATGACATCGGACTTCTCATTACCATCGATGAAGTCACCGTCGATCTCGAAGAAATGCTTCAATTTGCCTCTGTTTACCAGCACTTTGTACGCGAAGGTAAAAAAGTTGCCCTACTCATGGCAGGACTGCCCTACAAAGTATCGGCGTTGCTGCGTAACGATTCCGTCTCGTTCCTCAGGCGTTCCCAATATCATCAGTTAGGACGAATCACTGACGTTGAAATTGCAAACGCGTTTCGCAAAACCGTTGAGGCCGGAGGACGTTCAATCACACCAGAAGCGCTCGAGAATGCTGTGAAGGCCGTCGACGGATTCCCCTACATGATGCAGCTCGTCGGATATCGCACTTGGGATGTTTCGGAGAACTCGCCCCAAATCAGTGCATCCGATGTCCAGCAGGGTTCCCTACTCGCACGCATGGAGCTGCGTGATCGCATTCTCGAAACGACCTATCGAGAGCTTTCCGATAAAGACATTGAGTTTTTACTCGCGATGCTGCCCGATTCTGGCCCCAGCAGGGTCTCGGAGATAGCCAAACGCATGGGCGTCGCCAGCAACTACGCAAGCCAATACAAACGCCGCCTTCTCGAGGACGGCGTCATCGGGGAACGTGGGCGTGGTCTCGTTGGCTTTGACATCCCCGCATTCAGGGAGTTCCTGAGCGAGAAAGTCTCCTAGCACGCGGAGATTGTCCATAAGGACATCAACGCATGGCAATCAGTAATCCTCTTGGTAAGGACAGCAAGCATTTCCACCAACACCGATTGCCATGCGTTCTTCTTGCCTTAAGAGAGCTTGCGAGCGAGCTCTCGCACCTCCTCCAACTTGGGCGACGATGCCATGCTGTCGCGCTCGGTCATACCGCTAACGGTGACAATGCCCTGGTCCTCCCACTTGCAGTACGCGCAGGTTGACTTGTACATAGCGATCGCCGCATCATAGACGCCCTCACTGTGACTATCGAGTAAAAGGGCCGTCTTGGTGAACGGGAAGCCCGTAGCACCGAAGGCGTACAGGCGGTCGATGGCGGCCTTCTCCTGCGCGGTGATATCAAACCAGTAGATAGGCGAAGCGAAGACAACCATGTCGGCGCCTTTCAGCGGCTCAATCACGTTGGTCATGTCATCCTTCTGCACACAGGTGCCCTCATGGGTAAAGCAGTACTGGCATCCCAGGCAACCAGCAATCTTCTTGCTGGCAACGCGGATGACCTCGACTGTATGGCCGGCCTCGCGCGCGGTCTCGGCAAACGCCTCGACCATGGTGTCGGTATTGGCGCCCTTGCGCGGGCTACCACTCAATACAACGATATTCATAGGAATCTCCCTTCTTCATGCCGCAGGCGCGCGGCACGTATTTCGTTGTAACCAAAACAGATGGAGCTATTCAGTCGTCTGCAGACCACATCTCTTGTTCGTGTTCTCTAGACACAATCTCATTGCCTGATAACTCCTCGACTGTCTTGATTTTCTCTCCGAGAATTGAACAGCAAATCGTTGCTCGCAAAGTATCGACTGTGGGAAAATTAGTTTGAGCTTTCTCCCCGCTCGCGTAAGCGTTCGCGTGAAAGAGCCTAGCCGCATCGGCCAGGCGCAATATAGATCCGCGGAAATCGGCCTACGAATAAGGAGCGTCTTATGTATGGACAGCATGTTGCACCGCAGACCCATAACAAACGGACTGGCCTGTCTATCCGCGACGTCAAGCGTCATGCAGGCGCCAGAGTCGCCGCCTTCGGAGTAAGCATTCTTGTGGCAGGACTGCTTTTGCTACCCTGCGCAGCACTGGCGACAGAAATGCCCGAAACCGATGTCGCAGCACCCATTACCTGCGACGAAGCCAACGCAGAAGGCAGCCTCACAGCTACCACCGTTGTCGACCATAACTATGACCTGGAGCTCCCTCCCGCCTTCATGTTGGTCCAGAATGAGGCGTTTGCATACGATTTCCCCGACAAACCCGAGGACTTCATCTACGGGCTTAACGACACCGTCCATCTCTTCAAGATCGACACCGATACCGAAGGCCTTATAAAAACCGAGAACCCCAAAGAGGCCGGCGTCTCTATTGCCCTGACCATGATCGACAATCACGTTAGAGCAACCGCTGTCTTTACAGGCGGCTACGCCGACGACCAAATCCCTTACAGACTGAACCTCACCAGCTCAACCCGCCTTGGCACACACGTTGACCGCGACTTCGACAGCGGGCAGGGGATTATGCACGAGACGCGGCACGATTACTACATCCGTTACATCTTCGACAGCGACGTGCACTTGATTGCAACCGATACGAGCGATTCCAAACCCGATCCAAGTGTTAAGCCGAGCCCAGAGGTCAAACCCGAACCGGAAACCAAACCCGAGCCCACACCGCAGCCCAAGACAGAAAAGCCCGCGGCAAATCCCGTTTCCACCAAGGCAGTAACGGCAGTTAAACCAGCCGAGACCACCCTACCCGCGACGGGCGACAACAGCGCGATAGCGGCAGCCCTGAATGTTGCCGGTGGTGTAGTCGCGGCAGTTGGCATTTCCGCAACAAGGCGTCGCAACCGCTAGCCAGCATTTCGTACCCCGCAGACAAAGCTCTATCCCCGCTCCGATGGGCTTTACTCACCGAGAAGTTTCTTCCCCACGGAAATGAGTTTCTTTCCAACGGCCGCCTTCACGCCAATCATTACAACCACGTGGGCAGTGCGGGCTTCGAGATCCGCAGCGATGATGTCCCCCGATGCCCGCACTGCGGCTGGCAGCTTGTGCCGTGGGTGCGAGACGACACGTTTTTGCTGGGCACGGTATGGCGCGAGAATCTCGAACGATACGAGCGCTTCGTGCGCGAGCGCGGTAGTAGCCGCGTGCTATTGCTGGAGCTCGGCGTGGGCGAGATGACCCCCGGCATCATTACACTCCCGTTCTGGAGCATGACCGCAAAGCTGCCGGATGCGCACCTGCTGAGCGTGAACATCTCGGGCGATTCGGCTCCGCTGCAGCTTGGAAGCAAAGCAGAGGCGATCCAGGCAGACTTGGGTGCCTTGCTCTCGGCGGCGCGAGGCGGCGACTAGTAGCGCGGCGAGGCGTCTTGCCGCAAACCGTCCTCGCTAAATGCATGACCGTTAATAAGTAAAAAGCAAGGTGTGCCTTATTTCAGATATTCCTCAAAGAATGCCTTCAGCTTTCCAAACGGAATGATGTCCATCTGATCGTAGAGGTCGGTGTGGTTGGCACCAGGAATAATGAGCAATTCCTTGTTATCCCCAGTCAGCTTACTGTACGCGGTTTCGCTGAAATAGCGGGAGTGCGCCTTCTCGCCATGCACCAGCAGTACCGCAGAGCGAATTTCGCTGCTGTATTGCAAAATCGGCATATTCAAGAACGACAGCGAGGACGTCATATTCCAGCCACCGTTGGAGTTCAGGCTGCGGGGATGGTAGCCTCGCGGAGTTTTGTAGTAGGCGTAATAGTCCGCTACAAACTGCGGCGCATCCTCCGGTAGTGGATCGACCACGCCGCCCGCCAGCGCATAGCTGCCGTTTTTATAGTCCTCGGTGCGCTGTGCGTTCAACGCTTTCCGCTTTTCAAAGCGTGCCTGCTCGGAATCCTCGGCGTCAAAATAGCCGTTTGCGGTCACGCGGGCCATGTCGTACATGGTCATAGCCGCGGTAGCTTTGATACGGGCGTCGATGGCTGCCGCACTGACTGCCATGCCGCCCCAACCGCAGATACCGATGATGCCGATACGCTCCGGGTCGACGTTTTCCTGCACAGAGAGGAAATCCACCGCTGCGCAGAAGTCCTCGGTGTTGATGTCCGGCGATGCTACATAGCGGGGCGTGCCGCCGCTCTCGCCGGTATAGGACGGGTCGAAAGCGATTGTGAAGAAGCCCAGCTCCGCCATCTTCTGCGCGTACAGGCCGGAGGACTGCTCCTTCACCGCGCCAAACGGGCCACTGACGGCGATGGCGGGCAGCTTGCCTTCCGCGTTCTTAGGCACGTAGACGTCGGCAGCCAGCGTGATGCCGTATCGATTGTGGAAGGTCACCTTGCTGTGCTCGACCTTGTCGTTTTTGGGGAACACCTTGTCCCATTCCTGCGTCAGTTTCAACTGCTCCATGCCTAAGCCTCCTTGTCAGTCGCTTTAAGGTATTGCTCGTCGTCCACGGGCTCCAACCACTCGTTGTAGGTCTCCTCACCCGGAACTTCCACCGCGAGATGGGAGAACCAGCTGTCAGGCGCCGCACCGTGCCAGTGCTTTACGCCCGCGGGAATATTTACCACGTCGCCAGGGCGCAGCTCCTGTGCCGGTTTACCCCATTCCTGGTAAAACCCTCGACCAGCCACGCAGACGAGAATCTGTCCCCCACCGTTTTTGGCGTGATGGATGTGCCAGTTGTTGCGGCAGCCGGGCTCGAACGTCACGTTGTAGACGCCAACCTGCTCGGTGGAAAGGGGCGCGAGGTAGCTTTGCCCGATAAAGTACTTCGCAAATGCGGCGTTGGGGGCACCGATAGGAAAGGCCATTTTGTTTTGATGCTTAGCTCTTGCATCAGCGGCATCGCTATCCGCCCAGACCTCCTTCGCCATGCGAAAGGCCGCCCACGCCTTGGGCCATCCCGCATAAAACGCCGCATGCGTAAGGATTTCCGCAATCTCAGCCCTGGTCACCCCGTTGTTCTTTGCGGACATCAGATGATATCGGAACGAAGAGTCCGTCAGCCCCTGTGCCATAAGGGCAACCACCGTCACCACGCTGCGGTCTCGAAGGGAAAGCCCGTCTTCTCGGCTCCACACCTCGCCGAACAGCACATCGTCATTGAGCTGAGCGAATTTGGGAGCGAAGTCCCCCAGGGCATCCCTGCCCGCTGTCTGCTTAATTGCCATGATCGATTTCCTCCCGTCGATGGTTCTGGACACGAATCTGCTTACGCGCGGCCAAGTGGCCCGCCTAGATTCCCATGTCCATTTGTCGCGCTTGCTCAAGAGCAGGATGCCCAGCGATTTCGCCTACGCCGTTCACGCCGCCGGCGAAAACCGTTTTGCCCATTACGGACCACCCCTTGCGCTACCGATTTGTATTGACGAGAATGAAGGTAATACCTAAACCTGACTTTAGGTCAAGGAATGAATTCGAGATTTATTCGGAGGGGCCATGTACACAATCGGACAGGTGGCGGATATGTTCGGTCTGCCCGTTTCCACGCTGCGCTATTACGACAAGCAGGGATTGTTCCCGGAATTGGAACGGACGTCCGGCATTCGCCGATTCGGCGATACGGAACTCGAGGCGCTTCGGGTCATCGAATGCCTGAAGAAGGCTGGAATGGAGATTAAGGACATCCGACTGTTCATGGAATGGTGCGCGGAGGGCCCATCGACATATCCCAAGCGCAAGGCCATGTTTGAGGAGCGAAAGGCCCACATGGAGTCGGAGATCGCGAACATGAACCGTGCGCTGGATATGCTGAGGTTCAAATGCTGGTACTACGAGCAGGCGATCCAAGATGGCAACGAGGATAGAGTGAAGGCGCTGATTCCCGACAATTTGCCGGAAGAGATCAAAGAAATCTACGAGAACGCCCACGCTCGATAATGCCGACCGATCTCAAGGGAATTCGGTGAGGAGTCCTCTTCGGTTAGTGATGTACTTCTTCCCCTTGATGTCGTAGCGCTTCGCCTCATAGAAGGCGAAAGCGTCGCGGAGGTACGAGATATAGCGCCCGACGGTGACGTGGTTGGTGGGAACCCTGTTGGCGTCGAGGACGTTGGCGATGTTGTTGGGCGAGTTGAGGTTGCCGGAGTTGTCCATCATGTACTCGGCCAGCCTCTCCAACACGGTGGAGTCGGTACGCATTGCGGTCTACCCAAGCCATAATCCACTCCTTCTCGGTTTCGAAACTCGATTATTTCTAAAGTTTCGAAACCGAGAAGGCAATGTGCACAAGGATGCATCAAGGAGCGAATCCCAGTAGCACCATGTCAGCAGCGATGCCGGGCGCATTCGCACGTGCTACAATCCAACCACCAGAGATGAAAACACAGTCCCCGTCGGGTAGTCGTGGGCGTGCGCTAGTCCGCATCAGTAACCTGCCTCCTTGGTTGTCCCTTCTCTGCATGGTCATCTACATAAAGGAGGAACCAACCATGCAGATCAGCGTGTCGTCCACCCTGACCGTATATCACGACGGTCAATTCTGGGTCGGGCTGGCGGAGCATGTCGAGGACGGAAGGTACGGCGTCGCCCGCATCGTCTTCGGCGCGGAGCCGTCCGATGAGGAGATCCTGCGATTCGTTACAAGCGAATGGGAGAAGCTCTCGTTCTTCGGCGACAAGGTCACTGAAACAAGCAAGCCCGCGAAGAACCCCAAGCGGCGCGCCCGCGAGGCAGCGAAAGCCCTTAAACGGCCCGCGGTGAGCACCAAGGCACAACAGACGCTCGCGGCACAGCGGGAAGCGATGAAGCGGGAGTCGGCTCAAGCAAGAATTCAGCGTCGCGCGGATGAGGCGGAGACGCGCTTCGAGCAGCGAAAGTTGAAGCGCAAGCAGAAACATCGCGGGCATTGATCGCTATTTGCAGCAAGGCAAACCATATACAGCAGCGGCGCCAGTTCCACTTGAAGCCGACGCCGCGTAGACGCTGATGGTGACGGCTATGCACGGGCACGTGCGCGCCACCGCACTTCACAGCTTGTTTCTCAAGTATTTGGAACGCACACGCGGCGTTCAAAAATGCGGAGCGGCTCCGCATGGCTCAAGACTGAGCCGAGGTGCCCTACTTCTCGCCCTCCAGCAGCCCCACGATGCGGTCGATGTCGACGGCAAAGCAAGGCCTTCCCTCGCGCTCGTAGCGGTCGAGGTACGCCTGGCACTCGGAGACAATGCGCTTGGTGTTGCCATCGATGATGCGCTGGAGCGTCTCGTAGTAGGCCGAGCCCTCGGTCCTGAAGCGGCGCTGGTAGGCCTTGGTTATGGGGAACATCTTGATGTAGTGGATGCCGTGGCGGCAGCCGGGGCGCGTCGTGGGGCGGGGTGGCAACGCAAAGTACTGGTCTTTGGGCACGTTAGGGGCGATGTTGGAACGCAGCGGCACGGCGAAGTCCCTGCGCTTCCCGCGGAAACGCAGCCTCACCACCACGATGCAGGGGCGATTGTGCTTAAGCATGAGCTCGCGGTCGCCCTCGACGAGGTCGAAGAAGTCCTGGGAGATGGATACGATCTTCATCGGTTACGCCCCCTTCATACGAAGCGGGGCCCGCATCGCTGCAGGCCCCTACAGGTGGGCGATATTCTACGCCTTGCGGCACCCCGTCGCCCACGGAGGTTAAACGTACACGTAAGCCGTACTCTGAAAGCCGCGGCTTCCGGCAAGTAGTTTATACCACGAAAGGTCGCTTTCAATGCGCATAGCTCGCAAAATAACACTCGCTGGGCCGTCACCCCTGGCAGTTACCCTCCAATCTTCATTGGAGTCAGCAGGTCAATTCATATATTCATGGGGGTTTATCCTACCGTCGGTGAGCGATTTCGTTAGGGTGTCGAAGCGGTCGAGGATGTCGACGACCTTCCGCTGGGTGCCGATGGATGGGGCAGGAATCTCGGCCCTCGATAAGTCCACAGGCGCGGCTTCGATTGCCTTTTTCGATTTAGCGTATTGCTCTTCAGATCATCGTGGTGTGCTCGTAGCCGCGCTCCACAAAGGGCCGCTCGGCAACGTCGAGAATCTTCTCGACCGTCTCCTCCGGGTACTTATTGCGTGCCACGGGCACCTCCGTCCTTGTTATCGCGATAAACATACCATGAGTGGCGTACGGGTCGAGAAGGGCTGGCGCCAAAAGAGCCCAACGGCCGTTACAGCTTCGTTAGAAACGCGCCCCACCATGGATGGTGAACCCGAAAGATAAGGCGCGCGGGCACGGCGACTCGGCCCGCGCGCCCGGAAGAGAAAGGACGAACCCATGGGTTACATGCTCGAGACGCGCGGGCTCACCAAGCGCTTCGGCCGCGGCGACCAGGCGCAGGATGCCGTGGCCGACGTGAGCCTTCATATCCGCGAGGGCGAGGTGTACGGGCTGCTCGGCCCCAACGGCGCCGGCAAGTCGACAACGCTCAAGATGATCTGCGGGATGCTGCGGCCGACGGCCGGGGAGATCCTCTTTGCCGGGCACGCCTGGCGCCGCGAGGACCTCTACGCAATCGGCAGCCTCATCGAGGAGGCGCCGCTCTACCCCAACCTCACCGCGCGCGAGAACCTGCGCGTGCGCACCACGCTGCTGGGCCTTCCCGAGAGCCGCGTAGATGAGGTGCTCGCCGCCGTGGACCTCGCGGACACCGGGAAGAAGCGCGCTGGGCGCTTCTCGATGGGCATGCGGCAGCGCCTGGGGCTCGCGCTGGCGCTAATCGCCCGGCCACGCCTGCTCGTGCTCGACGAGCCCACCAACGGCCTCGACCCCATCGGCATCGAAGAGCTGCGCGACCAGATCCGCGGCTTCGCGGCGGCGGGTACGACGGTGATCGTCTCGAGCCACATCCTCTCCGAGGTGCAGCAGATGGCGGACACCATCGGCATCATCTACGGGGGGCGCCTCGCCTACGAGGATGCGCTTCGACCCGGGCAGGACCTCGAGGAACTCTTTATGAGCGTCTGCCGGGAGGGGCGACGAGCGCGCGGGGAGGTGGCGGCATGACGGGCGAGAAAGGCGGCCTGCTCGCGAGCCTGCGCGCCGAGGCCCTGAAGTCGCGCCACGCGGCACCGGTTCGCCTGGCCGTGCTCATGGCGCTGCCGATGCCGCTGCTCGGCGCGATGCCCTACCGAGGCGTGCAGATCTTCAGCGCGTGGAACTACTGGTACGCGCTCTTCCTGCCCGTGTCTCTCTCGCTCGTGGTGGCGTGCGTCGCGCGGGCGGACGCGCGCACGCGGATGCGGGGGCTTCTGGGCCTGGGCTTCCCGCTCGGGCGCGCCTGGTGGGCCAAGGCGCTCTGGTGCCTCGCGCTCTGCACGCTCTCAAACCTCGTGGTCTTCGGCATCTACCTCGCGGGCTCGGCGTTCTCCTCGCAGGGCCTCACGGCCGCGGGCACGCTCACGATGCTCCTTTGCGCGCTCGCCAACACGGTGACCGCGGCGTGGATGATCCCCGCAGGGCTCTTTCTCACGGCGCGGCTCGGAATGCTCGCGGGCATCTTCTGCCCGCTCGCCGCGCAGCTCGTGGGTGGTTTCGCCTGGTCGCTGATACCGCTGCCGCAGCTCTTTCCGCCGTCGGCGAGCATGGTCATCCCCACGAGCTTCATCCCCGTGCTGCCGAGCGGCGAGCCACTCGCGGCGGACATGGCGCTCGGCGGGGCGCTCGCGGCGGACGGCATGCTCACACTGGCGGGCCTTGCGGTCTGTGTGCTCGCGTTCGCCGCGCTCACGGCGGCGGGCGCGGCCTGGTTCGCACGCTCCGAGGAGAGGTGATGGCCATGACACGACTCCCCGACCCGACGCCGCGCATGACTCTCCCGCGGGCCCTGCTCTCCGAGGCCCTGCGCCTAGCGCGCTCCCCACTCACGGCGGCGCACCTCGTCTGCGGCCTGGCAGCCGGTCTTGCCTGCGGCGAGTACTTCTCCGTTACCCGATGGGACCCGGCGCTGGGCGCGGACGCCTACGCCCAGTTCCTCGGCGCCCTCATGCCGCTCATGTCCGCCATCGTCTGCGGGCTCGCCGTAGACGAGGAGCGCGCTGCCGGGCGCCTCGCCAACCTCACGGCGGTCCCCTCGCGCGGGCGCGCCGTCGCGGCGAAGCTGCTCGCCCTTGCGGCGCTCGGCGCGGGCGCGCTGGCCGTGGCGCTCGGCGTGTTCGGGGCCGTGCTCGCCGCCGCCGGGCGCCTGCCGCTCGGGCCCGCTCCGCTTGCGGCCGCCTGGGCGGGCATCGTGCTGGGCAGCCTGCCCCTCTACGCGCTGGGGCTCGGCGTGGCCCTGCGCCTCGGCCGCAACGCCGCCATCGGCGCCGGCGCGGCGGGAATGCTCCTCGCGTTCTTCTCAGTGGGCGGACTTGCGCACGGCCTCATGACCGGCGAGCTCACCGGTGCCCTGGCGACGCCCCTGAGCTGGGTGCCGCTCGCCTGGCCCGCGCGCCTAGGGTCGCTCGGGGTGGAGGCCTTCATCGACGCCGCACGCGCGGCGGGCCCTCTCCTCACGACTGCGCTCGCTGGCCTCGTGCTCGCCCTGGCAGCCGCCGCCGTCCTTCTGGCCTGGTTCTGCCGCTTCGAGGACGGGAGGGCAGATGATTAGAAAGCCGCTCGCCGCCGTGCTCGTCCTTGTTAGCGCTACTGTAAAAACAACCAATTTCGCCATCGCACTTTAGCCGATTCCGCCAACGCAATTTCCCCAATCACGCCAACGCATTTTCACCATTTCCACCAACGCCGGGGCTTACGCTTCGACC
>NZ_JBBNLU010000013.1:0-59101 GCF_040092335.1 Collinsella sp. CLA-ER-H8 | reverse complement strand
GGTCGAAGCGTAAGCCCCGGCGTTGGTGGAAATGGTGAAAATGCGTTGGCGTGATTGGGGAAATTGCGTTGGCGGAATCGGCTAAAGTGCGATGGCGAAATTGGTTGTTTTTACAGTAGCGCTAACACAAGGCGATACTGTCGCACGATATCTCCCCGGTATGGGTGCCGTCCCCCGAGATCGAGGGGCTCAGGGACCTCGCCGGGGCCCACGACGCGGCGACCGCGAGGCTCGCGGCGGCGAGGCAGCGGCTCCTGGCGTTCCTGGCCCGCCGCGGCTACGCCTACGGCGGCACGACGCCGGCCGGAAACCCCCGGAGGTACTGGACGTACGACTTCCTCAGGTGGCTCGACAAGGTTCGGCCCGCCGACGACGGCGGCATCCGGGCGCTTGCGGCGCTGAGGAACGAGGTCGAGGCGGCCGCCGAGACGCGCGACGACCTCCTCGCCGAGTACAGGGCCGCCGTCGCGGCGGGCCCCCTCTCGGCGGAGGTCGAGGCGCTCCAGTCGATCAAGGGGTGCGGGTTCGCGCTCGCCGCCGCCTTCGCGTCCGAGGTCGGCGACTTCTCGAGGTTCCGCTCCGGCAGGCAGGTGACGTCCTACTTCGGCCTCGCCCCGAAGCAGAGGTCGAGCGCGGACTCCGTGCGCCTCGGCGGGATCAGCGGGGCCGGCAACGCGCTCGTCAGGAGGTTGGCAGTCGAGGGGTCCTGGAGCTACGTCCAGGCGAGCCACCAATCGAAGCTGATGCCCAAGGGCAGCGGCGTCCCGCTCGAGGTAAGGATGCACGGGAGGAAGGGTTCCGAGCGCCTGCTCCGGCGCCGCGAGGAGATGCTCGCCAGGGGCATGCCCCAGGCGAAGGCGAACGCCGCCACCGCCGCCGAGCTCGTGAGGTGGCTGTGGGCCCTCGGCGCGATGTGCCGGGAGGCAACCGAATAGACATAGCCCCCGTCCCGGCGAGCCGGGCAGCCTTCGGGGACACCCCCGTTCTCGCTGTGCGCGCGGCGACCGCCGCATGCGCGTAGTCAGACTTGGGGAGCCCCGCCGAAGGAGAGGATTGCGGGCCGCCGGAGCGGTATCCGCGGATATGAGACTGAGCCGAAGGCGTCGACGACATGCCGGGGGCGGACCGGGACGGGTTCAACGGCAGGCCCCGCCGACCGCTTGCAATCGGTCGGCGGGGCCATTGTGGCTCTTGACAGCGGATTGGGTCATATGAGCGAGCGGGCCGCATTTGAGACAAGGTGACGTGAAACGAAAGGGCGCTGACCTTCTGGTCGCGCCCTTGAAGTTGAACGTCAGATTGTCCAAATGCGGCCCGCGCAGCGTCGACCGGTTACGGCGTTTGTAAAACGCCGTAACCTACAAGATGAGCATGGCGTCGCCAAAGCTGAAGAAGCGGTAGCGCTCCTCGATGGCAGCGGTGTAGGCATCCATGATCTGGTCGCGGGTGGCAAGCGCGCTTACGAGCATCATGAGCGTGGAGCGCGGCACGTGGAAGTTCGTGATCAGCGCGTCGACCACGTGATAGGTCGAGCCGGGCATAAGGTAGAGCTGCGTCGTGGCGTTCTCGCGCACCACGATGTCGCCGCGGCCGAGCGTGTCGGCCCCGTCCTTACGGCCCTCAAAATAGCGCGCCGTCACGGCCGGGTCGGACACCGGCGCGTCCGCGTCAAACGCGCTCTCGAGCGAGCGCACCGCGGTGGTGCCGACGGCGATCACGCGGTGCCCCTCGGCCTTCGCCTTATGCACGGCGTCGACAACCTCCTGCGACACGTGGTAGCGCTCGGTGTGCATCACGTGCTGCGCGGGGTCGTCCTCCTCCACCAGACGGAAGGTATCGATACCCACCTCGAGCTCGACGGCGGCAAACTTGGCACCCTTGGCCTCGATGGCAGCCATGAGCTCGGGAGTAAAATGCAGACCCGCCGTGGGAGCAGCGGCCGAGTGCTCCTCCTTCATGGCGTAGACGGTCTGGTACTTCTCGGGATCGCCCTCGTAATCGGTAATGTAGGGCGGCAGCGGCACGTGGCCGGCAGCATGGATGGCCTCGTCGAGCGTGCGCGGCTCGCCGGCGGCATTGCAACCGGCCGGCTCAAAGCGTACCAGGCGGCCGCCGCGGCTATCGGTGACAAAGTCGACAACCTCGGCCGTCAGCACCACGGGAGCCCCCTCGGGCGCATGGGCGCCACCGGCGCGATACTCAATATGAGCACCGGGCTTCAGGCGCTTGCCCGGCTTGACCAAGCACTCCCAAACATGGCCCAGCGGATCCACGTCCTCGCGGCGCTTGAGCAGCAGGGTCTCGACCACGCCGCCCGATCCCGTTTTACGACCGATCAGACGGGCCGGCATCACGCGCGTCTGATTGATGACGAGCACGTCGCCCGGCTCGATATAGTCGATGATGTCGCGGAAGATGCGGTGCTCAACGGTACCGCCGTGCTCCAACGGCGTTCCCGCCTGGGAGCCCTTGCGATCCACCACCAGCAGGCGGCAGGAGTCGCGCGGCTCGGCTGGAGCCTGGGCGATCAGTTCCTCAGGAAGGTTGTAGTCAAAATCATCGGTACGCATAGACACGTCGGATACTCCTTATATAGCTAAAGTCCGCTCTACATCCTAGCAGGCTGCCAGCCCAAATGAACTACTTTTTGGCGGCTTTGCGCTCGTCGCGGATGCGGGCGCGGTCCATGGCCGCCTCGACGGCCGAGAATCGGCAGCCGCAGTAGTTCTGCCGATACATGCCCAGCTCGCGCGAACGACGCGTGGCCTCGGAGTAATACGGACGAAAATCACGAATCACCGGAGTGAGACCGCGGGCGGCAGCCAGACGCTCCAACACATCATTGCAGGTTTCGAACAACTGATACGGCGAGACGGCGAGCGTCGTGCCCACAAACTCAAACCCGCGCTCCTGGGCCACACGGCACGCCTCGGCCAGACGCAGGGCATAGCATGCGCGACAGCGACGGGCTCGATCGGCGCCCAGCGGGGCCACGCCGGCCTCCCAGCGCTCCCGGTCCTCCCCCGCCTCGATAAGCTCGATGTCGCCATCGGCACACCACCGGCGCAGCTCGTCCAAACGCCGCTGCCATTCATCGTGCGGCTGAATATTGGGGTTTGTCCAGCAGATTGTGGGCTCAAATCCTTCCTCGCGCAGCAGGCGGACCGGCTCAAGAGAGCACGGCGCACAGCAGGCGTGCAACAACAACGGCTTCATCGACATCTCCTCACCCGAAAAAGCGCACGCCGAAGGACGTGTCCTCGCAGGCGACAATGCGGCGGTCGCGCAAAATGGTCCGCACGTAATACCAGTCGCCCACACAGCCCGACAAATGCAAGCCGGCCGCCAGGTAGCACAGCAGCGGATAGCCCGAGAACGCAAACCCCAGGGCAAACGCTGTCGTCACAACAACCGTCGGCGCCAGGCAAACTGCCACGTACCGCCAGCGCGAATACACCACGCCTTCGGCGCAGGCATAGATCATCGCCGTCTCGCGATTCGCCCCAAAGGTCACCTGCGCGCCCGCAGGCGCCAGCAGCTTAAAAAACACACCGTGCACCAGCTCGTGCACGGCAAATGACGCCGCCGAAACCGCAGCCAAGCCGACTATCCAGCCCAAGACCGTGGTCCAGCCGCCCGCGTCAGCCGCATCCAAGTCCGCAGGCCCGCCCATCAGCATAAACACCGGCACCAAGCACACGGCAAATGCGCCGAGCACGGCCATCCCCCACACAAAGCAGGCGTGCAGAAAATCCTCGTCTTCAAACGCATGTATGTTGGAAATCTCATTCATAGCATCTTAGGATAGCGCCCCTGCCACGTACCCGTCCGCATGTGCGATAATGTCGAACGATATGCACGAATTGACCACCGCGTCGCCAGGCCTTGCGCCCGGCCGCGCTCTCACCATATACGAAGGAGTCCCATGGCATCCAAATACTCCATGAACGACCGTCCCAGCTGGCCTCGCCGCGCCATCGTTACCGCCGGCGAGCCCTATGGCAACAAGGGCCTTCACTTTGGCCACGTTGGCGGCGTCTTTGTCCCGGCCGACTTCTTCGCCCGCTTCCTGCGCGACCGTCTGGGCCGCGAGAACGTCATCTTCACCTCGGGCACCGACTGCTATGGCTCGCCCATCATGGAGAGTTACCGCAAGCTCAAGGAGAACGAAGGCTACGATAAGTCCATCAGCGAGTATGTCGAGTCCAATCACTCCCGCCAGGCCGCGACCCTCAACAACTACAACATCAGCTGTGACATCTACGGCGGCTCGGGCCTTGAGCCGGCTGCGCAGATTCACAACGAGGTGACCGCCGAGATTATCAAGCGCCTGCACGAGCAGGGCACCATCTCCAAGCGCTCCACGCTGCAGTTCTACGATGCCAAGGCCGGCACGTTCCTCAACGGCCGTCAGGTGATCGGCCGCTGCCCCATCCAGGGCTGCAAGTCTGAGAAGGCTTATGCCGACGAGTGCGACCTGGGCCACCAGTTTGAGCCCGAGGAGCTCATCGCGCCCAAAAGCCAGCTCACCGGCGAGGTGCCCGAGCTGCGCCCGGTCGACAACCTCTACTTCGACCTGCCGGCCTACCTCGACTTTATGAAAACCTATACCGCCAAGCTCGCCCAGAACCCGCAGGTTCGCTCCGTGGTCTCCAAGACCATGGAAGAGTGGCTGCTGCCGGCTCAGCTCTACATCCAGAACAAGTTCCGCGAGGCCTTCGATGCCGTCGAGGATCAGCTTCCCGAGCACACCGTGCTGGAGCCCGAGGGCAACAAGAGCAGCTTTACCGTCACCTTCCCCAGCTGGAAGGAGCGCGACGATGCCCACGCGGTGCTCGCCAACGGCGGCGTGCGCTTCCGCAGCGGCAAGGCGCTCGTACCCTTCCGCATCACCGGCAACATCGACTGGGGCGTTCCGGTGCCCGAGGTCGATGGCGTCTCCGACGTCACCTGCTGGTGCTGGCCCGAGAGCCTGTGGGCTCCCATCAGCTATACGCGCACCGTGCTCGCACGCGATGCCAAGGCCGCCGGCGTGACCGAGGGCGTCGCCGCCCAGGATGCCGCCCTCATGGGCGAGCCCGCCGCCGATTCCACGCAGGTCCCCGCGCCCACCTACCAGCACAGCTCGCTCGACTGGCGCGACTGGTGGTGCTCGGATGACGCACAGATCTACCAGTTCATTGGCCAGGACAACATCTACTTCTATTGCATCGCGCAGACCGCCATGTGGGAGGCCCTGGGTTGGAACCTCACGCAGAGCACCGTCAGCGCCTGCTACCACCTGCTCTACATGGGCAAAAAGGCAAGCTCGTCCTCGCAGACGCCTCCCCCGCCGGCAGACGACCTGCTCAACCACTACACCTGCGAGCAGATGCGCGCGCACTGGCTGTCGCTCGGCCTGTCCGAGAAGCCGGTGAGCTTTAGCCCCAAGGCATACGACACCCGCGTGACCAGCAAGGACAAGGACGGCAACGAGGTGCACGCCTGCGACGACAAGCGCGTCATCGATCCGGCCCTTAAGGAAAGCGCCCTTTTGACCGGCGTCTTCAACCGCCTGGCCCGCAGCTGCTTCTACGGCGTCGCCGTCAAGGAGGGCGACGAGAGCCCCTATCGCAACGGTTGCATCCCCGCCGGCGCCGCCTCGGCCACCGTGGTGGAGGCCGCCGAGCAGGCCGCCCTCGCGTTTGAGCAGGCCATGTACAAGTTCGAGACGCACCGCGCGCTCGCTGTGTGCGACGACTACCTGCGCGCCGCCAACAAGCGCTGGAGCGACGCCTCCAAGGCTGCCAACAAGCTTGAGGGCGAGCAAGCCAATACCGCGATGACGCAGGCCCTCGTCGACGCCTTCACCGAGCTGCGCGTGGCGACCGTGCTCATGCACGGCATCGTGCCGGCCGGCTGCGAGCTCATCTGCGAGTACTTCGACGTCGATCCGGTCGCCTTCTTTAGCTGGGATAACATCTTTGCCTCCACGGACGAGTTCGTAGAGAGCCTGGGCGAGAAGCCCGGCGACCACCGCGTGAAGCCGCTGCCCCCGCGCTTCGACTTCTTCAGCAAGCACGAGAGCCAGTACTAAAACACTCGACATGTAATGGAATGGGGAGGAAAGACGGATGTCCAAGCCGCGTCGTCGTAAGCAGAAAAAGCAGGTTAAGCCCGAGCTCAAGCTTAGGCAGTTTGCTGCCACCGAGCTTTCCGACCAGCTTGCCGCCCAACACTCCGCCGCCGACCTGCCGCGCTTTATGGTCGACACGGTCGCCGGCGCCTATGCGCCCGCCGATGCCGAGCTCATGATCGAGGGCTTCGGCGCCGCGGCCACACGCCCGGTCACGCTGCGCGCCAATACGCTCAAGGCGACCGCCGAGGACATCGCTGCGGCGCTCGATGCCGCCGGAATCGCCCACAACCCCGTCGCCTGGTACCCAGACGCCTTTATCCTGCCCGAGGCCCAGGTTTCTGATCTGTGGGACCTCGACATCTACCGCGACGGCAAGATCTACCTGCAGAGCCTGTCATCCATGATGCCGCCGTTGGTCCTGGGCGCCCAGGCAGGCGAGGACATCCTGGACATGTGCGCAGCCCCCGGCGGCAAGACGACGCAGATCGCCGCCCTCACCCAGGGACAGGCGCACCTCACCGCCTGTGAGATGAGCATTCCCCGCGCCGAAAAGCTCGAGTCGAACCTCCATCGCCAGGGTGCCAAAAACGTGCCCGTCATGCGCATCGACGCACGCGAGCTCGACGAGTTCTTCCGCTTTGACCGCATCCTGCTCGACGCCCCCTGCACCGGCACGGGCACCGTCATCAGCGGCAACGAGAAAAGCCTACGCGGCCTGACCGAGCAGCTGCTCGTCAAGTGCGCCCGCTCGCAGCGCGCGCTTCTGGACCGCGCCACGGGAGCCCTCAAACCGGGCGGCACGCTCGTCTATTCCACCTGTTCGATCATGCCGCAGGAAAACGAGGACGCCCTGCAAGAGGCCCTCGACAAGCACATGGATTGCGAGCTTATCCCCCTCGACGGCACACCGAGCGAAAGTGAAACGCGTCGCGCCCAGGATGCCGGCGAGGAGCCGCATATCGAGTGCAACGCCCTCACCGAGGCCATCGCTGCCGGCCATGTCTCGGCCGTCGCCAACGGTATGCCCGGTACGCTGACCATTCCGCCTAGCCGCGACTTTGAGGGCTTCTACATTGCCCTGATCCGAAAACGCAGCTAGCGCACGGATCCAAAACTCAACAAGCTATCTCCGTGCGCGTTTGCCCTGCTGGTCGCGATGCTGTTTAAGCATCGTGCGCTCCTTGCGTTCGGCCCTTTTGCCCTTAATGGCCGTGACCACAAAGTAGATGACCGCGGCGGCAACGATTGCGCCCACACACAGGCCAATCGAGCCAAACATTGCTGTCAATTCCATACCGCGTCACCTCTCTTTTAAACGGGACTTTCAAGATAGCACCTCGATCCCCGCCACCACAGCTCCTTCACGTTCGCCGGCCCTTCGGTCTAACGGATGGCGCGGCGGGGAAAAATCAACTCGTCAAACGATTTAGCATTCGCAATTCCGGCTGCATCGCGCCGGCCGTCATCACATAGAATCGAGTCTCCATGGATACCCTCAACGATCTAAATGAGCGCGTCGACGCCTTCGTCGGCACCAGCTCCTTCGACACGCCTGCCGCGGCAAACGACCAAGCTCCCATCGATGTACCCGCCGAGGTTCACGAGGACATCGTCGCCTCGGTCGATTTCTCCGAGGTCGAGCTCGCAGACGAGTTCACCGAGCCCCAGGTAGCCGTGACCCCCAACGGACTGCTCCCCATGGAGCCACTGCCCATCGACGGGCGTTTGCGCAAGGCGGCCCTTCGCATGCCCGACGAGATCGAGGAGGCCAGCGGCTTTACGCTCTTCGGCCGACGCATCAAGTCGCTCATTTACACCACCGACGTCGCGGTTATCCGCAACTCCAACGCCGATGCCGTCTTTGCGGTCTACCCTTTCACGCCGCAGCCCGCCATTACGCAAGCGCTGCTGACCGTCGCCGAATGCCCGGTCTTTGTAGGCGTGGGCGGCGGAACTACGACCGGTAAGCGCTCCGTGCAGATGGCAGCCGTCTCCGAGATGCAGGGCGCGGCGGGCTGCGTGGTCAACTCCCCCGCTACCGCCGAGATGGTAGAGCACATCACCAACATCGCCGACATCCCCGTCATCGCCACGGTCGTTCGCTGCGACGACGATGCCCACGCCAAGGTGCGCGCCGGCGCCAAGATTCTCAACATCGCCGCCGGCAAGAACACGCCCCAGGTCCTACGCGAGCTGCGCGAGCACTATCCCAACCTGCCGCTCATCGCGCCGGGCGGCAAGACGCCCGAGAGCATTCGCGAGACCATCGCCGCCGGCGCCAACGCCATCATCTGGACGCCGCCTTCGGCCCAGCAGCTACAGACCGACATGATGCAGCGTTATCGCAAGATGAAGGAAGACGCCACACCTGTCATCTCGCGCGACGATGTGCCCATTATCGACCAGGTAGCCGCCGCCGAGGTCAGCCAGGTCGAGAACATGAATCCCGACGTGCCGATTCCCGACGAAGTCATCGAGCGCGTTGCTTCGATCCACGAGCGCGTCGAGGAGCATCGCGCCAACCGCGGCCTCAAGCCGTCACTGCACGGCTTTTTCTTCCGCGGAAAGAAACGCTAGCAAAACATCTTGGCCCGCCCCACAAACGTGAGGCGGGCCGTTTTCGTTTGAGCAATCATGCAGCGACGTGATGGGGCAAATTAATCCACGCGCTTGTCGCCCATAAAGAAGAGCGCCACCGTACCAGGTCCGGTATGCGAGCCAATCAGAGTACCGATGTCATTGATCTCAATCTTGCCTTTAAGCTGCGGAACCTGTTCCTCAATCAGCGCCGCGACCGCCTCGGCATCCTCGCGGCACGCCGACTGCGACATGATGCACTTACCCGAATAATCCGCACCGTCCTGTACGTGTGCCATCATGGTCTTAGCCATCTCGGAAATCGCGCGCTTCTTAGTGCGAATCTTCTCACGTGGCGACAGCTTACCTTCGCAATCGACCGTCATAAGCGGGCAAATCTTAAGCGCCGTGCCGATGATCGCGCTCGCGGCCGAAATGCGACCGCCGCGCAGGTAGCTCGACAGATCGGTCGAGAAGAACCAGTGGTGCAGGTTGAGCTTGTGCTCCTCGATCCAGGCAGCCGTCTCGTCGAGTGAAGCCCCGCTATCGCGCACATCGGCGGCATATTCCAACAACAGGCCAAAGCCCGAAGACGCCGCCAGCGAATCGATGACGCGCACCTTGCCGCCCTCGGGATAGCGATCCGCAAGCATCTGCGCCGCGACGCAGGCCGATCCATACGTGCCCGAAATACCCGACGACAACGTCAGGTGCAGCACGTCTTTACCCTCGGCAACAAACGGCTCCCAAAACTCCTCGTACTCACCCACGCTCACCTGAGACGTCTTGGGCATGGCGCCCGCGGCAATCTGGGCAAAAAACTCGTCCGGCGTAATCGACTGATACAGATCGTCCGTATAGACAACATCGTCGATCTCGTAATGAAAACACACGACAGGGATATTGCGCGACGCAAAGAACTCACGGGTTCGATCGGCGGCGGATTCACAGGTCAGGACAAAATCACTCATATGAGGCTCCTTACTCATTGCTGCGCAAATTATCGCACAGTGAGCCTACATGCGGTACATATGTCCACTATTTACCAAATCGAACCAAAAATAGTGAACATCTTTACCACCATCGTCTCCACCGACCCCACGCATAAATATCTGAAAAAACACCCTCTGTCGTCTCCACCCAACCGCCATATCTACCTCAACTAAATCGATTTACCAAACCGTTCATCCGACAATTCAGCCGCTGGCGCAAAATCGAAACAAAAGCGGCGCATACTGGTAAACGTTTGACGCTGTTTATCAGTTTTACCAGCCCCATTGGAAGGTGTTTCATGGTCGCATTCGATCGCAAACCGCAAGACTTCAAGTATCTGCGCCTGCTTTCGAGACAGTTCCCCACCGAACAATCCGCGTTTACCGAGATCATCAATCTCTCGGCCATCCTCAACCTGCCCAAAGGCACCGAGCATTTTATGAGCGACGTGCATGGCGAGTACGAAGCCTTTATGCACATCCTCAACAACTGCTCGGGCGTCGTGCGCGAACATGTCGACGAGATCTTTGGCGACACGCTCTCCTTTGACGAAAAGGGCGAGCTGTGTACGCTCATCTACTACCCGCGCGAGAAGATCGACCTGGTCCGCAGCCGGCGCGAGGACTCGCCAACCTGGTACAAGACGATGCTTGACCAGCTCATCATGGTCGCTCGTTCGCTTTCAAGCCGCTACACGCGCTCCAAAGTGCGTAAGGCCATCCCGCGCGATTACGCCTACATCATCGACGAGTTGTTGCACACGCACCCGGACGAGAACAACTATCGCGTGCGCTATCACGAGCGCATCGTGGAGTCCATCCTGGAGACCGCCAGCGCCGACGACTTTATCGAGTCGCTCGCCTCGCTCATCAAGCGCCTGGCCGTCGACCACCTGCACCTGGTGGGCGACATCTTCGACCGCGGCGGCGGCGCGGCCAAGATTATGGACCGTCTGCTCACCTACCATTCACTCGACATCCAGTGGGGCAACCACGACCTGCTGTGGATGGGCGCTGCGGCCGGTGAGCCCGCCTGCATCGCCACGGTGCTGCGCAACAACCTGCGTTACGACAATTACGAGATCCTCGAGAACGACTACGGCATCTCGCTGCGTGAGCTTGTCGCCTTTGCCGATGCCACCTATACCGCCGGTGAGTCCATCACCCCGCTGATCAAGGCCATCAACGTGCTGCTCTTTAAGCTCGAGGGCCAGATTATCCAGCGTCACCCCGAGTTCGACATGACAGACCGCCTGCTGCTCGACAAGATTGACCACGACACCGGCACGGTCACGCTCGCCGACGGCAGCGTGTGGCCGCTCACGACCAACGACTTCCCCACCGTCGACCCGGCGGACCCCTACACGCTCACGTCTCAGGAGCAGCACATCATCGACAAGCTCGTGTCCGAGTTTGTCACCGCCGATCACCTGCATCGCCATATCGATTTCCTCTATTCCCACGGCTCGATGTACAAGGTCGCCAACGGCAACCTGCTCTTCCACGGCTGCGTTCCGCTCAACGAAGACGGCACCTTTAGCAGCATGAACTGCCTGGGCACCTGGCACGCCGGCCGCGATTATCTCGATTTTTGCGACCACATCGCCCGCCGCGCGTGGCGCGTGGGCGACCGCGATGCCCTCGACTGGATGTGGTACCTGTGGATTGGCTTCAATTCACCCGCCAGCGGACGCCTGGTGCGTACCTTTGAGCGCGCCTATATCGCCGATAAGAGCACCTGGGTCGAGCCGATGGACCCGTACTTTACGCTTACCAAGTCGCCCTCGGTCTGCGACGACATCATGCGCGAGTTTGGCGTCGCGCCCATGGCATGTTCGCCGACCGGCCACATCATCAACGGCCACACGCCCGTTAAAACCACCAAGGGCGAGCAGCCCATCCGCGCCGAGGGCAAGCTGCTGGTCATCGATGGCGGCTTCTGCCGCGCTTACCATCCCAAGACGGGTATCGCCGGCTATACGCTCATCTCGAGCTCGCGCGGCTGCCGCCTCAAGTCGCACCGGGCCTTTACGACGGTTGCCGAGGCACTCACGCGCAACGTGGACATCGAAAGCGAGACCAACCGTTTTGACCAAGCGGACCGTCGCCGCATGGTGAGCGACACCGATACTGGCGCCAAGATCCGTAGCCAAATCCAAGACCTGCGTCAGCTGCTCGATGCGTATAGAAACGGTGCTATCGAGGAGCGCGCCTAGCACCACCCGCGGGGATTGGCTAAACTTGCTGAGTTTGTCATCCCCGCGGCGCTTTGGCGCCAGCTTAAGGCAGGTACCATGCAAAAGCTCCTTGCGCAGATCATGAAATTTGGCGTCGTCGGTGTCATTGCCACGGTTATCGACTTTGGCATTATGAATCTGCTCCACTACGGTCTGGGCCTTAACATCCTAATCGCCAACACCAGCGGCTTTATCATCTCACTCATCTTTAACTACCTCGCAAGCATGAAGTACGTGTTTGCGCACAAGGAAGGCATGAGCCGCCGCCGCGAGTTCATCATCTTTGTCGTGCTGTCCGTGATCGGTTTGGTGCTCAACGACGGCATCGTGCTGGCGCTCAACGCCGGCCTGGGACTCGAGGCCAATATCGCCAAGATCTGCGCCACCGCGCTTGTCATGGTCTACAACTTTGTGACCCGAAAAATCTTCCTGGAGGGCGACGAGACAAAATAGCTCGAAACCCCTGCAGCATTACGGCACCCACGGACGACGTGCACTCAGCGCAGTATCGTCCGTGGGTGCCGCTCGTTTACGGGCATATTTTCAACGTTTGCGGATTAGCTCTTGAAAATTTGGCGAGTTCATATAGTTCTTGGCAAAGACCTTACGTTTCCCTTGTAAAAGCTCTAAAGTATCCTCTGCTCGATTCATCAACGCATTGGATGTGATTACGTGCGCAAGGCGCTGGCACAACCTCATACCAAGCAGTTCCTCAAGTTTGCTGTCGTGGGTCTTATCTCCTTTGGCATCGACTGGGGCATGCTCATTGCGCTCGTCGAGCTGTTCCACCTCGACTTTTTGATGAGCACCACGGTTTCGTTTATCACGTCCGTCGTGGTCAACTACTGGCTCAGCATGAAGTACGTGTTCGACCATCGCGAGGGCATGAGCCGCAAGCGCGAGTTCACGATCTTCACCATCCTGTCGGTGATCGGTCTGGGCCTCAACGACCTGTATATGTTTGTGGGCGTCACGTTTTTGAGCATCGGCTACCAAGCCATGAAGGCCATCGCCACGTTCCTCGTCACCTGGTACAACTACTTCAGCCGCCGCTTCTTCCTCGAGGGCGCACGGTCATAGTCGATTCACTATTTGCTTGAATGTATAACCGGTTGGAATTCCCGTTCCAACCGGTTTTTTGTTTGCCGAGAGACCCGGCGACCCAGTCCCATTCGCACGAAAAACGGGCGGTCCGGATGTTGGTCCGAACCGCCCGTCTGGCGCGCTATGTCGAGGCCTCTAGCCCGTTACGTAATACCAAACGACGTTATCGCCATTGGAGAGAACGTAGTTACTGCAGGCCGTCATGGGCGTTGTGCCGTTGACGGAGTACATCCAGCCGCTCGTGCCGCCGTACTGTTTCTCGGCCAAACCACCAATCGCAGAAACATACGTGCCGTACGATGAGCCGTGTGCGTTGACAGAAAGGCCCAGCGCGCACAGGGCATCGTAAACGGTGGCGCCTTCGTTAAAGGTAAAGGTGCCACCAGAGGACACGGGATTGCCCACAGCGCTCGATGTGACCGAAACCGTCACCGTAACGTAGTTGGACTCCTGCGAGCCGCCCTGACTGCCCGAGGAGGCGTTTCCACCATTAGAGGATGAGGCTCCATCAGACGACTGGCCACCGCCCGAAGAAGCACCGCCAGACGCATTGGAAGTATCACCGGCTCCCGTATTTTGGGCAGCGGATTTATCGCCAGACTTCTTGCCGCCCCGGTCCTCGGACTTCTTGCTATCCGAGTTTTTGTCCGATTCCTTGTTTGAAGACTCGGAATCGTCCTTGCCGTCGTTCGAACCCTTAGACTCGTCTTTTGCGTCATTCGATGACTTGGAATCCTTGGAACTGGCCTCTCCCGAAGTCGTAGTCGAGCCAGACGCCTTGGTGTCCTTGGTGACGACGCTCTCCCCCGTCACGGTCTGAATGATCCAGTCGATGGACCAGGCACCGCTTGTGGAAGGATGGACGAAACCCAGCGAGACGACGATCAGAATGGTGCACGCGGCAGCAAGAACGCCAAGGAGCGCCTTGCGACGAGAGGCGGACGCCGCCGAAGCGGCGCCCTTTTGCTTTGGATCATCGAGCTGGATAAACGAGGAGTCGGGCTGTTGCCCGCTGGTCTCCTTGGGCTTATCGGGCATTACCGTCACCCTTGCCGCGCTTGGTCAGCACGAAGACGGCGATGAGCGCGAGACCGATGACACCGGCGGCAACGCCAACAATGGCGAGCGGGTTGGTGCCAGTCTCCTGCTCGGAAGCACTAGAGGACTTCTTAGCAGTGGCCGTGGAAGCAGCACCCGTATCGGACTTGGAATCGGACTTCTTGTCGGACTTGTTGTCCTTCTTGTCAGACTTCTTCTCATCCTTCTTGTCGGACTTGTTGTCCTTGGTCTCGGTCTTGGTCGACACCGTCGTCTTGGTCGTCGGCTTATGACCCGGGGCGACAGCGCCGCCCTTCGAGCCGGAGCCGGAACCCGTGCCAGTGCCAGCGCCAGTGCCGGAACCAGTACCGGTACCAGAACCGCCGCCGCCATTCGAACCTGCGCCGCCATTACCGCCAGGGTTAACGGCATTCTTGGTCCACTTGGCATACAGCGTCAGATCGGCCGTCACCGGCGTGCTAAAGTCATACGCCTGCGTGCAAGCCTCATCGGTATACCAACCGCCGAAAGTGTAGCCATCGCGCGTCGGATCGGCCGGCTTGACCAGCTTGCCATCGGCCGTAGCAACAAACTTAGTGTCGCAAGCAGACCCGCCGTTGGAGTTAAAGGCAACCGTCCAAGACTCGACAGCTCCAAGTTTAAACAGCGTGCCCGAATCATTAATGTAGTAGAGATTGCCAGAAGCATCGGCAATGACCGGAGAGTCACAGTACTGGTAATGGCCAGCCGCATCATAAATCTGCGTCGCCTCTGCATCGCCGAGCGTATAGCGATACACGCCACCACCAGCAGAGTAGTTGACGTAATCCTTGCTATCCGCGCTGTTAACGGTGAAGTACACATAGGTCTTGCCGCCCTGAACACTCACCAGCGGAGTAGCAGCAATACCGTTGAGGCCAGCCGGCAGCGCCTTGCCGTCGGCAGCAGCGACCATCGTGGTCTTACCCGTCTTCAGGTTATAGAGAACCAGAGCAGAGCCAGTAGCCGTCTGTCCGCCGACAATCAGATTGTCACCAGACACCGCAGGGGCGCTCAGATTATTCGTAAGGCCCAGATCAACCGTCTTCTGTTCACTCAGCACGCCCTTCGCCGAAAGCGAAATCACATGGAGCTTTCCGTCGTGCGTCATCTGATAGAAGGTCGAGCCATTGGACGGATCGGCGACGCAGTCAGCGTTCGCAAGGGCGCCGAGCTTCATGGTCGAAACGACATCACCCGTTGCCTTATCAATGCACTTAAGCGTACCTGCGCTCGTAGGAACGATGGCATACTTATCCGTCAAAGCCGCACCAGTCCAGTAATAGCCCTCGGCAGGGTCGATGTTCTGCCAAGAAACTTCGCCCGTGGCAATCTTAATGCGCGCAAAGGAGCCGTTGCCGTAGGTCGCGTTGTAATTCTCGTCATACGAAATATCGACCGAGCCTACATAGACGTACTCGCCGTCCGAAACGACGGTGCAGGAGCTCTGCGTCAAGTCCGTCAAACCAGGCGTCAGCCACTTGCAGATCAGCTTGTCTGCAGTAATCGCCTGGACCGCACCGCCGTTGAGCGGAACGATGATAAGGCCATTGGTATAGATCGGACGAGAGGTATAGCTCACCTTGGAGGCAAGCGGCGCAGAGGCAACCTTTTTGCCCGTGGACGAATCGATCTTAATGAGCTCGTTCTCGGTCGCGATGTACACAAAGCCGTTAGCAATGACAGGCTCGCTGCAGTTGGCATACTGCTGACCAGACTCGGCCTTCCAATCGAAGGCCCACTTAAGACCGGCGGCCTGCGCAGGCGTCTTGGCATCCGTTACGGTCGAACCGTTGCCACTGTTGCCGTAGCCGGCCCACTCGGCATCCCAATCAGGAGTCGTCGCGCTCGGATCCACGACAATCTTGTCGGGATCGGGCATGGGCGAATTATCGGTGGTATAGGCAAGCGTGACCTTATCGCCGCTCTTGAGCGTAATCTGATTGGCGCAGAGTAAGGAGGGCTCTCCGTTGATATACAGATGCCAGTATTTATTGGTCGCAGCATCCCAACCATACGGCTTGTGATCGAACGGCGAAGTAATGGAATTCAGGAACCAGTACTCACCACTCTGGGAGCCGTTGTACGCAACGCCCTTGGCCTTCAGAACTGCCTCAATAAGGTTCTGGGCCGTGGAGCCTTCGGGCAGAGAAACATTGCTTGCCGTGCCCCAACGCGTATTGTTCCCGTTGACATCGGGACCGATAACATCGGCGGATCCAAGCACCTGACCGGGGAGGGCATCGGCGTCAGCACCATACATAAAGGTGACGGCGTCACCCTCCTGGAGCTTGTAGACACCGGCGCCAGCGTCGGCGAACTTGCCATTTACGTAGAAGCGCCAATAGCTATTGGTCGCAGCATCCCAGCCATAGGACTTACTGTCGAACGGCGAAGTAATACCGTTGAGGAACCAGCCCCAAGACGATTCGCTAGCATCGAGCTTAAGGCCGGTCTGCTCAAGGAGATCCTTGGCAGTAGAGCCCGCCTTGAGACTCGTCTGACCCGTCGAAGCCCAAACCTGCTGCTTGCCGTCCTTGTCCTTACCGAGAACCTGAACAGAAGCATGGACAGAATCGGACGGCAACTGGTCGCCCCAGCCACCGTAGAACCACGTAACGGTATCGCCGGCATGGATGGTGACATTGTCCGCCGTATAGTCACTCGACTTGCCGTTGATAAACAGCTGCCAATAGGTCGAATAATCTTGGGGCGTACCCAGCTCAACACCGTTGTACTTAAGGCTCAGAATGAAGGAGCCCGCAGCAACGGCGTCAATATCATTCGCCTCGAGCGCGACCTTCGTAAGGTCAAGTGCGCTCGAGCCGGACGTCACCACATACTGCGCGTTATCGACCCAAGTCTGAGACTTGCCCTGGGCATCGCGACCAATGACGGTCACATTTGCGGCAACCTGGTCCTTAACGACAGGGGACGAGCTACCAGCCGTATAGGCAAACTCAATCTTCTGCCCCTGGGTGAGCTTGACGCTGCTCGCGCCAACCGAGGAAGACGCGCCGTCGACGAACAGCTGCCAGAAGGCATAAGTCGTCGGATCGTAGGCAAGCGTGCGACCATCGCTCGGAGATGTGATGCTTTCGAGGTAGAAACCGTATGCCGTGTTCGGTTCGTACTTCGCCTTGAAGCCCGTCTTCTCCTGCAGCTTAATGAAGGCATCCGCAGCCGTCGCGCCCTCGTCGAGCTTGAGCTGCGCAGGTGCCACCCAGGTCTGAGCCTTGCCGTCAGCATCGGTGCCGATAATCGAGAACGAGACCTCAACCTGCTTCTTGGCGACATCGCCGGTTTCTGTCGGGTTCTCTGTCCGGACGGCAGTCGCGGCGGCAGGTCCCGCTTGGCCAGCGGACGCCGTCGAAGACTGCTCGCTCGTGGCAGGGCTCTCCCCCGTCACCGAGCCTTCGTCGCCAGTTGTTGCCTCTGTTATGGCTGCACTAGCTGCAGGCGCGCCCTCGGAATCCGAAACCTCGGCGCCGCTCTGCTCAGCGGTACCGCCCGCAAGCGCTGCGTCCTCGCCCGGCGTCGCAGCCTGAGCCACAGCCTCGGCAATGCCCTCGGCGCCCTCGGCCCACAGCTGAGCCGGTGTGGTGCCAAAGGCCATCGCGAAGGCCAGGAATGCCACCAGGCCGCGCTTGGCTACACCGCGTGCAATCGCGCCACGGCGATGCAACGAGGCGCGCTCACGCTTGTCCTCAAACATATCCATTTGTCTCCTACTGTCTGTACTTGGAGCGTTGCCTTGAGACTGCCCCACGTCATCGCGCATGTTGCGCTCGAGTTCCCCCATCGGGGACCCCCTTCCCTCCAGAGCCCTATGCACACCGGCGGCAAAAGCCGCAGCCGCATGCAAGACGGGAGGCGATCCGACTTAACCTTAACGGCTCGGGCACGTCGTCCGATCTGCGACGCGAGCATCCCGAGCCAAGAGGAATTACGGTTACTGGTACAGCCGGGGACTTGCACCCCGATTCTCCCAAACGCGCAGGAAAACCGCGCATTCGTGCGTCTCCGCACCACCATCTAGGCCATCGATTAATACCGTCAATATGCTATCACGCAAAAGGGCCTCGCACGCAGGCGAAGCCCAAGGTAAAAGCTATTGTTTGCGATAGGAAAATGCGGTGACGGTCGCAGACTCTAGTGCTTGCCGCCGTGGCTGTTGAGCCAGATATTGCGGCCCAGCATAAGTGCCAGCACCAGCGCGCTCACGTAGCCCATAAAGCCAATGACCGGGATACCAAACACAACCGGCTCGATGCGCGCGTAGTACACCACCGACGAACCGATAAACAGACCGGCGATAACGATAGCCATCGACATGCGGTCGATAATCCCACCCAGCTGTCGCAGCGCCTTATCGCTGCTCATGATCTGCGTGTTCACCTTAAGCTGGCCGCGTGTGAGCATACGCGAAGCCAGGCCCAGATACTCAGCCGCCTCGAGTGAGCCCTTCGCCGCGCGATAACTGCTCGCCGCAAAGTCGCGACTCATATCGCGCACGCGCGCATAGGTGCTCTTCTCGTTTTTGATGTGTGCCTGAATGATCTGGATCATGTTGACGTCGGGCATGTACTCGGTCAGCAGGCCCTCGAGCGTCACCATGCCGCGGGCGAACATCGTCACCACGCTCGGCAGCTCAACGTCATTTTTGCGCGCGAGGTTTAACAGCGAGGTCAAAAACTCGCCGATATCTAGGTCCTTAAGGTCAAGGCCCGCAAAGTCAGCCACGATAAAGTCCAAATCGGACAAAAACGCTGAATGATCGAGCTCGGCCGAGTCGCCACGCGTCACGGCGAAGCGCATGAGCGAATCCTTGAGCTTGGGCACGTCACCCTCGGCCACGGCGAAAATCATGTCCTTGACGATGCCACGGTCGTGGCTCGACATACGCCCGACCATGCCCAAGTCGATAAAGTAAACGATGCCGTCCTTGAGAATGATGTTTCCCGCATGCGGGTCGGCATGGAAAAAGCCGTCATCAAGCACCTGCGACGAGTAGTCCTCGACAATCGCGGCACCGATCTTTTCCAAGTCATAGCCCTCGGCCACCAAGCGTTCAGGATCGGCGATCGAAATGCCGTCGACGTAGTCCATAACCACCACGTGTTCGGTGCACAGGTCCAGATAGGATTTAGGGCACGTCACGCCATGAACGCTCTTATGGAACTCGTAGAAGTCGTTGAGGTTTTTGGCCTCGGCCAAAAAGTTGGTCTCCTCGCGAAACGAGGTCCACAGCTCCTCGACCACGCCGTGCAGGTCAACGAATTGATCGGTGTTGACGAACTTGGAAACGATACGCACCACCGAGCGGATGATATCGATGTCCTGCGCCATAACCTGCTGCGCACCGGGGCGCTGCACCTTGACGGCCACATCCTCGCCCGTCACCAGACGAGCGCGGTGCACCTGCGCGAGCGATGCGCTACCAAGCGGATTGGGATCGATCGCATCGAACATCTCCCCCAGGCGCAGGCCGTATTCTTCCTCCAGACAGCGAAGCACTACCTCGTACGGCACCGGCTCCACGTCGGAGCGCAGACGACGCAGCTCGTCGCAAAAGCGTTGCGGCAGAATCTCGGACCGGTTGGCCAGAATCTGCCCCATCTTGACGAACATAGGGCCGAGTTCCTCGAGCAGGCGGCGCAAACGAACCGGCGTGAGGTTATCCCACACGCGGTACTTTTTGACCAGGCGAACAATCTGCCCAATGCGTTCGCGACGACCCGCCGGCGTGAGCTGGTATTCCTCGTCCGGTGCCATCGCGTCGGGCTCCTCGGGCACCATATCGACAGCGCGTGGCTTCTTGCGAGCGCCCGAGACGGCAGCGTCGACCTCATCGACAACCGCCGCCTCGTCACCCAGGGGATCTAGTTTGTTGTAATCGGTGGTGGAATCTGCCATCTGCGCTGCTACTCGGCCTCTTCGGTATCCTTCGCATCGTCGGGCTCAACGGACTCGACGGGCACCGAGGTCACGTTGTCCTCGACCGAATCGACGATATCGCGCACATGGGCCAGGAAGGCCGTGCGCTCGGACGCGGTCATAACGCGGACGCGAGCAAGGATGAGCTCGTCGAGCACGCGCTGGGCCGCGGTCTCGCCCTGCATGCCCAGGCGCTCGGTCAGATTGGAGATGGTGCCGCCGGCCTGCTCGAACATGTCGGACACACTGCGGGCGATATCGGGGGCGCCGGCGTCCTTGCGCACCTGCTCACCCTTGGTATTAAGGTCGTCAAGAACCTTCTTGCTGCCCTCGACGGCAACGGCGGCGGCGCCAAAGCCCACGTTGATGGCGCCGTTAACAAGCTGATCGAGTTTCATAACCATGGTTGTCTCCAATCACAAACAACTGCATTGGCGTTCTTGTACCCAAGATTGAGCGAAAGCGACAAAGCGTTTCAGCGCTATTCGATCGACGGGAAATCCCTACCTCTCGTTGTCGTTCATCGCGAAAGAGTTCTTCATGGCGCAGCTCGTGGTGTAGAGTACCTTGCCCAACAGGGCGTCGGTCTCCACCCGCACGCGCTCGGCAAACTCCTCGTTGGCGCGGGCAAGCTCGGCAGACACCTCGGCCTCGGGCAGGGTGGCTACGGCGGCGTCGACGTCATGGATCTGTTTGTGGCCCATGCCACCGACCTTCTCCTGATAATCCTCGACCGCGCGACCGCACTCATGGAAACGGACGTCGGCCAGGGCACCGATCAGGCGGTTGGCCCAGTAGAAGTTTTCGGACGTTACGCGAGCCTGCGTGTCGGCATAGTACTCGGGCATGGTCTCGACGTTGGCGTACAGCGGAACCAGCGCGTTAAACGAGTTGGAACCAAAGGCCATCCACTGCACGGCGCGATACGCCGGCTGCGCATAGGGGCGTAGTTGCAACACGGCGAGCTGGCTGTTGCGGTTGATGCCGATGGGGCGATAGGCGCCGCGCGTGGCGGGCGTGCCCTTGCTGCCGTAGCAGTCGTACTCCGTACCCTGGTAGTGGCTCGAAAGCACGTACTTAATGTCCTCGATGGTCACCTTGCGCTCGGGCACACGGCTCCAGGGGATGTCGTCGCTCTCGGGCGTGTAGTCGGCGTCGGGGCCATCCCACACGTCGCTGGGGTTGAGGCAGCGCTGCATGTACCAGGCGCGCGGCGTGTTGTAGACGTGGTCGCTGTCGCTGTGCGAGCCAAAGGCGTCGCGTGGGTTAAAGACCGCCGCCGGACCGTCACCCTCGACGCCCAGCGTCAGGTCCAGATGCCACTCGCCCATCCAGGCGCGCAGGTCGGCGGAGCACATGTGGTCGGCCTGGGCGCCCTCGGCGTCATCCAGGTCAAAGCTGTCGATACCCAGTTGGTTGGGCATGGTCACATAGGCGTCATCGGGCACACGCTTGGCAATCCAGTGGTGACCGCCGATGGTCTCGAGCCACCAGATCTCGTCCACGTCGCTAAAGGCGATGCCGTTGTTCTCGTAGGTGCCGTAGCGCTCGAGCAGGTCGCCCAGGATACGAACGCCGTCGCGGGCGGACTTGGCATACGGCAGCACCAGGGTCACCATGTCCTCCTCGCCCAGGCCACCAGGTTGCGCCGGCACATAGCCGTCCTCACCCTCGTTGCCCTTGGCGGGCACGTAGTCCACGAGTGGGTCGGCGCCGCGGACGCGCTCGTTGGTGGTGAGCGTCTCGGTTGCGGACATGCCCACATTGAGCTCGTTGAAACCGGCCTCGGCCCAGATGCCGTGGCCCGGGACAACATCGGGGACGCTCGTGTAGCGCATGGGGTTATCGGGCAGTTCAACGGTCAGGTGACTCAGGACGCTCATGTAGACGCGCGGCTGCTCGTCGGGATGCACCACGCGCATACGCTTGGGCTCAAACACCCCGTTGGACGAGTCCTCGTTGCGGGCGACCAGGGTCGACCCGTCGTAGCTTGCGTTCTTACCGACCAGAATCGTTGTGCACGGCATGCGCATCCTCCTTGAGCGAAGAAATCAAACGACAACAGTGTATCGCTTCGGCGCAGAAAGGGCGAAACCACGGCCTCGGCAGCCCCCGTGGTCAAAAATGCCAAATATGAGTACTGTCACCAATTTAGTGGCAGCAAATTTCCCTGTAACGAGTGCCGAAAATCCCCATTTGCCCAAAAGTAAGACAACGTTATTCCCCATAAGTTCAATAAAATAGGCTTCCTAACGATAATGGATACCGTTAGGAAGCCAAAAAGACGTAAGACATATGTGACTATCTTGGCAACAGTACTCATATTTGGCATTGTTTGACCACGTGGTATATAGCTAACCCCCTCAAACAGCCCAAAACGCCTATTTCGATGCGCGCTCCGCCGCCTCAATCACGTGTTTGGCGAGAATCGCGGTGGTCACAGCCCCCACGCCGCCCGGCACGGGCGTGATGGCGTTAACGACCGGCTCCGCAGCATCAAAATCGATGTCCCCGACCAGCTTGCCAGCGGCCTCGTCCCAGTTAATGCCAACATCAATGATCGTCTGGCCCTCGCGAACGGCATCCGCGCCAATCGTGCTCGCGCGTCCAACGGCCGCAACAACGATATCGGCAGAACGGCACTCGGCAGCAAGATCGCGTGTATGCGTATGGCACATCGTCACCGTGGCATTGCGAGCCGTAAGCATGGCGGCAACGGGACGACCAATCACCAGAGACCGACCGACGACCGCAACCTTGGCCCCATCCAGCTCAACACTGTAATGGTCCAGCAACGCCAACACGGCCTCGGCCGTGCAGGGAGCAAAGCCCTCGCCACGACCCGAAAGCGTGGTAAGCAGCGAGGCCGGCGTCATGGAGTCAACATCCTTGGCGGGATCGAGCGCCGCGGCAACCGCATCCTCGTCAAGTCCAGCGGGCAGCGGGCGGAACATCAAACAGCCATGAACAGCCGAGTCGGCATTTATGTCCTCGATGGCCGTCAACAGCTCGTCCTGCGAAACATCGGCAGAAAGCAAAACGCGACGAGCCTCAATCCCCACTTTTTCGCAGCGCTTGAGCGCACCGCGCTCGTAGGATAGGTCGTCCTCGCGTTCACCTACACGCACGATAGCCAACGTCGGAACAACGCCCCGCTCGCGCAGGGCTGCGCAGCGAGCAGCAAGTTCCTCAGTCAAAGCGCGAGCAACGGGAGCACCCTTCAGCAGTTCAGCCATGGCTATCCTCTCTTCCTTGCAGCGTCGGAGGCGCGACGCGCCAGCGCATCGGCGCGCGGCAACCATGTGTCGAGCAACTCATCACACGCCGTCTCGAGCTCCTCAGCACGAGCGCGATCCTTCATAGACGTGGTGTTCGCAAAGAGCGTCAAACTCGCGCCCTGCATAGCAGCACGGCAGAACACGGCGCCGCACGCCACATCGGACAGCAGCTGACGCGAGCCCTTGTCGGCCATGTCCTCGAGCAGCGCCAGCGCACGCCCGCAGGCATCCATAATGCGATACGGCGGCATAGCGGCCACATGTAGCGCATCCTGAATCGCGGTCGCTCGAGCCGGATCGTCACGCGGAATACCGTACGCCGCGGACACCTGCCCGTAGGCACGAACGTCCTCGGCAACCAACTCGACAAGCTCCTGGGACAGCTCATCAGCCTGAGCAAACGCGCGCGCCAGGTCATCCGCACGATCAGCAAGCGCGGGATTGGTCGCACCGTAGCGGGCAACCATTCCGCACAGCGAGGCGCCCAGCGCGCCCACAAAGGCGCTCGCGCTGCCACCGCCGGGAACCGGCTCGCGCGCGGCAAGCGCCTCGGCAAACCCGCGGCAGGTCTTGTCCATCATCTCTTGGCTCATACGCACGCACCTTCAAGTCATATACATCGGTCGGGTGGCAACCACCGACCGACCGCATCGATCACATAATGGTGCTAAGTCTAGCCCATAAGTACATGAGCGTCAGCGTACCTGGCCATCGCGGATTTCTATGGCACACGATAGACCATGCCAACGCAAACATGGGACACATGGCCCACCTTTCGAGACTTCCGGACGTCAAAAACTGAGGCATATCTATAAACAAGGAACCTGTTGGGGCAACGCCCACGCACGCGCGCCCCATTAAATCAACGGGCACCTCACCCCGGGGAGAGCCGACAGCACCGGCCCTCCCCTCTTTTGGACCCGTGCATATTGCCACTTAACGGCGCAAATCCGGCCCTCAGAATGGGACACATGGCCCACCCGAAGGAGCCGTCCACGCGTACAGTAAAGGCAGGTAATCCATGGACGATTACAGATCGAGGAGGACACGACCATGAAAAAGAAGGCCTTTGCGATTCTCACCCTCTGCATAAGCCTCTTTGCCGCAGTTGCCCTGGTGGGCTGCGGTGGCAGCGGCGGCGCTACCGGAAGTGGCGGTGGCGGCGGAGCAGAAAAGCCCGCCGTGGATATGAGGACCGACTTCATTTGGTTTAAGGTCGAGGTTCCCGAGGGCGTCGAGATCACCGACGTCGCAGACGACACCGCCGACAGGGCCCAGTTTAAGTTCACCGAGAGCGAGCACGCCAGCGACCGCTTCATCCCCGTCTTCGATCCTGACAAGAACGCCGATGAGTTGTTCGACTACGAGGCAAAGTGGAAGGCCAACTCTGGATGGACCGAGAGCGATCCCGTTAAGTACAACGGCAAGACCTGGCGCAGTGCCTACTTCACGCACTCGGGCGGCGTAACGACCGAATACTTCACCGACGTTGACGGCGGCAGTGTGTATGTGCGTATCGACAACGTCGAGGAGCACAAGGACGCCGTCGAGACCATGATGAAGTCTCTGGAGTTTGCCGACGACATCGCCGAGGCCAAGACCGAGGCCATGGACGTCAAGCTCGACGATATCGAGATCAAGCGTTAAGCGACTGGCGAGCGCAGCGGGAAACACGGGCGCAGTGCAAACAAGCGACGGTACCCCAGCGCTTCGTACCCAGGGAGGGCCGGTAAACCGACCCTCCCTTTCTTATGCCTGTAGCCAACGAACGCGAGGATGCCGGACGCCGGAACCGCTCCAAATGTAGCAACAGTACGAAAACGACAAACGCCCCAACACGTCCGCCCGCCGATTTATTGTGCCGCGCAGGCAATTAAACCAGCATCTTTAAACATCTGAGCAGTATAGTGACCAAAACTATCGCATAACCGCACTCTGCGAATGGAGAAGTTATGACCGAACATCACGCCATCAGTCGCCGAGCGTTTACGTTGAGCCTAGGACTTGCGGCATTGTCGCCATTTGCAAGCCTGCCCGAAACCGCGGGATTGGGCCTTCCCGTGCGCGCGGCATTTGCAGACGACGCTGTCACAGCGTCGGACAGCCTCGACAATTTCGTCATTCGCCTTCGCCCCGCGGGCTATCTTCGCACCGCGAGCGTCAACCAAGACGGCAACGTTCGCGGCAACGTCTGCCATTTGTTTAACGACGGCACGTCCAGCAAGCTCATCCTTGAGAACGTAACGACCAAGAATGACGATACAAACTGGTATGCTATCCGCACCTTGCTCAATTTCGAAGAGCATAAAAAGACGGGCTACAGCATTTGGTCGGTCGACGACGACTCGGACAAAGATGGAAAGGTCATCCACGTATGGGGCGGCGAGTATGACAACAAGCCCAGCCGCGCTTTTGCGTTCGAACGTCAATCAAACGGAACCTATATCATTCGAGACCGCACGGTCGAGAAAGAAACCGAGAAAAAAGACATTAAGTACCTGGCAATAGAATCGGACGGCAAAGACCAGGACAACAATAAGATCTGCCATAAGAGTAAGAGCATTCCGTGGGAGCTCGAACTTATCGGTTACGACATGGGCAAGATCAATACCACAGTTAGAAGTATCGACTGGACCACGTATAGCAGCTACGTCGACGGACCATGCTGGATGAAATACGTCGACGACAACAAGTACCTCGACGAGCTGAGTATCCCGGGCACGCATGATTCGGGCACCTGCAGCGTGGACAACGACACCGAGCCCCAATCCTCACAAGCAAAGTGCCAGCAGGATTACATCCCGACGCAGTTGCTCGAAGGCATTCGCTATTTTGATATCCGACTCGGAAGGAACGACGAGAACGGCGACCCCGGTATCGACCATGGAAGATGCTACCTGCTCAAAAAAGACGGGGGCTTTATGCATCTCTCCGATGTCATCGGTTACTTCAAAACATTTTTGAACGAAAACCCGTCAGAAGCGCTCATCATGCTTGCGTCACGAGGCAACGACGAGGCTACCGACGAAAGCGTTACGACGGCTTTCGCCAAGGTTATGCACGATAATCCCGATCTGTTCTACACGTCGAGCCGAATCCCCACACTGAACGAGGTGCGCGGAAAGATCGTCCTGCTGCGTCGATTTGTACTCGCCGGCAACAGCGTAAGCAGCCACACGTGGGGCCTCGATCTCACCCAATGGGACGACAAAATCAAGGCGCATTCCGGGCAGTCGATGTGCCTCGTCCAAGACGCGCGAGGCTTTGAGACTACGGGCAATGCGGGCGACAAAGAGCCCTATTGCACCAAGGTATACGCCCAGGACCATTTTGAATGCACCGGAACCGACAAGATTAGCTGGGTCGATATGGCGCTGCGAGAGACGACCAATCTCACGCGCAACAAGGTGGACGTCGAGGACAATGATGACGCCAAGGTGCAAGTCCTGGAACGCTGCTGGTCTATCAACTACACCAGTTGCACGAATTACAAACAAGGAAGCAATCCTTTTACCGCGGCGCGAGTGGTCAACGAGCATCTGTACAAGAGCCAGTACATCAATCCCAGCGGCAGCGATAAAACAAAGTCAGATTGCCTCAAGCACGTTGGCATTATCGCGTCCGACTTTGTCGATTCGGCACTGGCCCGGAGCATCTACCAACGAAATTACGACGCGAAGCACAAGCCAACAGTTTCATGCTGCCTCCCGGACCGCATGCACATGACGTATGGAGACTCGCTGAGCGATGCCTCGCTCCAAGATGGCAAGACCGTTGGCGAGGGCCATTTCCGCCTTGTCGACAGCAGCAACGTACTCAACGTGGCCGCTTCTGGCAGCGCGTTTGCCATCGAATACGTGGATGTCGACGCCTTGGGCAACGAGACCGTTACGGAGCTGCGGGGCTCCGTGCCCATCGATATCAATCCACGCGCGCTGACGCCCCATTTTGAGGGACTCGAAGGCCTTAAGGCCGGCGAAGACGTGCGCGCCAAGATTGCGGCATCACTCAAGGGCAAGCTCGAAACCGATGCCTGCACGGCCCAGCTCGAGTTTGTGCACGATGCAAACGGCGCTCCGGGCGCGGCAATGGCCGAGGGCGAAACATTTGCCGCAGGAACGTACTGGGTGCGCGTGAACGGCCTCTTGGGCGACGCGGCACAAAACTACACACTCGCCAGCGATGGAGCCGTAAGCTTTACCGTAGCGGCCTCGGGCAGTGCAGGCGGCGCCGGCACCGGCACTGGCGCCAACGCGGACAGCGCCGACAAGAACGGCAAGGGCAACAAGGGCAAGGGCTCGGGCGGAAAACTCGCCGACACAGGCGACGGCTCTGGCATCGCCGCCGGGCTCGCCGCTGCCGCCGTGGCGACAACGGTCGCCGGCGCGGCAATGCTTGCCAGTGACGGTGAAAACAACGAGGACGTTGTCGAATAGGCAAGCCGGCCTTTTAGACACATCGACTCAATCGGGGGCGCAGAACACCGTTCTGTGCCCCCGATTTTTACCTTGGTCCGAACGCCGCTATCGGCTACATCACCATGTTCAGCGCGTTAACAAACTCCTGGGCCTTCGCACGGCTGCTCAGGCTAAAGACGCAAGCGGTCAACAGACGATTGCGCAGAAAAACATCGCGGCCTTTGATTCTATTGACGCCCGTAATGTCCTTAAGATAAACAATCTCGGTGTGCTTGCCGCCAAAAGTGCCCTTCTTGAGTACCTCAATGCGGTTAGGGTAGATCTTGACGTCTTTATACCTACCCGAACCTTTGTCCTGGAATAGCAGCGTGTTGTTGTCCATACGCGTCACTCCCGTGGGGTTCGCTAAAACTGCCTCTATGGTCACATTTTAGTCGCCGCAAACCCTTTTCGCGGTCGTGCGCAGAGCACCAAAATCGTGTCCGCACGAGCAAATAAACTAATACAACAAGGAATATAAGCCGTTATCCAAAGATGGCACCACAAAACAAAGGGTTAGTAATATCTAAGATTTAAGTCTTAAACCCTTAGAAAGTGCTAATATATAGTTATTGAAAGAGGCTAAGATGCAGAGACGCGAATTGATCCGCATCCTCGAAGAAGCCGGCTTCATCTCGAAAGGAGGCACTAATCACGAGAAGTTCGTCAAAGGAGATAAACTCGTGCTCGTGAAACGCCACCGAGAGATTGAGGATCAAATTGCCAAAAGAATCCTAAGGCAGGCAGGACTTCGATAGCTCATCCTCATCACATTTCGCATCGCTTTTTAGAGGAGGTCTTACATGGTTTACGTATGGGAATTTGAGTTCTTTGATTCGGACGGCATGGTCGATGCCGTGCCATGTGGCTCGCTGGGCGGAGGAGGAACGTTTGGCTCCGACCTAAACGACGCTGTCGAAAGCGCCGCTGATTTTCTCGCATGCATGGTCGATGACCACCTAATGGGCGGCGTCGACCTGCCTGCGCCGGACTTCGGACATGAGCCGCGACACGGCGGCAAGATTATCGCCGTAGCCGTCAGCCGCGAACTCAACGATATCCCCGCCGTCACCGCAGCGGATGCCGCGCGCATGCTTGGCGTTAGCTCGGCAAGAGTATCGCAACTGATAAATGCTGGACTGTTGGATTCATGGAAGGATGGCACCAAGCGCATGGTGTCCAAAGCTTCCATCGAGGCACGACTCGCCGACACTCCAAAGGCAGGGCGCCCGAAAGAGGTCTCTATTGTTGTATAAGGCGAGGATACTGCGCACTTTTATTCCACACGACGTTTTCAGCCTGGCTTAAACAAGTTCAATAGCAGAATACAAATCCAGCCATCGTGTCTAGTTACGAAAGGTTTTTTCCTTTTCTGCGGCAAACTCTTCCTCGGTAAGTACTCCACTATCACGCAGCGTTGCAAGTCTCTCAAGCCTTGCAACTACATCACCACTATCCGCCAGCGTCTCAATAGTCTGTGAAACCTGCGGATACTGCTCGAGCTCCTTCGATAGGGCATCGACTATCTCGGCAATATTCTTTGCATTTTTGCCCCCGTTTAATACGTTTGTCCTGACCTTAGATGATGAGTTGACAGTAACGCCAGATCCGCCTTCAACTGGAACAACCGAAATACTGATATTTTCACCCCAGGACCAAAGGCTCATACCAATCTCAGCTGCAACTGTTCTTGTTGTGGGCGATGCGCTATCAACTTTTACTTTAGGCAGCTTTTCCATAGCTGCCTTCAAGGCATTAAACGTGTCGTCAGGAGAATACGGCACCTGAATCTGAAGCTGCTGATCCGCAAAACCCATAATCCGGCCTCCGCTTCTACAAGATTAAGGCTATCGGCAATGTTAGCACGTTCCCAGCACTTTTAAATTCATCTAATGGCCTTGTGATGCAGCCCAACACCCCAGCACTACTCCCCTACTTCCCAAATAGCGCACCCAGCAGGCCGCGGCGTTTGGGCTTCTCCTCTCGGTAGGAACCCTCGGCTGCGGCCGCCACCTGTCGCGGCTGCTCGCCGCCTCCACGGCGCACGATCTGGTACAGAAAGGGTGACTTAACATATTTGACCTCGACGGGCGTGGCGTGCACGGTGCTCTCACCGGACAGATGCAGGCTCGAGCTGAGCGGCGCCACGATATGCGTTTCGCGCTTGTCGCCAAACACCACCGCGGCCGCGCGACCCGTCTGGCCGTTTACGGCAATGCGCACCTGCTCGCCGTCGCGGCTGTCCGACGCCGGGCGATCGATAAAGTAGACCGGCACCATCACCAGGCCGTCCTTATGCTTGCGGGTCTTGCGCGCCCAGGCACGGATGCTCTTTTTATTGAGCCCCAGGGTCGCCTCGGCATCGTTGCCTGCAACGTCGAGCGCCAGCTTATCAATAACCACCTGGTCCTTGGTGGACGCATCGACGGAAACGACGCGGAAGTCGCCTTCCTGCATAGCGGGATCGAACGGCCCCACCTTGCCAAAGTCCCACGGCTCCAAAATGCCCATAAGGCGAACATCCAGGTAGTTTGCCCGCGGATACGCCCAGTCGAGAACCTCGTAGTACACCAGGGTCTCCTTGCTCAGGCCCTTGCCCGGGAAGGACGCCATCATGCGCAGGTCCGCGAGCGCCATGGGGAAGTAGAAGAGCATCATGTCATTTTGAATCGCGTCTTCCACGTCATGCCCGGCAAAGGCATCGGGATACTGACGCACCAGCTGCAGCGCGTTGGCACGCGCCTGCTGCGGCGATATCTCACAGGGGACGCCCTGTTCGGGAACGTATTCGGCACCCACGCCCATGGTCAGGCGTTTGCTAAACGTACCGGGCTTGAGCAGGTCGGCCACGCCAATCTTGTTGCCGCACGACGGGCACTCAAACACGCGCTGGGTCGACTCGCCCTCAAAGGATGCACCGCAGAAGGGGCACGGGATGCTCACGTGCGTGGCATCTTGGAACTCTTGCGCCGTTCCTCGATCTTCCCACAGCAGATGCTCCAGAACCGACTGATTGCGCCAGTGCGAATTGAAGAAATACCAGTCGGGGTCCACCGGGCGCTCGAGCTGCGACACATGGGTGAGCTTAAGCAGCCCGTCAACCACCGTCAGCGGCGTATGACGGATACCCAGGGCGCTCTTGGGCTCTCCGGCGTCCGCTTGCCACGGAATAACCGTTTCGCAATAGGCGCACTCAAAGCTGCGCTTTGCCTGGTGCGAATACATGGGGCCGCCGCAGTTTTGGCATTTAATGGCAAACATCTCGTCCATGGAAACGTCCTCCTTTGCACAGGGCTGTCGACATTAAGTATGTCGAGCAAATCGACGCGTGCCCATACCCATGTGGCCCAAAATGGGACACTCGGTCGGACGGGAAGGCGCAGTGAACTCGAAGGCGCGCGGGCAGTCGTCCCCCCCCCCGCCTCGCGCCCGTTAGCGCCGGCAGACCATTGCTGCATTTTCTGAGCATCGGTACACGTTGCGTCTGTGCGAGCTACACTATCCCCTTAATAAGAATGCGAGGAGATACGCCATGCTATTTGTAAATCGGCTGGTACATACGCTTGTTCCCGGCAGCGAAAGCGAGCCGGTCGATACCTCCTGCCGCACCAACGCGGGCTTTGCCGCAAGCCTCATCTGCATCGGCCTCAACATCACGCTGTGCCTGGCCAAGGGCATAGCTGGCCTGCTCGCGGGCTCCGTCTCGCTTATCGCCGATGCCTTCAACAACCTTTCCGATGCCTCGAGCAACATCGTGAGCCTGCTCGGATTCCGCCTTGCCAGCCGCCCGGCCGACGAGGGGCACCCTTATGGTCACGGCCGCTACGAGTACCTCGCCGGCTTGTTTGTCGCCGTTCTCGTTTGCGCCGTCGGCATCAACCTGATCCTGGAGTCGGTCACCAAGATCATCAAGCCCTCCCCCACCGCGTATTCGGCGCTCTCCATGGCAGCCCTTATCCTGTCCATGCTCGTCAAGTTTTGGATGGCGGCGTTCAACCGCACGCTGGGCAACCGCATCGATTCCGAGACGCTTATCGCCACGGCGCAGGATTCCAAAAACGACGTCATTGCCTCGGCCTCGGTCCTGGCCGCAGCGCTTATTTCGCAGACGACCAGCTTTGACCTCGATGGCTGGGCAGGCCTGGGCGTGGGCATCTTCATCTGCATCAGCGGTATGGGCCTGGTGCGCGACGCCATCAGCCCGCTGTTGGGGCAAGCGCCCGACCCCAAGCTCGTCCAGGCAATCCGCGACAAGATCATGTCGTATCCGCAGGTCCTAGGCACGCACGACCTCATGGTGCACGACTACGGCCCCGGTCGGCAATTTGCCAGTGCGCACGTGGAAATGCCCGGCGAGGGCGATGCGTTTGAACATCACGAGATCCTGGACACCATCGAGCACGATATCAAACGGCAGATGGGCATCGGTATCACGCTGCACTGCGACCCCATCGCCACCACCGGCGACGACCTGCGTGGCTGGGTCAAGCGCGGCATAGCGCAAATCGACCCCACGCTCTCCATCCATGACCTGCACGAGCACGACGGGTTCGTTTCGTTTGACCTGGTGCGTCCCGACGGCTTTGACATATCCGACGAGGAGCTGCTGGAGCTCGTCACGCGCATCGTGCACGAGCGCCGGCCCGATGCCTCGTGCGTCGTCACATTTGACTCGGGCTTCAGCTCGCCCGACCGTCCGGCCGAGCAGCTGTAGCCCACTTAACAGCTAGTTTCCCTGCGCGCCCGAGATGCCGTTTTGCAGGGCGTTCCAGGCATCCGTCGCCATGCCGCCCAAGTTCTGCGCGGTATCGCCCAGATTTTGTGCCGTATCGCCCAGCTCTTGCGCCTTGTCTCCCAACTCCTGCGCCTTGTTGCTCAAGTCCTCCAGCGTATTGGAGCTCGAGCTGTCGGTACCGCTTTGGCCGTCGGACGAGTTGCCCGAACTGTTCTTGTGCGTGAGTTGAATTTCGAGGTTGCCGTTGTCGTTATAGTAGGCAGAAGTAACGACCCAGTTGGCATCGACGATGGGCGTTGAGCCATCATCAGTCAGGACCACGGCATTCGAAAGATCGGCGCCGCGCGACTTGAGGATCTTCTTGGCGTTGGACCAGTACTGCCCCGGGATATCGCTCAGATCGACGGTGCTAGACGAGGCGGACTCGGTTTGCTCGGCAGTGGCATCGGCCGTTGAACTCCCCCGCTTGTTGAGCATGCCCGACACGATGGCAAACACAATCGACAGCGCAAAGAAGGTCGCCAGTACGATGAGGATCTTCTTGATCACGCTCGACGAACGCGACGGCCTCTTCTCCTCGTCCTCGCCATATTGCGGAATCGACTTGGGGTACTCGCGATACGGCTCGCGCGACTCGCAGCGAGGCTGTGCCGTGCGAGGCATATACGTCGTCTGCTGAGGCTGCGGAATGGGATTCTGCGGCAGGCCATCATAGGGATTCGGCGTCGAGGCAGCATAAGAATCCTGCGGTGCGTAATCAAACGGATCCGGAGCTGCGTTGCCATAGGGGCCTTGCGAAGATGTAGCGTAAGAATCCTGCGCCGTGTCGCCATAGTCCATAACCCGGGTGGGCTCGGCAGAAGGCTGCGTCGCGGCGGGGTCGGTATAACCGGGGTTGGAAACAACGCGGGTCGCATCGGCGCTATCGCCAGCCTGCGCGGAACCGTAGCCGCCCATCACGGTTGTCTTGTCCTGATCCATGCAACGATTCCTTTCCGTCGCGCGTGAGCCTCAAGTTATTCATGCATTCTACCCGCGCAAAAGCCTATGATGGGCAGAGTCCGTCGGTATCTACAAGACGTGCGCGGGTCTAAGGATCAAAAAAGCCCCGCCGGGCCTTGGTAGGCACGACGGGGCGGGCAAGCGGCTATGAGCAGCGGGCTTAGAACAGGCCGGTGATGTTGCCGTCGTTGTCGACGTCGATATTCTCGGCCGCGGGGACCTTGGGCAGGCCCGGCATGGTCAGAACACTGCCGGTCAGCGCGACCACAAAGTGGGCGCCGGCGGAAACCTTGAGCTCGCGCACCGTGATGCGGAAGTTCTCGGGAGCGCCCAGGGCCTTGGCGTTGTCGCTAAAGCTGTACTGCGTCTTGGCCACGCATACCGGCAGGTTGCCAAAGCCGTTCTCGCGCAGCTCGGCAAGCTGACGCTTGGCGGCCGGCGTAAAGTCAACGCCGTCGGCGCGGTAAACCTTGATGGCAACAGCCTCGAGGGCGTCGGCCACATCGGCGCCGTCCTCATAGGCAAACTTGAGCTCGCTCGGCTGCTCAATCAGACGCATGACCTCATCGGCCAGCTCGAGCGCGCCCTCGCCGCCCTTGGCCCAGACCTCGGACAGCTTAACGTTGACACCGAGCTTCTGGCACTCGGACTCGATGAGCGCAAGCTCGGCCTCGGTGTCCGTCGGGAAGCGGTTGATAGCGACCACGCAGGGCAGACCGTAGACATTCTGAATGTTGTCGACGTGGCGCAGCAGATTGGGCATGCCGGCCTTGAGAGCCTCGAGGTTCTCCTCGTTGAGGTCGGCCTTGGCGACACCGCCGTTGTACTTAAGCGCGCGGGCAGTAGCGACGACCACGACAGCGCTGGGGCGAACGCCCGTCATGCGGCACTTGATGTCGAGGAACTTCTCGGCACCCAGATCGGCACCGAAGCCGGCCTCGGTAATGGCGACATCGCCAAAGCGCATCGCCATACGCGTGGCCATGATAGAGTTGCAGCCGTGGGCAATGTTGGCGAAGGGACCGCCGTGGACAAACGCGGGCGTGCCCTCGAGCGTTTGCACCAGGTTGGGCTTGAGCGCGTCCTTAAGCAACGCGGCCATGGCACCCTGGGCCTTAAGGTCGCGGGCACGGACGGGCTCGCCGGCAAAGCTGTAGCCAACGACGATCTCACCCAAGCGTTCCTTGAGGTCGCTGATGCTCGTAGACAGGCACAGGATTGCCATGACCTCGGAGGCGACGGTGATATCGAAGCCGTCCTCGCGCGGCACGCCCTGGGCCTTACCGCCAATGCCGTCGATAACGTGGCGCAGCTGACGGTCGTTCATATCGACGACGCGCTTCCAAGTGATGCGCTTAACGTCAATACCGAGCTGATTGCCCTGCTGGATGTGGTTATCAAGCATGGCGGCCAGCAGGTTGTTGGCAGCACCGATAGCGTGGAAGTCGCCGGTAAAGTGCAGGTTGATATCCTCCATGGGGATGACCTGAGCCCAACCGCCGCCGGCAGCACCGCCCTTCACGCCAAAGACGGGGCCGAGCGAAGGCTCGCGCAGGGCCACGGCACTCTTGACGCCGCGACGACGCAGGCCGTCGGCCAGACCGATGGTCGTGGTGGTCTTGCCCTCGCCCGCAGGCGTTGGGTTGATAGCGGTCACGAGGACGAGCTTGGCCTGGTGATCAGTCGGCTCGTTGAGCAGTGAATAGTCGACCTTAGCCTTGTCGAAGCCGTACGGAATAAGGTGCTTAACGTCGACGCCGGCGTTCTTGGCCACCTCGGTAATAGGCAGCGGCGTGACAGAACGTGCGATTTCGATGTCAGTAGGCATGGGCGGTCCTTTCGTTACCGAATGAGAAAAAGACCAATTCAGCATAGCACGGGCGCGCAATAGTAAAACGCCCATAACCGATGAACGGCGATATGTTTACCCGATGCCCAGCGATAGTCCAACAGCCCGCCAAAACAAAACGCCCTAAACGGTAGGTTCAATCCCCAGGTGCTCAAAGGTGCGGAGGGTTGCCTGACGGCCCTGCGGCGTACGAATCATCAATCCGCACTGCAGCAAATAGGGCTCATAGACATCCTCGAGCGTGCCCGGGTCCTCGCCCACCGCGCTGGCAAGGGTCGTAAGTCCCACGGCACGACCGGAGAACGTCTTGGCGAGCGTCTCCAAAATGCGAATATCCATCCAGTCCAGACCGAGCTCGTCGATCTCGAAGAACTCGAGCGCCTTGCGGCAGATATCGAGCTCGATGGGGCCGTTGCCGCGCACCTGTGCGTAATCGCGCACGCGTTTGAGAAGGCGGTTGGCAAGACGTGGCGTGCCGCGCGAACGCGAGCCGATCTCGAGTGCACTGGGATGGTCGATCGTTACGCCCAGGATAGTCGCCGAGCGCGTCACAATCTGCGCGAGCTCCTCGACCGTGTAGTAATCCAGGCGATATGAAATGCCAAAGCGGTCGCGCAACGGGCCGGTCAACATGCCTGAGCGGGTCGTTGCCGCTACCAGCGTAAACTTGGGAATATCCAGCCGAATCGAGCGCGCCGCCGGGCCCTTGCCAATCACGATATCGAGGGCAAAGTCCTCCATCGCGGGGTACAGGACCTCCTCGACCGAACGGTTAAGGCGGTGGATCTCGTCGATAAACAGCACATCACCCGGCTGCAAGTTAGTAAGGATGGCCGCCAGGTCGCCCGTGCGCGCGATGGCAGGGCCACTCGTGGTCTTGATCTGAGCGCCCAGCTCGTTGGCGATAACGGTGGCCAGCGTGGTCTTGCCCAGGCCCGGAGGACCCGAGAAAATCACGTGGTCGAGCGTCTCGCCACGGTTCTGCGCCGCTTCGATCAACACGCGCAGGCTCTGCTTGATGTGCTCTTGGCCACAGTAATCGTCCAGGCGCTGGGGGCGCAAAGTGCGGTCGACATCGAGGTCCTCGGCCGTCAGCTCCGAGCCCACCATGCGCTCGCCGTGCGCCATGGATGCCGCCGGCGAGTTGCCGGGCGTCGCCCACAGGTCCTGAGAGTCATCGGCTTCCCACATCACGCATCCATTCCAAGTCGCTTAAGCGCCGCGCCGAGCAGATCCTCGACACGCATATTCTGCCCATCATACCCGCTCAGGGCAACATCGGTCTCCTGCGGGCTAAAGCCCATGGAAAGGAGCGCCGCACGGGCATCATCGATGGCCGAGGGAGCAGCAGCGGGCACGGGCATCGCAACCTGGCCGGGAATCACGTCGACCGGGACAAAGCCCTTGTCCTTGGCAAAGGTGCTCTTGAGTTCCAGGATCAGGCGCTGAGCTGTCTTTTTGCCCACACCGGGTACCTTGGCCATGCCCTTGTCGTCCTCGGCCATCACCAACGAATACAGCTGCCCCACGGTATAGGTGGAAAGCACGGCGAGCGCCAAGCGCGGGCCAACGCCCGAGACGGACACGAGCCGGTCGAACATCGTGCGCTCATCCTTTGAGGAAAAACCGAAAAGTGTCATGGCATCCTCGCGCACCTGCATACGCGTGTAGAGGCGGACCTCGCCGCCGGGCGTCGGCAACGTGGCCGCAGTGCTGCCCGAGATGCCGAGCTCAAAGCCAACGCCCGACACATCGACGACAGCAGAGCTCATCGTGGCCTCGACAAGCGTTCCGTGGAGCTGGGAAATCATCAGTATCCGGTTCCTCTCTGTTGATAGAACTCGCCACCGGTGAGGGCGCGGGTGCGGCTGAGGTTTACGTGGCAGATGGCGCAGGCCAGGGCATCGGCGGCATGGTCGGGATGCGGGTCGTGATCGAGCTGTGTGAGTGTGCGTACCATGTAGGCGACCTGCCGCTTGTCCGCGGCGCCAGTGCCCACCACAGCCTGTTTGATCTGCATGGGCGTGTACTCGCCAATCTCGAGCGCGCATTCCGACAGCGCCACGAGTGCAGCCCCGCGGGCATGCGCCGTAGGAATTGCCGAGCGAACGTTAGCACCAAAGTAAATGCTCTCGACAGCAGCCGTGTCGGGTCGATAACGCTCAACGACATCCTTAAGGTCATGGGCGATATGCGACAGGCGAACCGCGAGCGGACTTCCGGCACTGGTCTCGATGCAGCCATAGGCACGGCAACGAACCTCGCCACGCCGCTCCTCGATAATCCCCCAACCCGTATGAGCCAAACCGGGGTCAATGCCCAAGATAACCAAGCCGACCTCCCCTCGTCACCAGCACAGCACAAGGCAAGGCCCCGCACATCATTCACGAACGTCTGTTCTAGAATAACACAACGGGGCCAAGATGCTTAGTTGAAATGTCAGGGTTGGAAGCGAATCCTATCCCATAGTTAATTTTGCGAGAAAAAGGGGAACTGCCTCGGATCCACCGGCGGCTGCGGCATCGGCGTGCCCTGGGGCCCGCTCTGCGGTCCGCCCTGACCGCCCATCATCTTATCGATGGCGTCCTGAACCTCGCCCTCAAACTTTTTCATTCCCTCGTGCAAACGACGCTGACCGTCTTCAGAGCGCAGCTCCTCCATTTGTTCGGGCGAAATACCCAGTAGCTCGCCCAGCACGCCCATCATCTCGTTTCGCACGCGCTCGCTCGTATCCTCGTCAGCAAAACGGCGCACCTCGGCGCGCGCCAGCGAATCGACCGTCATACGCTCCTTGCCGTTAAGCCCCAGGTCGGACCACGCGAGCATGTACGGCCAGGAGCGCTCGGCAAACGAACGTGCCGAGACGATCGGTGCCGTCGGCAACATGCGGCGGGCAGCCTCACCCTGTCGAACGAGCATCAGCAGCAGCGAGCAGGCCTCAGGTTTGCCAGTGGCCATCGGGATATCGTCGAAAAATCGATTACGGTCCACGTGCGCCTCGAGCGCGCCATCGACCTCACCCGGCTCAAGCCCGCCGAGCAGCTGTGCCGCGCGGTCGAGCATATCGACCGGACCGTCGAGCGTCGAAAGCGCTTGCGCCAGCACGCGCTCCATACAATCTTCCACCGCGTTGAGCGTCACGAGCTCTTGGGGCACCACGGCAGACGTGCGATTGCGCACACGCGCCACAAACTCAAGCGTCGACAGGTACACATCGCCAAAGGGCGCAAAGTCGCCCTGGTAGCCGCCGCAAAGCGCCGGCGCCGCCAGCGCGTACTCGGTTTTGGACAGCGGGCTCAGCGCCATCGCACCCAGCTCGAGCGCTGTGTCCTCCAGCATGAGGCCCAGCGTGCGCGAACGCAGGCGCTCAGCATCGCCCGCCGACACGTCGCGATCGAGCACACGCGCCGCATCCGGTGCATCGCGCTCGACGGTGCGAATGTGCAAACGCTCGGCAATGGCGCGGACGGCGGCACAGCGGGCAGCCTCGGCCTCTTCCTGCGCTGGCGTAAAGATACGGTTGCGCCCCAGCACCAGGCCAATCACATTGCGCGGGCCCAGAGCGTCGACGGCCAGCGCCGCCAGCAAAGACGACGGCAAGTCACCCTCGAGTGCCACAACAGCACGCGACGCACCGCGGGCGCGGGCGTTGTCGCGCACGGCGAGCACCAGCGCCCGCCACAGCCACTCCTCGGAACGAAACTCGGGCAGCTCGTGGTCTTCCAAGGCATCGAGCATCACGCCGCGCTGAATCTCCTGAACCAGCAGGCTCTCCTCAAAGCACGGCGCCTGGGCCACCACGCGACCGCAGTCGTCGAGCACAAACGAACCGCCGGTATACACCGACTCGTCATAGGCACCGACCGGCGCCATGCAGGCAAACCACACGCTGCGCTTGGATGCGATCTTGCGGTAGGCGCCGCTGCGAACGGCAGCAATGGCGGCAGTCTCGCGGTCGGTCATGTCAAACGCGTTGAATTGGAAATACGCAATGAGGTCAACACCGGTCGGCAGCATCTCGAGTTCGCGGTCCAAGTCAAAAATCACGGCGATGCGCACGCCGTCCACGTCGAACACCGGCGGCGCCCAACGTGTGTCGTTGTTCTCGCCACGCTGCAGGGCAATGCTCGAACGCGCCGGCACCACATGACCGTCCTTGAGCATCATGTAGTCGAGCAGCGGCTGGCCCTCAAACGAAACCGCCGCGGGCACGATGCAGATCATGTCAAGCTCCTGGATACGCTCGGCGACACCAGTCAAACCGGCAAGCACGCCGTGCTCAAAGTCGGCAGCGCCCACCAGGCCACCGGGCATGGCGCCCATAAAGAGCGGAGCCGGAACGCACAGCACGCGCGCCCCGCGCTCGTGGGCCAGACGAGCCTGGTCCTCGATGCGGCCGCAAATGCCCTCAATATCACCCAGGCGCATATCGATCTGTGCAAGCGCGAGCTTCATGGCCCAGCCCTTTCCGTCGTAAACCATCGAAATCGTAGTAAAAGCGCCGGCCGCATAATGCAGTCGGCGCTTGCATGTGCATATGCTAGCTATGATACCCCGAGCGGGGGCGCGCTCCTAGAATGTCGCGGACCACAGCCCGTGCAGGTTGCAGTAGGCATAGACGGTACCGGTCTTGGAGCCGCCCGCGAAAAACGTCGCGGGTTTCATGCCGGGTTCAAGGTAATGAACCTCTAAGCGGCCCTCGGCCTCAAGGGCGATCCACTCAATGTAGTGCTCGGGCAGGCTGGGGTGCTCGACCGAGCCAACGCGTGCGCGAATCACGTGACCGTCACGCTCGGTCTCGACAACAGGCACGTGCTTCTCGTGCGCCGCGTCCTCAGTGTTTGCAGTCAGTTCCGTGCAACCGGCAGGGGTCGCAACGTCGTCGCCAAGGGCGGCGATGAGCTTGCCGTCGGGGTCCTTAAAGAATTTCGCCATGATGTTCTCCTTTGCTGATGTGCCAATGTTCTTGATGGTTCTTATGCCCAAAGGCAGACAAACCATCCACGGCATTGCAAATGAACACATAACGGATTAGGCAAGCGGTCGAGCCAAAATGCGTCGACCGTCCTGCCCGCTCCAGCAGTCCCACCCCGTGCGCGGCTAGCGACCGTCGCCGCCCAGCAGCGCCAGAACATCCTCGCGCGTGAACAGCGCCGACGAGATGCCGTCGCCGCCGAGCACGCTGTTGACCAGGTCGCGTTTGGACTCCTGCATCTGCATAATGCGTTCCTCGATCGTGTCCTTGGCGATGAGCTTGTACACGGTCACGGTATGTTGCTGACCAATACGGTGTGCACGATCAGTTGCTTGGTCCTGCGCCGCCACGTTCCACCACGGGTCGTAGTGAATGACCACGTCGGCCGCCGTCAGGTTCAGGCCCACGCCGCCCGCCTTGAGCGAAATCAAAAAGATCGGAACCTCGCCCGCTTGGAACTGCGCGACCATCTTGGCGCGGCTCTCCTTAGACGAAGCGCCCGTGAGCTTAAGGAAGGCGATGTCCTCCTTGGCCAAGCGCTTACCGATGATATCGAGCATACCCGTAAACTGGCTGAACAGCAGGATGCGATGCCCGCCGTCGAGTGCGCCGTGCACGAGCTCCATGCACGTATCGAGTTTGGCGCTCCCCGCCTTGTAATCCTCGTAGTGCAGACGCGGGTCGCAGCAGATCTGGCGCAGCTTGGTGAGCTCGGCGAGCACCTTGAGCTTGTCTTTCTTAAACTCGGATGACTCGCGGTGCTGCACCTGTTGGGCGATGCGGTCCTGGTTGGCCAGGTAGAGCTTGCGCTGCTCGCCGGTGAGCTGCGCCATGACCGTATCCTCGATCTTCTCGGGCAGGTCTGCCACCACGTCTTCCTTTACGCGGCGCAGCACAAACGGCGACACGAGCGCCTGCAGGCGAGCGGCGCTGTCGCCCTCGGCATGCTCGACCGGGCTTTCGAAGCGCTTTGCAAACAATTCACGCGTGCCAAGCAGGCCCGGCATCAAAAAGTCGAAGATGCTCCAGAGCTCGGACAAGCGGTTTTCGATGGGCGTGCCCGTCAAGGCAAAGCGCACGCCGGCCGGCAGGCGCTTGGCAGCGCGCGCCACCTGCGTGAGCGGGTTTTTAATGTACTGGGCCTCATCGAGTACCACGCGGGCAAAGTCCTGCTCGGCGTACTCATCGATATCGCGGCGCATAAGGTCATACGACGTCACGACCACGTTATGCTCGGCCACGCCGGCGATTTGCACGCGACGTTGCGCCTTGGCGCCCACGATGGCGCACACATCGAGCGAGGGCGCAAAGCGCTCCAGCTCGGCGGTCCAGTTGTACACAAGCGACGCAGGGCACACCACAAGCGTGGGCTTAGTGTCCCCCGCTTCCACGCGCGCCAGAATGTGCGCGATCATCTGGAGCGTTTTGCCCAGGCCCATATCGTCGGCCAAGATACCGCCGAGGCCCAGATGCTCAAGCGAGCCGAGCCACTGGTAGCCGTCGACCTGGTAGCCACGCAGCGTGGCCTTGAGCGAGGCGGGTACCGTAAAGTCCATCTTGCCGAGCGTGTCCAGGCGCTCGACGGTGCGGCGGAACGCAGCGTCGCGATCGGCCTCAAGCGCCGGCGTGCGCGCAAGCATGCTGTCGACGAACAGGGTACTCGACGCGGGGAGCGACACGCCGTCGAGCAGGTCGACAGCATCGACACCCAGGTCCTCGGCAAGGCCAAACGCGGCTCGGGCGCCCTCGTCCAGGCGAATGATGTCGCCCGACGTGAGACGCGCAAACGTCTGGTGACGCTTGTACGAATCGAGATAGACGGCAAGGTCCGCGGCCGAAAGCCCGCTCGCACCCAGCTCGACATCGAGCAGATTGCTCTTGACGGTCGCACGCACCGAAAGCTTGGGCGCAGGGCGGACCGAGATCTGGCGCAGACGGTCGCTGAGCATGACCTCACCCAGCTCGGACAGGGCGGACAGGCCCTCGGTCAGCAGGCAGAACAAGCTCTCGTCATCGCGCTCCTCAAACGCCAGGCCGCCCTCGTAAAAGTCGAAATACAGGGCCGCCGTGTCCATAACGCGAAACTCCGCCACCTCGTCGCGGGGCGGCACGCCGGGGCGTTGCTCTTCGAAGGGGCTGCCCGGAGCGCCCAGGCTAAAGAGATCCGCCGACCAATCGCCGTAGGCAACCGTAATTTTGCAGGTCACGAGCCCATCGTCGACGCCGATCGCCATAGCAAAGCTCGGCTCGGGTGCCACGGTATCGAGCACGGCGGGCGCGGTAAGGTCGGTATAGTCGCGCAAAATGGGCAGCGCCATACGACAGAACTCCCCCACCTGGTCGGCAGCGATATGGACCGGCGTGCGACAGGGCAGCAAGCGCGATAGGAACGGCGCCGCATGTTGGGCAAACGCCGTGTCGGTACGGCGCGCGCGGCGCGTGTCGACCAGGTAGGCAGCATCGCCCGATGCAAAGCAGTACATATCGGCGGGCAGGCGAAGGTCGTAGCTGCCGCCGACCGCCGGCGCAATCTTGGCGGCAAGGAGCGGCGGGCGCTTGGTCGGGGCTTCATCCTTCCCTTGCGGCGCCGGCTCGACCGCCACGTCATAGGTGCGATGCGTCGTCGTCCCCCGCGACCAGGCGGGCTCAAAAGAGATGGTCTGGCCGCGCAACAGGTCCAGCACATATACGATGCTATGCTCGGACAGCGGCAACTGACGCTCGGCGGCAAAACCACTGCGGGCAAAGTCGTACGACGCCGAACGCGAGCTTGTGATGTCATCGAGATAGGCAACTGTCGTCACGACAAGGTTGAGCAGCTTTGTCGACACGTCTTCGAAGGCTTCGGGCGTATGGACAAACGTGAGCTTCTTGCCGTACGAGAAGGTGCCGCCGCGCACGTAGGCATCGGCCATGCCGTCGATGTCCTTGACCACGTAGGAGACCGATCCACAGCGAATGCGAAGCTCGAGCGCCCAGCTAAAGCGGTCGGCAAACAGTGGATTGTAATACGGCACCAGCGAGGGCTCCAACACCGCCTTGGGGGCATCGGGATCCACACTGCCGGCGAGCTTGCGGCGCATGCTCGCCAGCTCATCCATGCGCGCGTCCGAAAGATCGGAGAGCGCCGCCATGAGGCTGGGACTCGTGGGGACGGGCGCCGGAAAGGGAAAGTTGGGATTGACGGCCGGCGCTTTGGGCGCGTTGCGCGCGGGCTGTTTCGGCTGCGCCGCAAACGTGCGGACCGGCGTGCGCAAACCTTCGACGGGCTCGGCGCCGCTGGCATCCAAATACGCCAGAGCCGTGGCAATAGCGTGCTTGCACATGCCGGGGTAGCGATAGGCAGCGGGGCAAACGCAGTCGTAGTCGATCACCTCGTGCTCGTCCATGTCGAGCGCTACGTGCGTCTTGTACAGGTCACCGCGCGAGCCGCGCACCGTACCCTCGATATTCACGTTTTTGGAGAAGCGCGAGCCGCTGTCCTCGATCGACAGCACGGCGCCGTTGAGCATGAGCGAACGCCCCTTCATAAAGGTGCCGCTCAACGCCGCCTCTTTGCGAAGCGCCTGCACAAACGTCCCCTGCGCCATCACTTCCTCCAATCTCACCCGGGGTAGCTTAGATAACCGTCACGCGGCCTTGGTTGCCGACGATGGCCTTTGCCTCTGCCAGCAGCGGAATCGAGCGTGCATTGACCTTGGCCGGCACCTCGGCACGCAGCACGCGCCCGTCGACTTGCTCAATAAAGATCTCCACGCGGTCGCCGCCCGGGTTGGTGGTGAGCACCGTGGCCAGGCGCGCCATATTGCCCTGGCTAAAGCGGCTGTTGGGCACCATGACCTCAAAGACCTTGGGCTTGTTTTTCTCCTCGCTAAGCTCCAGCGGCACAATCTCCTGCGCGATGATCTGGTCGCCGCGGTCCGAGCGCTCGAGCTTGCCCTTAATGCGCACAAACGCGTCGGACAGCTGCGCGCCGGTCTCGGGATCGACCTCGCCGTACAGATACCCCTCGGCCTCCTTGTAGGTCTTGGGGAACACCACGACCGTGGCCTCGCCTTCCATGTCTTCGAGCTGCACGATGCCCATGGGGTCGCCGTTTTTGGTCACGCGCTTGGACACGCTCGAGACCATGCCGGCCCACCACAGCGCCTTACCCTCGGGAATCTCCTGGTTGATGGTGCCGCCCGTGGGGTTTTGCACCTCATAGCCGGTGTCGATCTGCGAGAACGAGAAGTCGCGCGCCTTGGCTAGCGCATACTCAAACGGGCGCAGCGGGTGGTCCGAGACATAGATGCCCAGAACCTCCTTCTCCTGGCTCAGCTTAAGGTGGCGGTCCCATTCCTGGCCATCCGGATCGGGCACGCTCACCTCAAAGCCCGAGCCCTCAACGTCGCCGAACATGTCGAAGAACGACGTCTGGCCGCTCGCGCGGTCCTTCTGGCGCTTTACCGCGGCATCGATGATGTTCTCGGGGTTGTTCTTGTCCACAAAGTGCATCATCTGGCGGCGCGGATACCCCGTGGAGTCAAAGGCACCTGCCTTGATCAGCGATTCGATCACGCGACGGTTGGCCTGACTCGAGTCCACGCGCTCGACAAAGTCGTGCAGCGTCTTAAACGGACCGCCCGCCTCGCGCTCGGCGATAATCGCCTGCGCCACGCCGGTGCCCACGCCTCGAATGCCGGCCAGACCAAAGCGCACGCCTTCCTTGGTAGCCGTGAACTCGGTACCGGACTCGTTGACATCTGGCGAAAGCACGGGAATGCCGTCGTGACGGCACGCCGAGACGTAGTGCACGATCTTGTCGGTCTTGCCCGTGTAGGACGTCAGAACGGCCGCCATGTACTCGTGCGGATAGTGCGCCTTGAGCCACGCCGTCTGCATAACCAGGATGGCGTAGCCGGCGGAGTGCGACTTGTTGAAGGCGTAGGATGCGAACTCGAGAACATCGTCCCAAATCTTCTGGGCGACCTCGCGCGTGTAGTTGTTCTTGATAGCGCCGTTCATCCAGTGGTCGTAGGTGGTCTCGTCCGAGCCATCCTCCCAGTGCAGCACCGTCGACGTGAGCAGCTTAATCTTTTTCTTAGCCACGGGCTTACGGATACGCGAGTCCGATTCGCCCTTGGAGAAGCCGCACATCTCGACGGAGATGAGCATAACCTGTTCCTGGTAGACCATGGTGCCGTAGGTTTCGCCCAGGATGTCGTCCAGGCGGTCGTCGTAGGAAACGGCCGGCTCCTTGCCGTTCATACGGTTGATGTAGGACGAGACCATGCCGGCGCCCAGCGGACCCGGGCGGTATAGGGCGATCAATGCCACGACGTGCTTGTACTCGGTGGGCTTCATGTTCTTGATCGTGGCCGTCATGCCAGCGGACTCGACCTGGAAGACGCCGGCGGTATGGCCGGAACCCATGAGCTTAAAGATCTCGGGGTCGTCAAAGGGAATCTCTTCCTCTTTGATGTCGATGCCGAAGTTCTTTTTGATGTTTGCCTTGGCCTTGGAGATAACCGTCAGCGTGCGCAGGCCCAAGAAGTCCATCTTGAGCAGGCCCATGTCGGCGACGGTATGGCCCTCGTACTGGGTAATCTCGACGCCGCCCTTGGTATCGAGCTTAGTGGGCACGTGCTCGTTGACGGGGTCGCGGCAGATCAGAACGGCGCACGCGTGCACGCCCTCGCCACGGGTGAGACCCTCGATCGAGAGCGCCGTGTCGATGATGCGGCGGGCGTCGTCGTCCTTTTTATAGGCCTCGGCAAAATCGGGGTTAAACAGATCCTCTTTGCCGGGCTGCTTGTCGAGCACCTGCTTGAGCTTGACCTTGGGGTCGCTCGAGACCATCTTGGACAGGCGCTGGCCCATGTAGACCGGGTAGTCCAAGACGCGCGCGGCGTCGTTGATGGCCTGCTTGGCCTTGATGGTCGAGTAGGTGATGACGTGGGTGACCTTCTCGGGGCCGTAGAGCTGACGAACGTGCTCCACGACCTCGAGGCGCCGCTCATCGTCGAAGTCCATATCGATATCGGGCATCTCGGTACGCTGCGGGGACAGGAACCTCTCGAACATCAGGCCGTTCTCGAGCGGGTCGAACGCGGTGATGTTCATGGCGTAGGCGACGATAGCGCCGGCGGCCGAGCCACGGCCAGGGCCGACGCCGATGCCGTTGTCCTTGGCCCATTGCACGTACTCGGCAACGATCAAAAAGTAGGCGGCAAAGCCCTTGTCGCAGATGACCTTGTATTCGTACTCAAAGCGCTCTTTGATGTTGACGCCACCGATCTCGCGCGTGGCCCAGTCGTCGCCATAGTGCTGGCGCAGGCCCTTCTCGCACTCACGGCGGAACTGGCTCTCGTGCGTCTCGCCGGGATCGAGCAACGGAAAGCGCGGCAGGATGATAGAGTCCCAGTCCAGCTCAACGTAGCACTTGTCGGCGATCTCGAGCGTGTTGTCGCAGGCCTCGGGGCAATACGGGAACATCGCCCGCATCTCCTCCTCGGTCTTCATGTAAAACTCCGAGCCGGTCATGCGCATGCGGTTGGGGTCATCGACCTTGGCGTTCATGCCAATACACATGATGACGTCCTGCACGGGCGCATCCTCGCGGCGCAGGTAGTGGAAGTCGTTGGTGGCGATGACCTTGACGCCCACCTGCTTGGCGATATCGATGAGCGTGCGGTCCATCTGCTCGTCGGTCAGGCCGTTGTCGGTGGTGATGCCGTGTTCCTGGATCTCGATGTAGAAGTCGCCGGGGTCGAAGGTATCGCGGAAGGTCTCGGCCCACTTGATGGCGCCCTCCATGTCACCGCGGTCGATGTATTTGGGGATGATGCCCGCGATGCAGGCGCTCGTGCAGATCATGCCCTTGGCGTGGCGGCGTAGGTTGTCGAGCGTCACGCGCGGCTTGTAGTAAAAGCCCTGCACGGCGGCCTCGGAGACCGTCTGCATCAGGTTGACGTAGCCTTCCTGGTCTTTGGCCAGGAGGATCATATGGTAGAGCTCGGGCTTGTGGTCGCGGGCAAGGGTCTCGTCCGGCGTAAAGTAGACCTCGCAGCCAAAGATGGGCTTGATGACCAGGGGCGGTTTGAGCTCGTCGATGTTGCCCTTCTCGTCCCACATGGCCATGTCCTTCACATACTGGGCATGCTCGCGCGGGTTTGCCTCGGGGTCGGGCTCCGCCAGCTCGTCGCGGCGGTCCTTTTCCAAGAAGGCCTTGTCGTGGCTCCAGGTTTTGTACTCGGGCGTGTTGTGATTGACGGCGTCGCAGGCCAGCGCCAGGTCGGGCACGCCATACATGTAGCCGTGGTCGGTAATGGCCACGGCGGGCATGCCAAGTTCAACGGCACGATTGACCATATCCTGGATACGGGTTGCGCCGTCGAGCATGGAGAAAACAGTGTGATTGTGCAGATGGACGAATGCCATGTGATGAGCTCCGATGCGGGTTCGTGTTCTGACTGAACGATTTTACCGCACGGCGCGGACGGCACCCGAACCTAGCCAAACCAACACGGCTCCTCTTGCAGTTGCGGTGAAATGCGGACTGTTTGGCGGCTTTTTTGGCCAAAACAGTCCGTATTCCACCGCAAGTTATCTGAGGGCTAGAGATTGTAGATGACTACTTGAGGTTCGGCGGGTTCGACGAAGATGGCTGAATTCGCCTGCTCCACGCGAACGAACTTGACCGTCACCGTCTCAAAGCCCGCCTTGTGCAACACGTCGGCGTAAACGCGCGCCTGCAGGGCGTGCTTCTCGAGCAGCTGGTCCGGCGTCTCGTCCGGCGTGCCGCCCGTCTTATAGTCGATGACCAGCGCGCGTGACGAATCCGCCGGGTTCGTCGCCAGTGCATCGATGGCGCCTTCGGCATAGGCACCGTAGCGAGCGATGTCCTCGTCCTCGCAGCCCAGCGAAAAGAACGGCACCTCGGCGCGAACGCACGGCCACGCGAGCAGGTCGGCACGAACCGACGACTTGAGCCAGCGCTCCAGAGCGGCATCGAAGCGCTCGCGCTGTTCTGGCGTCAGGTGCCACAGGCGAGCCAGGGCGTCGGCACGCTCAGCGGGCAGCGCATCGGCACCCATCTCGATGAGCCACTGGCAGGCGGCGTGGAAGGCCGAGCCCAGCGCCATGGGATTGCCGGCGGGCTCGACAGCAGCCACGTCTGCATCCGTCATCTCCGAGCCATCCGACTCTGCATCATCGCCGGACTCGTCCATGGGCACACGCGCCTCGGCGGCACGGTCTTCTGTCTCGGCATGGAGCGCCGCCGCGATTGACGAGTAGCTATACGAGTCACGCGCCGGGAACGGACAGATGCCCATGCGCACGCCCACCGCCTGGGGATACACGAGCTCAAACGCATCGGGCTCGGGGTCGGCAGGACCGGGGACGATTGTACTAGCCGAATCGCCGGCAGCATCTGTATCGGCATCGCCACGAACAAGCCTGCCCTCGGCATCCAGCGAAGCGTTGGCCTCAAACGCCTGCTCGCCAAAGGTAAAGTCCGAAAGCGAAATGAGCTCGTAGTCACCCGGCTGGGAGTTGTCGAACACCAGGCGGTCGGCATCGAGCTGCGGCATGTCCAGAGCGTCGGTCGGCAAAATACGGCGCAGCACGTCGTAGGTCAGATCCGTCTCGACATCGAAGGTCGGCGCCGTCACCTTGCCACGGCTCACGCCGGCATCCATCGCCAGAATGACTAGCTCGCGTGCTCGCGTCATGGCGACATAGAGCAAGCGGGCCCGCTCCTCGAGCGAAAGCTGCAGGTCGTCGTTGCGCAGGTGAGCAAATGCCTCGGCGGGAGAACCCGTCGCACAGACGTCCTCCATGAGCTCCGGCGGCAGCCACAGCGACGTGCCCCTGCCCTTAAACGCGTGCTCAAACTGCTTTTTGACGTCGTCGCCCTTCACAAAGGTACCGTCGGCAAGCTTAACGCCGTCGAAGCGTGCCGGCAGTGCCACGACCTGCGCTCCACCCTCGACGCGACCCATCTGTGCCGCACCCGAGGACTTACGCACGCCAAAGCACTCGGCGACCGCCACGACCGGATATTCCAGACCCTTGGAGGCATGCACCGTCATGATGCGCACCGCGCCGTCGCCTTCTTCGTTGAGGGCACCCGGGGCTTCCTTGCCCGCCAAGAAGCGGTCGAAGGCCAGCGCGATGGAACGCGGAGAATTGCCGAGCTCGGCCTCTGCCTCGGCCACGGCATCGAGCGCCTTGAGCACGTTGGCGGCGAAGGCCTTGCCCTCGGGACCACGCTGTCCCAGACGCACAAACCAGCCGGAGGCGTTGACCACGTCGCGCGCGATGGCGGCGAACGAATCGCGGCCCACGCGACGAAGCGCATACCGCAGCACCTCGCGGGCGCGCGTCACAAGCGGCAAGTCTTGCAAACCCGGCACGTCGAAATCGCTCATGATGCCCATGTCGATATTCCGGCGCGAGGTCTCCCCTGTCTCGCTATCGAGCTTGGTCGCCAGCGCCAGGAACTCCTGGGCGCCGAGCGCAAACATCGGCGAGGCGAGCAGCGGCATAAGGCCCTGCGCCGTATCGGCCGGATTGGCGAGCGCACAAACCAGGGAGCGCACCGTCAGCACCTCGGCTGCTTGGGCAAAGACCGAGCCGCCCGCGATGACGCAGTCGAGCCCCTGATCGCGGAAGGCCTGGGCGTAGACATCGGCGTTGGTCATGCGGCCCAGCAGCAGTACCATGCCGCCCTGGGGCTGGCCGGCATCGACAAGCGCGCGGAAGCGCTCGGCGATCGCGCGGGCCTTGGCCTGTGTGCGCTCCTGCATACTGCCGCCGGCAACAAAGAGGGCCTGGCGGCGCGAGGCGTCCGCCACCAGCGTGTCCTTGCGGCCATCGCTCGCCTCAAGATCCAAAAAGCCCTGCATCAGGCCGCCGTCATCGCCGTCGAAGACGCGTGCCACGTAACGCAACACCTCGTCATGGCTGCGGAAGTTGCGCACGAGTTTGACGAGTTCGCCGGCAGGGGCATCGGCCACGGCAGTCGCCTCGGGCGCGGCAGACGAGCCCACCTTGCGCTCCTGACGACGGAACACCTCGACCTCGGCGCCACGGAAGCGATAGATGGACTGCTGCGCATCGCCCACGGTGCACAGCGCGCGCTCCCCCGCACCCGTCAGGTAGCGTATCAGATCGACCTGCATCTGGTCGGTATCCTGAAACTCATCGATCATGACCATCTTAAAGCGGCCCTCGTACGCAGCACGGATGGCAGGGTAATCGCGCAACGCCTCGTAAGCCATACGCAGCAGGTCGTTATTATCGAGGGCGGACTGGGCAGCCTTCAGCGCGCGATACTCAGCCTCCACGGAACGGGCCAGGCCCACCAGCGCATCGAGCGCCTGGCCACCGCAGGCAAGCACGATATTGATAAACGCATCGGCGGCCTCGGCCTTGAGCAGCTCGACCTGCTCCTTAGGGAATGCCTTGCTCGCGCGCGGCATGGTGCACGACATCATGAGTCGCGCTGCATCGGCCATGGTCTTGCCGCTCGCCTCGAACGCGTCAATGGCGTCGAGTGCCATCTGCGCCTTCTCGGTCGCGGCCTTGCTTGCGCCCAGCGCCGCGCGATAGGCATCGGCGAGTGCCGAGGTATCGGCCTGGCCGCGCGCCACGCACACGTCGTCCATACCGCCCGGCAACTGGCTCGACAGCTCCAGCAGGTCGCGCACCAGGCCCTTGATGGTCGTGCCGGTGCCAAAGGAACCGCCCTCGCCCGCCATGGGATACCAGGCATAGAGGGCCTTGAGCGATGCCGCGAGCTCGGGGGCGGCATCGGGCGCCGTCGCGCGGGCCAGCACATGCTCAACAGCCTGGTCCATAAGCTCGTCGGTATCGGTGAGCACCGTGAACTCGGGGTCGATGCCCAGCTCCAGCGCATGCGCGCGCAGGATACGCGAGCACATGCCGTGAATGGTCGAAATCCACGCGTCGTCGACGGTCAGTGCTTCCTCGTCCATGCCCTCGTCGATAAGCGCACGGCGCACGCGGTCGCGAATCTCGGCCGCGGCATCTTTGGTAAAGGTAATGGCGAGCACCTGATCCAGATGCTCGACAAACGGACCGGATTCGGGCGAGAGCGCGTAGACGATGCGGCGCGTAAGGGTAAAGGTCTTGCCCGAACCGGCGCCCGCCGAGACAAATAGCGGACGGTCGAGCGTTTTGACAATCTGCAGCTGTTGCGGCATCAAAGTCGAAAGATCCATGGTCTACACGTCCCTCCTTACAAACGTTCCTTGGTGGTTATACGAACAGCGCGCATGCGCGGCTTGCGCCGATGTCGGGTCGACAGCGGCGACGTCACCTGCCTCGAGCTCGCGCAGGCGCTCGGCAATGCCGGTCTCCACGCGGTCGAGCAGGGCATCGAAGTCCATGCTGCCGCCCTCGCCCGGGAAGCCCTTCTTGAGGCCCGGGATGCGACCGTCACCACGCTCTTCCTCGAGCAACTCGGCACTCGCCGCGCCGCGCAGCGCGGGCTTGCCGCCCTTGGTCGAGAAATAGAGCGCAGCACGGGTATCTAGGCCCAGCGCCCGACGCATGGCCTGCGCGTAGATGAGTGTCTGGGTATGGGGCGGCAGCCAGCGCGGGTCGTCGATGGGAGCCTCGCCCGATTCCTCGTCGCGCATCGTGGGGTCGGCGAGTTTAAACTCCTCAACGCCCGTGCGGTGCTTATAGTCGATCACCACGGCGCGGTTCTCGGCATCCACGTCCACACGGTCGATGCGCCCGCCGAGCGGCCAGCCGGCATACTCAACCTGGAGCTCGTTGAACGCAAACTCCAGGTAGCGCGGGGCAAAGGGGGCAAGTGCCTCGGACTCGTAGGCAAGCACGCCCTCCAACTGCGGCAAGATCTCGGCCACCTGACGCTCCTCCACCGGGGAGAGCGGCACCAGCGGGCCCTCGGTACCGCGCTTGCCGGCGTGCTCGGCCAAGGTCTCGTCAAAGACCTCGTGCAGCAGCTCCTGTGCACGCGGCAGATTCTCGGGCGTCACGCGCTTCATGCCCTCTTGGGGCAGACGGGCATGCAGATGCTCCAACACGTCGTGGACAAAGTTGCCCTTCTCCATATTGCCAAAGCCGGCGTCGATCGACTGGGGCTTCACGCGGTACGAGACGAACCAGCATAGCGGGCAGGTCGAATAGGCCTCGATCTGCGAGGCAGACGTCAGACGCGGCACGAGCGGCGCATCCTCGCCCTCGCCATCACGACGGCGCAGGACCAGATACGGAATGGCTTCATCGCTCAGATGCTGAGGAGCTTCGCAGGTCACGCGCGCGCGCCTAAGACCTTCGCCTGCCGCAGGATCAAAGTCGGCGATGATATCGCCCTCGCCCACGCGCGTGGGCTTGGCAGCGCCAGCGGCCTCGGCATGTGCCCGCAGCTCGGTCCATACGGCTGCCGGGTAGCACTCGCGCGCCTGGCGATCGTGTGTCACGCGGGCGAGCGCGACCGGACCGTTCGCTGCCTGCATTGCACGGCCAAAGCGCACGCGCAGCAGGGCGGCGGGCTCCAAAGACACGCCGTCGCGGCGCAGCTCGGCCGTCAACGTGGCAAGCGGGCCCTCTTCGTGCGAAAGCGGGTAGCTGTCCAGGTCGACATCGGCAAACAGCACGGCATCGTAGCTGGCAGGACGCAAAACCGACGCATCGGCAAGCGACACGAAGCGCACTTGCGCCCGTGGCGTGCGATCGACCTCGTAGGTCTCGTAATCGTAAGCGGTGCTGCGCTTGTCCACCTTAGTTCGAACGCCGTCGAGAACCGGCATGGTCGCGGCCTGCGACACGTCGAGCGCGCGAGCATCGTTCATAAGGATGTCGATGGCATGGCGCAGCAAAGCCGTCTCTGCCTGACGACGGGCCTGGCCGTCAAGACCGCCTAGAGCGCGATCGGGCAGCGCCTCTGCAACGGCGAGCATGGCCTTGAGCGCCGTCACGGGTTTGTCGCGCCACAGCGCCTGAAACACGTCCGAGACCACGCACGGCACATTCTTAAACCAGTTATCGTCGCTGGCGGCCTTGCGGGCGCCCCTCACCTGGCCCTGCACGCTCTGCAGCAGGCTCTTGACGCCCGCAGCGGTCTTGCTGCGCGACAGGCGCATGTTCTTGTCGAAGCCGCGGGCGCTCGCGGCGTCGGCACCCGAAAGCGGACTGTAGATCCAGTCGGTAAGCTCCGGCGCGGGCCACCACTCGGTCTTGGAAGCGGTGCCCTCGTCGGCGGCTTTCATACGCTCGATCAGGTTGGCGAGCGCCGTAAACTGCCTGCCCGCGACGGACTGGGAAAACGCCGTGAACTCAGTCGTCTCGGCCGCAATGTGACGCGCCGCCAGACGGGCAGCGAGTTCGCCGAACAGCTGGGGCGCCCGGGCGGAAACTACGAGCACGCGCGCGGGGTCGGCGTTCGTCGCGGCGCCGTCGCGTGACACAGACTCCTCACATGCCGCGACCAGGTTCTCAAGAGCATCCACATAAGCGCGGGCGCGGGCATGGGGGCCGGCCACCTCTATAAAAATAGGCTGGGCAGCAGGCGCAGAAGCGGTCTCGGACGCGCCGGCGTCCTCTCCCAACGGGGCGACCTCAAACAGCACACCGCGGGCATCAAAAGCTGCGGCCAAGTCTTCGCGCATCGCCGCCTGCTCGCGGGCAAGCAGCACGACGACCTCTCCCCCATTGTTCGCCACGGCCGACAACAGCTCGAGCAGGCTATGCGTAAACGACGTGACACCACGCACGCAGACGGCGCGGGCGCACCCCGGCAGGTTGTTCGCCAGGGCTTCTGCCATCATATCGGCGGCTTCGCAGGGCTCGACCATGTCTCGACGGTCCAAGCCGCTCGCATAGGCGCGCAACAGCTCGAACACACGGGCCTCGGCGTCGCTTTTGGGCTCGGGCTGAGCGGCGGCATCGCGACAGCGTTCGTCGCCCGTCCCCGCCACGCCTGGCAACACGCCGCGGGCCATGCGAGCAAGCATGCGTACCGTGCCTTGGCTGCGCGAGAGCGGCTGCAGAGCAGCGTCGTCGCGGCGGTCGACCATGTCCGAGAACAGCATCTGGCGCTGAAGGTTATCCACAAAGCTGCGGCCATCGCCCATAAGCTCCCACAGCGAGCGGAGCCACGATGTGGGCGTCTTGTAATCGATACCCAGTGAAACCCCGGCTTCTGCCGCATCATGACGGCACAGGTCGAGCTCGGCAAATGTTGGCGCCAGCAACACGGCGCGCCCGTGGCGGGCAACCAGGTCGGCCAGCAGCGCCGCCTCGGCATCGCTCAAATCCGTGCCGGCATTGGTGGTATAGATTCGAACAGGCATGGTCCTCCACTCAAACTGTTCGCAATATTCAACGCATCTATCCTACCCGCCCGCGCGGACAACCTGACCCCAATGCACCAGATCCCCTCGATGATCCGTTTTCCTCCGTCCCCAAGGGATCAATTATCGACACACAAAAACCGCCCCCGAAGGGGCGGCTCCAGCTGATCCGTTTGTTGCCGTTGACCTACTCGCCATCCTCCAGCTTGATGAGGATCTTGCGATAGCCACCGTACTCGCCGTTGAGCGCCTTGGAAACACGGCTCACCGTGGTGGACGAAGCGCCCGTGCGGGCCTGAACCTCAACATAGGGCTCGCCCTCATCCAGATAACGCGCGACCTGCAAGCGCTGCGAAAGATCGCAAATCTCGCGCGGTGTGCAGATATCGGTTAAAAACGCCTGGATATCCTTCTCGTCATCCAAAAGACTAAATGCGTGGACTAGCTGCTTGACATCAGGCTTGTCAAACATGTTCTCGATGTTCATCGATCACCGCCAAACCCGCCAAAAGGCATCGAAGTTGATACTGACATCGGGCATCGTTCACCCGTAATATGCAATAAAACTATGCATGGGCCATTTGCCCGTAGCAGTGTAGCACACCACCAAACTAAAGCGACAAGACTCTCTGCCAGCGGCACGTTTTTTAGGACGAACGCCGTTTTGAAACCGAATGCGCACGTAAGCTCCACGAATATCTGAGACAATGGGCGGCCGAACAAGGCGGCATACCCGCGCGGCCGTCCAAGCTGCCGCAGCAAGCCGCTTCGCGCGATGTCAATACATCCTGCGCAAGAAAGGATTCACACCATGCGCTTTATGCTTAACTGGCTCTTTACCTCGATCGCCATCGCGATTGCCACGTTCCTCGTTCCCGGCATCCAGCCCTTCGGTTTTGCCGAGGCCTGGGTCTGTTTCGCCTTCGTGGGACTGTTCCTGAACATCGTCGATTCGTTCGTCAAGCCGTTCCTGACGGTCATCTCGCTGCCGCTCACGATCATTACGCTGGGCATTTTCCAGCTTGTCGTCAACAGCTTTATGCTTGAGCTCGCGAGCTACCTGTCGGTCAACCTGCTGGGCGTCGGCATCTCCATCGCAGGCTTTGGCTCGGCCTTTATGGGTAGCATCCTGGTATCCATCATGCGTAGCATTCTCGACAGCATCGCCAAGGACTAAAACGGCCATTCCGGCCGTGCCCGTCTCAACAGCCCAAAACGAAGGCCACCCATCGCAAAAATGGGCGGCCTTCTTATTTGTCAAGTCTTAAAGGGCGAGAGCATCTACCATTTCTGCCCCGTCCCCACATGACAGGTGGGATTAGATGACGTAGTCGTAGCCACGGTTGGGAGCGATAAGTTGATCGAGCGTCACACCGTCGAGGTAGTCGTTGATGAGCTTGTCCAGGTTCTTCCACACGTCGAGCGTGGGGCACTCATCCGAACGCGAACAGCCCTTGCAGTCGCCATCCAGGCAGGCGACAGGCGCCAGACTGCCCTCGGTCAGGCGTAAGATCTCGCCCACCGTGTACTGCTCGGGCGGGCGCGTGAGCACGTAGCCGCCGCCCTTGCCACGCATGCCCGAAAGCATGTTGGCGCGCACGAGCGTAGCCAAGATGTTCTCGAGATATTTCTCGGAAATCCCCTGTCGCGCCGCGATCTCTTTGAGCGGGATGCGACCGGCCGCCTGGTGCTCGGCCAGATCGACCATAACGCGCAGGGCATATCTGCCCTTAGTAGAAACCAACATGTATCGTGCTGCCTTTCGGTCATTTAGTCCGTAGAAATTCTAGCCGAAAAATTGGTTTTGAAAATACCCGTTCCGGTCAAGATGGTTAATCAGCTCGTAATAATCTTCTATTTCCTATTGCATTACTAGGCTTTAGTGTCTAGTATGCTTCCCAACAGCTAAACGAACAACCTATAAGGTTTATGGGTTTAGCTGCTACACGCACCGTGAAACCACACGGCAACCAGCAACTTGAACACTTTGGAGGTTCCCCATGAGCAAGGTTTACACATCCATCGATCAGCTTATCGGCCACACCCCGCTTCTGGAGCTCACCCACTTTGAGGCCGACGAGGACCTCAAGGCTCGTGTGCTCGTCAAACTCGAATACTTCAACCCCGCCGGGTCAGTTAAAGACCGCGTCGCCAAGAACATGATTGACGAGGCCGAGAAGGCCGGCAAGCTCGTGCGCGGCGGCGACTACACCATCATCGAGCCCACGAGCGGCAACACCGGCGTCGGCATCGCCTCGGTGGCAGCGGCCCGCGGCTACAAGGTGATCATCACCATGCCCGAGACCATGTCCGTCGAGCGCCGCAAGCTTATGCAGGCATACGGCGCACAGCTCGTGCTCACCGACGGCTCCAAAGGCATGAAGGGCGCTATCGCCAAGGCCGAGGAGCTGCAGAAGGAGACCCCCAACAGCATACTCGCCGGCCAGTTTGTGAACCCCGCCAACCCCGCCATCCACAAAGCCACGACCGGCCCCGAGATCTGGGATGACACCGACGGCAAGGTCGACATCTTCGTCGCCGGCGTTGGCACCGGCGGCACCGTGACCGGCGTGGGCGAGTTCCTCAAGGAGCAGAACCCCCAGATTCAGGTTGTCGCCGTCGAGCCCGCCACCTCCCCGGTGCTCTCTAAGGGCCAGGCCGGCCCGCACAAGATCCAGGGCATCGGCGCTGGCTTTGTGCCCGACGTCCTCGATACCCAGGTCTATGACGAGATCATCCCCGTCGAGAACGACGACGCCTTTGCCACCGGCCGCGCCGTGGGCCACAAGGAGGGCGTGCTCGTGGGCATTTCGTCCGGCGCCGCCGTGTGGGCCGCACTGCAGCTGGCCAAGCGCCCCGAGAACGAGGGCAAGACCATCGTGGCGCTGCTCGCCGACACCGGTGAGCGCTACCTGTCCACGGCGCTCTTCCAGGACTAGAGCTCTCGTTCTTAGAACGAGTCCAAGGCGCGCCGGCCTCCCCTCTCTTCTGGCAGCCTGAGCTCATCCCAACAGGGTGTCCCACAGGACGCCCGAACTTGCTACAATGTCTGCGGCGCGGAACCAGCCTCCCGCGCCGCTTTTCTTTTTTGGCCACATGCCACCAAGGAGAACCTCCCCATGCACAACAAGCGCGTGCTCGTCGCCATGAGCGGCGGCGTCGATTCCAGCGTGACCGCGTATCTGCTCAAAAGTCAGGGTTACGAATGTGTCGGTGCCACCATGCGCCTCACCTGTCCCGCGCCCGATCCCGCCACGGGCATGAGTAAGGTCGACCGCGACATCGCCGATGCGAAGGCCGTCGCCGAGCGTCTGGGGATACCCCACCATGTGCTCGACTTGCAGCAGACCTTCGACCACAGCGTTATCGAGCGCTTTGTGAACGCCTACCAGGAGGGGCTGACGCCCAACCCGTGCATCATCTGCAACCGCCACATAAAGTTTGGCGCGTTGCTCGGTGCGGCGCTGGACATGGGCTGCGACTACATCGCAACGGGTCATTACGCCAAAACAAGCCAGACAGTAGACGGCACCTGGCAGCTGCATCGCGGCGAAGATCCCAAAAAGGACCAGAGCTACTTTTTATATTCGCTTACGCAGGAGCGCCTGGCGCACACGATCTTTCCGCTGGCAGGCCTAGACAAAGAGCGCGACGTGCGCCGCATAGCCGCCGAGCAAGGCTTTACCAACGCCCAGAAGGCCGAAAGCGAGGACATCTGCTTTATTCCAGACGGTGACTATGCGGGCTATATCGAACGTCGGTGCGGACATCCCGCTACACCGGGCGATATCGTGTGGCGCGACGGCAGCCTGGTCGGTCGCCACAACGGCGCGCTGCGCTATACCATCGGCCAGCGCAAGGGTCTGGGCGTCGCGATGGCCCATCCCGTGTACGTAACGGGCGTCGACGCCGCCAGCAACATTGTGCATCTGGGCGAGGCCGAGGACCTGACGGCCACAGCGCTCACGGCCAACGACTGGATCTGGAGCGCCCCTGCCGACCGCATGGAGGCAGAACTCGATGCCGGCGGCATTCGCGTGGGCGCCAAGTACCGTTACCGTCAGAAAGACCAAGCAGCGACCCTTACGCGCGGCGAAGACGGGCAAATGCTGCTGACTTTTGACGAGCCGCAGCGAGCCATCGCCCCCGGCCAGGCCGTTGTAGTCTACCACGGCGACATCGTCCTCGGCGGCGGCACGGTGACCGGCGCACTTAAGTAGCCCCATCCCCTTCATAAATTGCGGTGAAATAGGGACTGTTGGGGGTGCGGACTATTTCTTGGACCGCGCCTAGGCGTATCCATTGGAGTGGGTATGATGAATTGGACACCTAGTTAAGAGCGAAAGGTGTTCAAGATGACCCAAAGAAGAAAGCGATACGACAGGCAGTTCAAGGTCTCGGCGGCAAAGGTGGTCCTGTCCGGGGAAATG
>NZ_JBBNLU010000012.1:0-59629 GCF_040092335.1 Collinsella sp. CLA-ER-H8 | reverse complement strand
TAACCATACTGAACCTAGTTCAGTTTGGTTGATTTCCGATCTCAGCCGAACACATTGAGCGGAAAGGCCGTTCCCGCAGTCAGTCGAACGTCCCCGGGGCCCTTCTCAGGCCCCGGGGACGGCATTTTCCCAGTTGAAGGAACGGTGGAGATGTGTTTCGATGGGTCAGATTCGTGTCGTTCCGAAAAGACCGTGAACCTTTTGTGGGACACGCGGCGCCGTGGTACCATAGCCGAGTTTGTTGTCTTGGTCGGAAACCAAGACGCCTTATGCGCTGATCGGTAACCAGCGCCTGACCAATAAGGAGTCCTACCATGAAGCAGGGTATCCATCCCCAGTATGTCGAGTGCACGGTGACGTGCTCCTGCGGCAACACCTTCAAGACGCACGCTACCGTGTCCGAGATGAAGGTTGAGCTTTGCAACGAGTGCCACCCGTTCTACACCGGCCAGCAGAAGTTCGTCGACACCGGTGGACGCGTCCAGCGCTTCGCCGACAAGTTCGGTGGCGCCGCTGCCGCCCAGCTCAAGAAGGCCGAGGAGGCCAAGGCTGCCAAGGCTGCCAAGGCTGCTGAGGCCGAGGCCGCTCGCAAGGCCGCCGCTGAGGCTAAGGCTGCCGAGAAGGCCAAGCGTGCTGCTAAGTTTGCCGAGGAGGCTGCCAAGCAGGCCGCCGAGGCTCCCGCAGAGGCTCCCGTCGAGGAGGCCGCTGCCGAGGCCGAGACCACCGAGGCTGCTGAGTAAATAGCTCGCCGAGGAATCGCTCGCATTCATGGCAAAAGGGCCGTGCATCCGTTTGGGTGCGCGGCCCTTTTCTTTTTATTGGTGCAGGCTAACCCGTTCCCATTGCACCAGATTGGTGCGAAGGGGACGGGTTGGTTTGCACCAAATGGCAGAGTGACGGCGTTTTCCCAGATAAAACCTGCCAAAATAAACCAGTCCCTTTTTGGCAGGTCGGTCGGGTCGTAGTTATTACGTGGCGGTCGAGGTCGACCGTATAGGCCGCGCCTTGTTTGGCTAAAGTACAATCATCTGTGTTTAACTCGCCCGCAGCTGCACGGCGTGGGCGATGGCCAAAAAGGAAAACCACATGGGATTCATGTCAAAGCTGCTGTCCTTTGGATCCGATAAGGACCTTAAGCGCTACTACAAGATCGTCGACCAGATCAACGGTCTTGAGCCCCAGTTTGAGAAGATGACCGAGGAGGAACTCCGCGCCCAGACCGATAAGTTCCGCGAGCGTTACGCCAACGGCGAGTCGCTCGACGACATGCTTCCCGAGGCCTTTGCCACCGTGCGCGAGGCTTCCAAGCGCATCACGGGCATGCGCCACTTTGACGTACAGCTCATCGGCGCCATGGCGCTTCATGAGGGCCATATCGCCGAGATGAAGACCGGCGAAGGTAAGACCCTGGTCTCCACACTGGCCGGCTACCTCAACGCTATCGCCGGCAAGGGCGTGCATGTCGTTACTGTCAACGATTACCTGGCAAAGCGCGACTCCGAGTGGATGGGCCGCATCTACAAGTACCTGGGAATGACCGTCGGTCTGCTCCAGAACAACATGCCGCTCGAACTCAAGCGCCCGGCCTACCAGGCAGACGTCACCTACGGCACCAACTCCGAGTTCGGTTTCGACTACCTGCGCGACAACATGGTCACCCGCCCCGAGCAGCGCGTACAGCGCGGCCACCATTACGCCATCGTCGACGAGGTCGACTCTATCCTGATCGACGAGGCCAGAACGCCGCTCATCATCTCGGGCGCCGGCACCAAGTCCGCCAGCACCTACAAGGACTTCGCGCGTGCCGTGCGCGGCCTTGAGCGCGGTGAGGACGTGTCGCACGACATGCTCACCGCCACCGAGGACGTCGAGCCCACGGGCGACTACGTCATGGACGAGGCCAAGCACACCATCGCCGCCACCGAGCGCGGCCTTAAGAAGATTGAACGCCGCCTGGGTATCGATGACATCTATGCCGATCTCTCCGGCCAGCTGGTCAACCACCTGCAGCAGGCGCTGAAGGCCCAGTACATGTTCCATCGCGACAAGCAGTACGTGGTCACTAACGGCGAGGTCAAGATCGTCGACGAGTTCACCGGCCGCATCATGGAAGGCCGCCGCTATTCCGAGGGCTTGCACCAGGCCATCGAGGCCAAAGAGGGCGTGCTCGTGCGCGAGGAGAACCAGACGCTGGCCACCATCACCCTTCAGAACTACTTCCGTCTCTATGACAAGCTCTCCGGCATGACCGGTACGGCACTCACCGAGGACGCCGAGTTCCGTGAGATTTATAAACTGCCCGTCGAGGTCATCCCCCCCAACAAGCCCGTGCAGCGTGTTGACCACGAGGACCTGGTGTACCGCACCGTCCAGGCCAAGTACAACGCCGTTGCCGACGACGTCGAGCGACGTCACGCCAAGGGCCAACCGGTCCTGGTGGGCACCGTCTCCATCGAAAGCTCCGAGAAGCTGTCGGCCGCCCTTACCAAGCGCGGCATCGCGCACGAGGTCCTCAACGCTAAGCATCACGAGCGCGAGGCCCATATCGTGGCCCAGGCCGGACGCTACGGCGCCGTGACCATCGCTACTAACATGGCCGGTCGTGGTACCGACATCCTGCTGGGCGGCAACCCCGACGAGCTGGTGCGCGAGCGCCTTGAGTACGAGGGCCTGACCATGGAGGACGTGACGCCCGAGCAGCTCGAGCAGTTTAACGCCGAGGCCAAGGAGACCTGCAAGGCCGAGCGCGAGCGCGTGCTTGCCGCCGGTGGCCTGACCGTCATCGGCACCGAGCGCCATGAGTCCCGTCGTATCGACAACCAGCTGCGCGGCCGCTCCGGTCGTCAGGGCGATCCGGGCGAGACCCAGTTCTACCTGTCGCTCGAGGACGACCTCATGCGCCTGTTCGGCGGCGACAAGATGGACCGCGTCTCCAAAATGATGGTCACGGCCGACATGGGCGACGACATGCCCATCCAGCACAAGATCATCTCCAAGGCCGTCGAGAGCGCCCAGCACAAGGTCGAGAGCATCAATTTCTCCATGCGTAAGAGCGTCCTTGAGTACGACGACGTCATGAACAAGCAGCGCCAGGTCATCTACGCCGAGCGCAATAAGATTCTGGACGGCAAGGACCTGACCGACCACATCACCGAGGTCATGCACGACACCGTGTACCGCTGCGTGCAGGAGTTCTGCACCAAGGACAGTCACGATGGCGAGCGCGACCTGGAGGGCCTGCGCAAGTGGGTTGTGGAGCTCACCGGCCACATCGATACGCCGAAGTTCCCCGACGAGGATTATGAGGCCCTGGCTGCCGATGTCCTGGCTTACGTAGAGAAGTGCTACAACATGAAGGCCGAGCGCTTGGGCGAGGACCTGATGCGCGAGCTCAACACCCAGGTCATGCTGCGCGTCATCGATACCCGCTGGATGAACTACCTGCAGGAGATGGACTACCTCAAGACCGGCATCGGCCTGCGCGGCTTTGGCCAGCGCGACCCGCTGGTCGAGTACAAGACCGAGGCCTACGGCGCGTTCCAGATGCTCGTCGACACCATGTACGAGGATTACCTACGCACGGTTCTGCGTATCGAGATCAAGGCTGCCCCGCGTGCCATGGAGCACAAGGAGGAGCCCGCGCTCGAGGGTGCGCGCTTCTCCGGTCCTGCCGAGGTCGATGGTGACAACGGCGACTCGGTGCTGCGCAAGCAGGCGCAGGTGCAGGCCCGCACGGCTGTCCAGGGTGGTCCGGCTGCCGTTAACAACGGTGGCAAGGTGACGACCTATCGCAAGTCCGAGAGCGACGATCCGTACGTCAACGTGGGCCGCAACGACCCGTGCCCCTGCGGTAGCGGCAAGAAGTTTAAGTACTGCCACGGCAGGAATCGTTAATGGCTGAGGCTTTAGAGGTAACGCCCGCCGAGCTGGACGCGTTCGCGGACCGGCTCGGCGAGGTCGAGTCGTATCTCCACTTGGACGAGAAGCGCACCCGCGTAACGGAGCTCGAGGCCAAAAGTGTTGCCCCTGGCTTTTGGGATGACGCCGACGCCGCTCGCGCCACGATGGAGGAGATCGCGCGTACCAAGGAAGATATCGCTGCCGTGGACACCGCGCGCGGCGAGCTTTCCGATGCCCGCGCCGCGCTGGAGCTTGCCGAGGAGATGGGGGATGACCCCGACGCCGTCGCCCTTCGCGAGGAGGCTGCAGCCACGGCTGAGCGCCTGGCCCGTGCCATCGATGAGCTTGAGCTTTCGAGCTGGTTTACCGGTGAGTTCGATCACGGCGATGCCATTGTGACCATCAAGCCCGGACAGGGTGGTCTGGAGGCCCAGGACTGGACCTTCATGCTCTTTAAGATGTACATGAAGTACTGCCAGCGTCGCGGCTGGAAGGTCACCATCAACGACTGTCCCGCGGCCGAGGTCATCGGCATCGACCGTGCGACCTTTACCGTCGAGGGCAAGGACGCATTTGGCATGCTGCGCGCCGAGGCCGGCGTCCACCGCTTGGTTCGCATTAGCCCCACCGACGACAAGAAGCGCCGCCAGACCACGTTTGCCGGCGTCGAGGTCATCCCCGTGCTACCCGATGATATCGACATCGAGATCAGTCCCGACGACATCCGCGTGGACGTGTACCACGCGAGCGGCCCGGGCGGTCAGGGCGTCAACACCACCGACTCCGCCGTGCGCGTGACGCATTTCCCCAGCGGCATTGTGGTCACCTGCCAAAACGAGCGCAGCCAGATCCAGAACAAGGCCGCGTGCATGCAGATCCTCAAGGCTCGCCTGTACGAGATTGAGCTCGAGAAGCGCGCCGAGGCCCTGGATGAGATTCGCGGACCCAAGACCACGATTGGTTTTGGCAACCAGATTCGCAGCTACGTGCTCTACCCGTATCAGATGGTTAAGGACCTGCGCACGGGCGTGGAGACCAGCAATGTCGAGGCCGTCCTTGACGATGGCGACCTGGACCCGTTTGTTATTGGCTACCATCGCTGGGCCACCGGCAACGCCGATGCAGAAGGCTCGGAGGTCTAAAACATCGGGCGGCTTCAAGCCGATGCCAAGCCCAACGGTTGGACGGGTTTGTATCCAGAATAAACCCTGCGCAGGGGTGGTTTTTGTCCGGCGAATCGGTAGAATCGAATACAAGAAGAAGTTCAAAGCGCATCCGTTTGGGTGCGCTTTTTTGAGGGAGGCAGCATGGCATATCGTCTGGACATCAAGCGCATTCTTTCGATGAACTTCTTTCACGATCTGCCCCAGATTATGTTGGGGTGTGCCTTGGCCGCCATCGCGACCGACCTGTTTTTGATTCCCAACGGCCTTGCTGCCGGTGGCGTTACGGGCCTTGCCACCATTATCCAGGCGGTCGGCGCGACGCGAGGCGTGTCGCTTCCCGTCGGTATCCAGACCATCGTGATGAATGCCTTGCTGCTGCTGGTCGTTATGCGCGAGGGCGGCATGTTCTACGTGGTGCAGACCGCGACGGGCTTTGTGCTGCTGGGCTTCTTTACCGATCTGTTCGCCCCGTTTGTAGCACCTCTGGCGGATGCGGACCTGATGCTTCCCGCTATGTGGGGCGGCATTATTACGGGCATCGGTTACGGCATGGTGTTGCGCGCCGGCGCCAACACCGGCGGTTCGGACACGATTGGCCAAATCATATCGCGTAATACCTCGCTGCCCGTGGGCTCGACCGTCATGGCGATCGATGTTGCCGTATGCGCGCTGTCGGCTCCGGTCTTTTCAATCGAAAACGCACTATATGCAGGCCTTTCGATGGTCATTAGCGGCTACGTGATCGATGCCGTGGTCGATGGTGGCAACAAACGCCGTATGGTCCTCATCATCTCGGACAAGTTCCCTGATATCGCTGCCGATATCATGTATGGCCTGGGTCGTGGTTGTACCAAGTTTAAGGCGACTGGCATGTATTCGGGTGCCGAGAAGCCGGTGATTATGGTCATCGTGAGCCGTCGAGAGCTCAATACCCTCAAGACGATCGTGCGCGAGCGCGATCCTCACGCCATTGTGACGGTCGCTGACGTTACGGAAGCCTTCGGCGAGGGATTCAAGGACATTAGCGCGTAGGGGCGACCGCGTTCCATCCAAAAGACGTTCACATTGATAAACCGTTTCATCAGCGGTTCTGCCTGCTAAATTGTTCAAATAATGATAAAAACTCTGGTAAAGCCATCAGTTTCCAGCATAATGAATGACGTACGTGCATTGCGGCTGTGTTGGGATTACCTTCGGTGCCGTGCGCATTTTGTCTAATGAGGATGAAAGGAAGGCACAATGAGCGACGAAGAGCTCAAAAAGGTTGCCAACGAGGTAAGGAAGGGCATCGTCACCGGCGTGCACGCTGCCAAGTCCGGCCATCCGGGCGGTTCGCTCGGCGCTGCCGACATCATGACCTATCTGTACTTTGAGGAAATGAACGTCGACCCGGCCGATCCCCGCAAGGCCGATCGCGACCGTTTTGTGCTCTCCAAGGGCCATTGCGCTCCGGGCCTGTACGCCGTGCTCGCCGAGCGTGGGTTCTTCCCCAAGGAGGATCTCGAGACGCTGCGCCATATCGGCAGCCACCTGCAAGGTCATCCCAACATGAACGACACCCCGGGCGTCGATATGTCCACCGGCTCGCTCGGCCAGGGCATCTCCGCCGCCGTGGGCATGGCGGTTGCCGCCAAGCACTGGGGCGATACTTACCGCACGTACGCCCTGCTGGGTGATGGCGAGAGCGAGGAGGGCCAGGTCTGGGAGGCAGCCATGTTTGCCGGCAACCAGCAGCTCGATAACCTCTGCGTGATCGTCGACCACAACGGCCTGCAGATCGACGGCCCCGTCGAGGAGGTCAACGACCCCATGCCGCTCGCCGACAAGTTCCGCGCCTTTAAGTTCCACGTGGTGGAGCTTGCCGACGGCAACGATTTCGATCAGATCCGCGCCGCCTTTGCCGAGGCCCGCGCCACCAAGGGTCAGCCGACCGCCATCATCGCCGAGACCATGAAGGGCAAGGGCGTTTCCTTTATGGAGAACCAGGTTGGTTGGCACGGCAAGGCCCCCAACGATGAACAGTTTGAGCAGGCCATGGCAGAGCTCACGGCCGCCGGAGAGGAGCTCTAGGATGGCAGACGTCAAAAAAATCGCCACGCGCGTAAGCTACGGCGAGGCCCTCGTCGAGCTCGCCAACGAGCACGATGACTTTGTGGTCCTCGACGCCGACCTGGCCGCCGCCACACAGACCGGCAAGTTCAAGGCCGCCTGCCCCGATCGTTTCTTCGATGTGGGCATTGCCGAGAGCAACCTGATGGGCGTCGCCGCCGGTATCGCGACCACCGGCCGCGTTGCCTTCGCGAGCACCTTTGCCATGTTTGCCGCCGGCCGCGCCTTTGAGCAGGTCCGTAACTCCATCGGCTACCCGCATCTCAACGTTAAGATTGGCGCCACGCACGCCGGTATCTCGGTGGGCGAGGACGGCGCCACACACCAGTGCTGCGAGGATATCGCCCTGATGCGCGTCATCCCTGGCATGACTGTGATCGTTCCTGCCGACGACGTCGAGGCCCGCGCCGTGACGCGCGCCGCCTACGAGTGCGACGGTCCGGTGTACATGCGCTTCGCTCGTTTGGCCTCGCCGGTTATCAACGACCCCGAGACCTACAAGTTCGAGTTGGGTAAGGGCATTGTCATGCGCGAGGGCGCCGATGTGACCATCATTGCCTGCGGCCTGATGGTCGGCGAGGCTCTCGAGGCCGCCGAGCAGCTCGCTGCCGAGGGCATCGACGCCGAGGTCATCAACATGCACACCATCAAGCCCATCGATGCCGACCTGATCGTCAAGAGCGCCACCAAGACCGGTCACGTCGTGACCGTCGAGGAGCATTCTGTAATCGGTGGCCTGGGCAGCGCCGTTGCCGACGTCCTGTGCGAGCAGTGCCCGACGCCCCTCAAGAAGATCGGCGTCAACGACACCTTTGGCGAGTCCGGCCCGGGTGCCGAGCTCTTGCACAAGTATGGCCTGGACGCCGCCAACATCGTGGCGACCACCAAGGAGTTCTTGGCATAAGGCAAGGCGGATCTCAAGGACTGCTTCGCCAGAACTATAAAACTGTTTCGCCAGTACTATGGAAACCCGGCAGGGGCGCTCTCTTGGAGAGCGCCCCTGTTTCAGTTGCGGTGAAATAGGGACTGATTAGACCTTTTAACTGGTAAAACAGTCCCTATTTCACCGCAACTCATGAAGACGCCCCTCAAGCACGGTCCCATCAGGGAAAAGGGCACATATCGACAAAGCGCAATTCAGACCCTTCCAACTTTGTATATGCAGCACCCCAAGATAAACGCGGCGGCCCCTTAGTAGCCCTGTGCCCGGCCGACGGGATCCCTAAGCACGCCATGCTTCTTATGTGCAGCAAAGCTAATGCTGCTAAAATACAAAGCGCTCATGTAGTTTAAACGCACGACGATAAGGAGCACCAGTGGGTAACCACTTCCGTACCTCCGGTGCGGGCGATGATGCCCCCAAGACGCAGACAGGCGTCCAGGGCAGTCGTTTCGCCACTCCGGATTCAGAGGGCCAGCCTGTTGCTCAGGCCCCCGCTCAGCCGGCAGATCAGGCACAGCCGGCATCCGATCCCTTTGCCTACAATCCAACCAGCGATGTCGCGCTTTCCGGCACGGCGGGTTTTGAGCCCGTTCAGGCCGTGACCGCTCGCGTGGAGCAGCCTCAGGCTGGTGCCGCCACGCCGCAGCCTACCATGGCCGGCATTCCCGACCCCTTGGCCCCTGCGACGCCGGCTCCTCAGCCTGCGCAGTCCGGTCTCTTTGCCGCTATTCCCGACCCCACGCAGCCTGCTGCCCCGGTGGTCGAGAGCGATCAGGCAGCCGAGGTCGCAAGCCTCGATAACGCGCTCAACAACCCCGATTTTACGTCGGTGTTTGCGCCCATCGATCCGCAGGCCAGCCGCAAGAAGATGGCCAAGCAGGCCGGTGTCGAGCCCGTTATCCTTATGGAGCATGTCACCAAGATCTATCCGGCACAGCCCAACAAGCCTGCACTCGACGACATCAACATCGAGATCTATCCGGGCGAGTTCGTCTTCCTGGTTGGTCACTCCGGCTCGGGTAAGACCACGCTGCTGTCGACGCTCAACCGTGACGTCAAGCCGACGAGCGGTCGCATCCTGGTTGCCGGTCAGGACCTCATGAAGATCAAGAACCGCAAGGTTCCGTTCCTGCGCCGCCAGATTGGCGCCGTGTTCCAGGACTTTAAGCTTCTGCCGCAAAAGACCGCCTACGAAAACGTGGCGTTTGCCCTGCAGTGCATCGGCAAGCCCAAGGGCGTCATTCGCAGCCAGGTGCCCGAGGTGCTGCGTCTGGTCGGTCTGGCCGATCAGATGGACTCGCTGCCCGACCAGCTTTCCGGTGGCGAGCAGCAGCGCGTTGCCGTCGCCCGCGCTATGGTCAACCGTCCGCCGCTGCTGATCTGCGACGAGCCGACGGGCAACCTCGACCCGGCGATCTCGCTGGGCATCATGAAGCTGCTTGAGCGTATTAACCGCACCGGCACCACCGTGATCGTCGCCACGCACGACCGCGAGATGGTCGATAGCATGCACCGTCGCGTGATCGCCCTCGAGGGCGGCCACGTTATCCGCGACCAGGAGAGGGGAGGTTACGGCAACTATGGCACCAACTAACGTGGGCTACTCCTTCAAAGAGGCAATCAGCCACTTCTTCCGTAACTGGACTACCTCGCTCGGCGCCGTCATCACGATCTTCCTTTCGCTGTTTATCATCGGCCTGTTCATCATGGGCTCCGCGATGCTGAACTCCGTGATCGGCACCGTCGAGGATCAGGTTGTCATCAACGCGTTCATTAGCGATGACGCCGATCAGGCCGATGTTCAGGCTTTTGAGGCCGAGCTTAAGACGTGGAATAACGTCAAGTCCGTGACCTATAAGGACAAGGACGACGCGCTGGCCGAGTATACGAGCAAGATGTCGGGCAACGCCGACGCCACCATGAGCGCGCTCGATGGCCAGAACCCGCTGCCGGCTTCCTTCGCTATTGAGATGGACGATCCGTCCAAGGTCGAGAGCACGGCAAAGAAGCTCAAGAAGGATGCCGATTTCCAGAAGATCGCGGATGACGGCGACGTCAACGCGAGCGTGCTGTACGGCCAGGAGGAAGTGAGCCGCCTGTTCCAGGTGACCAACTACATCCGCATCGCCGCCGTGGTGCTCGTTGGCCTGCTGACTTTTATCGCGTTCATCTTTATCAACAACACGATTCGCCTGTCCATTACGGCGCGTCGTCGTGAGATTGCGATTATGCGTCTGGTCGGCGCCAGCAACGGCTTCATTCGTGGCCCGTTTATCACCGAGGGCGTACTGCAGGCCATTTTGGGCTCGCTGCTTTCCATCGGCGTTCTGGAGCTGCTGCGCAATCTGATGATTCCGCGTTTGCAGGAGAGCATCGGCTGGATGTCGTTTGCCCTGCCGATGCAGTACTACCTGGTGACCTATACTGCGCTGATTCTGGTCGGCGTGATTATCGGCCTCTTTGGTTCTGCCATCGCCATGCGTCGCTACCTGCGCGTGTAGGCATGCCTGGAATTCATCCCTTCCAACGGGTCGTCTCTTATGGGGCGGCCCGTTTTTTGATCCCTAGGGGACGAAGGAAACGAATCATCGTAGCGCTGGTCTATCTATGTGATCCGTTTTCCTTCATCCCCTAGGGATCGTTTGGGTAGACTCTTGGGATGTAAACGGCAATCGATAGTTAGGAGGCGCCATGGGGCGCAATAACAAGCATAAGCGTGGAACTCGCAATCGGCGCGGGCCGGTGCGCAGCGAACGCCGTCCGAGCCTGACCGGGCGCGTGCAGCTCCATGAGCACAGTGCCTATGTCATAACCGAGAATGGCGACTACAAGGTCATGGGCCGCGGTAAGCGCGAGATCATGGATGGCGATACCGTTGCCGTGAGCATTAAGAACAGCCCGCACGGTGAGCGGCGCGCCGTGATCGAAAGCGTGGTTGAGCGTGCAGCCATAAGCGTGGTGGGCACGTACCAGACCGCCGGTCCGCTCGGTGTGATCGAGCCGCTCGATTCGCGTCTGAAGGCCGACTTCTTCATTCTGCCCGAGGATACCTCGGCGGATCGTCTGGGTGTCCACCCGGGTGATGCTGTTGTCGCGCGTATTTTGACCTACCCGACGCGCCTGGAATCGGGTACCGTGACGATCGAACGCCGCATTGGCGGAGATGACGCGCCCGATTTGGGCGTTCAATATGTGATGGCGCGTTACGGCTATACCGATAGCTATCCCGAGGCCGCGCTGGACGAGGCCGAGGGGCTTTCGCTCGATGTGTCCGCGGCGCTTAAGGACCCGCTCCGCCGCGATCTGCGCGACCGCTTTGTCATCACGATCGACCCAGTCGACGCGCGCGACTATGACGACGCCATTTCGCTGGAGCGCACGCCCGAGGGTGGCTACAAGCTGGGTGTGCATATCGCCGACGTTTCACACTATGTGGCTTGGGACGGGCATATCGATCTTGAGGCTCGCCATCGTACGACATCGGTGTATCTGGCCGATCGCGTGCTTCCCATGCTGCCCGAACGCCTGTCCAATGACCTGTGCTCGCTTCGCCCTGACGAGGACCGTCTTGCGTTTACCGTCGATATCGAGCTCGATGCACAGGGTCGCGTGCGGCATTACGATCCGTACCCCAGTGTGATTCGCTCGCGTGTGCGTATGGACTATGACGGCGCCGAGGCGCTGCTGGTGCGTGCCGGCGCGGTTGAGTATTCGGTGCTGGAGGGTGCAGCCGAGGATGTTGCGGCTGCCGAGACCTCGCGCGAGGAAGCGCTTGAGCGCGGCCTTGCGTGCGAGGAGGCCGCCCGCGGCTACAACATCGACCTCGGCGATTTCCTTGTCGCCGCTAACGAACTCGCCGAACTTCGCCGTCGTATTCGTCGCGCCCGCGGCTCAGTCGATTTTGACACGGCCGAGATTCGCGCTCTATTGGATGAGGACGGAGTGCCCGTGCAGATTGTGGCGCGTGAGCGTTCGTGTGCCACGTCGCTTATCGAGGAAGCCATGCTGCTCGCCAACGAGTGCGTTGCAGAGTGGCTGGCAGACCGTGATATCGAGGCCTGCTATCGCGTGCATGAGGATCCGAGCCCCGATAGCCTGCACGGTGCTGCCGTTGCGCTGGCGCAGCTAGGCATCATCGACGATCGCCGTGCTGCCGGTATTGCCCTGGGGAGCCCCGATGAGCTGCAGGCTGCAGTTGATGCTGCCGCCGGTACGGCCAACGCACCGCTCGTTAACACGCTGCTTCTGCGCAGCATGCAGCGCGCGCTGTACAAGCCGCGCAACGAGGGCCACTTTGCGCTCGCCGCGCCGTGCTACTGCCACTTTACGAGTCCCATCCGTCGCTACCCCGATCTGGTGGTGCACCGCGTACTCAAGCTGCAGTTGGCCTATGAGCAGCTCGGCGGCAAGGACGCCTTGGTCCGTACGTCGCGGCTGATCGGCAAGGGACGCGAGTCGCTGCCGCGCATTCTGCCGCAGATCTGCCGCGCATGCAGCGATGCCGAGCGCGCGGCAGATGCCGCCAGCCATGCGACGCAAAAGATCAAGATTGCCCAGTACTATGAGGACCGTCTAGGCGAGCGCTATGCCGGAACCGTCTCGTGGGTTAGCAGCATGGGCCTCTTTGTGCGCTTGGATCTAACGCAGGTCGAAGGCTTGGTTTCGATCAAGAGCCTGGGCAACGAGTGGTTCGAGTTCGACGAGGACGCGCTAACGCTCACGGGTGCCGACACGGGCACCCGTTACGAGCTGGGGCAGCGCGTGATTATCGAGGTCTCGCGCGTCAATACCACGCGTGGGCACCTGGACTTTAAGCTTATCCATTAGCCAAATCCCGACTCATGGTGGGGGAGCGGAGGGCGGCCTTTCGGGACCGCCCTTCGCATTTGAATCGTGGCTACCTTGCCGTCTGCTCGGCCGCCCGCTTACCTGCTATTTGAGAGGTAAAACCTACCAAAATAAACCTGTCCCTTTTTGGCAGGTTTACAAGAAAGCGGGGATGAGATGGCGACGGTGTACGGTTATGCGCGGGTGAGTTCGCGCGATCAGAACCTTAATCGGCAGCTGGATGCGCTGGGCGCCTATGGCGTGGGCTCGGCGAATATTTATGCCGACCATGCGAGCGGCAAGGACTTCGATCGACCGCGTTATCGCGAGCTGCTGCACGTCCTGGGAGACGGGGACGTACTGGTGGTGCTTTCTATCGACCGACTTGGCCGTAATTACTCCGAGATTCTTGAGGAATGGCGACGCATTACCAAGGAGCTCGGGGTTGCCATTGTGGTGTTGGACATGCCATTGCTTGACACGCGCGCTAGGGCCAGCGGCGCGCCGGATGTGACCAACACCCTGATTGCCGATATTGTGCTGCAACTGCTGAGCTACGTGGCGCAGGTGGAGCGCGAGAATATCCATCGGCGCCAGGCGGAGGGAATTGCAGCGGCGCGGGCGCGAGGGGTTCGTTTCGGTCGACCTCGCAAGCCGTGCCCTCCTCAGTTTGAGCTGGTGCGCGATAGCTATGAGGCAGGCGATATTACCCGCAGCCAGGCAGCAAAGTGCCTGGGCGTGTGCGTGGGGACGTTCGATCGCTGGATGCGCGAGGCGGGGTAGGGGTTTGCGTCGCTTTGTCGCTTCCTGTTGCGATTCAAATTTTGATACGGTGACGATGCCATTTGGGGCTACACTCGCTGATATTCAAAAAAGGAGGTTGGCCCTTGGCGCGCGTAAAACAAATAATCGGATGGACCGCGATCGTTCTGTTCGTTGCAACGCTGGCGGGCATCTGGGTGCTGACGGAGCAAAATGCGGTGGAGACGTCGTTGCTGAGCGAGTCCACCGCGCGTGTGGTGGAGGGTCAGGCTACGGGCGTTCAGGCTGCTGATGCCACGGGTGAAGCCCAGACAGAGAACGGAATGACCGGGGGCGCCGATTCGGCTGCCTCGAATGTCCGGTCTGGCCGACTTGCTTCCATTCGCATGTGGGTGGGCACGAACGTCCGTCGCGTTGCCCATACCGTAGAGTTTTTCTTCGTCGGATTGTTCGCCTCGGTGGTCGTGGTTTGCTTTTCCAGGCGTCCGTGGAGCGTATGCTCCCGTTGCGTGCCCGTATTGCTCTTTTGCGCCGCCTGCTCCGTTGGCGATCAGGTGCATAAGATCTTTGTTCCCGGCAGGCATTTCGACGTTATCGATTTAGGATTCGATACTGCGGGCTATGTCACCGCCATGCTGTTGGTATTGCTGGCAGCGGCGTTGGTGCGCCATGCGACTCGGCCGATCGGCGCCCATGCGAGGCGCTAGCCGGTAACAAACCCGTTTCTGATAATGCAACTTCGTTGAATTATTTTGTGTCGCGCGTATTTCCGAGCGGTCGGATTTGAGGGGCGAGCGGTAGAACGCTCGCCCTTTGTGCGCCACGATGCGGCACAATGTACCGCAAAAGCTGTTTGTATCCGGTACGAATCGTTCGTTGGTCTTTAATTCTTCTCAACGGAGGTGTTTGAGATGGCAAACGGATTGCTTTTGCGGCTTCGCGAGCGTGAGCTCAGCGCGAGCCCGGCGGAACGCAATGTCATCGCATATGTAAGCGCTCATCCGCACGAGGTGGTCGGGCTGTCCGTCCGCGGTCTTGCCGATGTCACGTTCTCCTCGCCCTCGAGCATTTTGCGCTTTTGCAAGCGTTTGGGTTTTGCGGGCTACAAGGAGTTCCAGCGCGAACTGATTGCCGAGCTGGCGCTCTTAGGCGACAAGAAAGACGTAGCCCTCGAGGACATCTCCATGGATGACAGCGTCGAACGTATCGTGGGGAAGGTGATGAAAAGCAACGTGCGCACGATCGAGGCGACGGCGCGAACGCTCGATTACACCGTCTTGGAGCGATGCGCGGCCCGTCTTAAGCGGGCACGCGCAGTCAATCTGTTCGGTATTGGTGCCTCTCGTTTGGTCGCGCACGACCTGGCGCAAAAGCTCATGCGTGTCGACAAAGAGTGCCATCTGTACGACGACTGGCATGATCAGCTCTTATGTGCCAAGAACATGCATGAGGGCGATATGGCAATCGCCTTTAGTTACTCGGGCTTGACGCAAGAGGTGCTGGACTGCACCGCCGAGGCTCAACGTCACAACTGTCCCGTTGTGGCCGTTACCAAAGTAGATGGATCATCCAAGCTTGCCACCATGGCCGATGCCGTGCTCGGCGTTGCTGCGAGTGAACCCTTGATCCGCAGCGGTGCCATGGCTTCGCGTATGGCCCAGCTTATGGTTGTCGATGCCCTGTACGCTGCTTACGTTGCCAGCGACTACGAACGGGCGACGCATGTCATTAAGCAAAACTACATCGAGAAACAGGAAAGATGAGGTGAATGAAATGCTCGATTTAACAAAATTCACGACCGAACAGCGTAATCAAAGGTCAATGGACCTCGATACGATGACATCGCTGCAAATCGTCACGACGATGAACGATGAGGATCTTCGTGCCGTCCAGTCGGTCACGAAAGTGTTGCCCCAGGTTGCCACAGCAATCGACTGGGCTGCTGAGGCACTCGAGCGCGGCGGGCGCGTCTTTTACATGGGCGCAGGCACCAGCGGTCGTCTGGGCGTACTCGACGCTTCGGAGTGTCCGCCCACGTTTGGCGTGTCACCCGATCTGATTGTCGGGCTCATTGCCGGAGGCGAGACGGCGTTTATCAAGGCTGTCGAAGGTGCCGAAGACAGCGATGAGCTTGGCGCGAACGACCTGCGAGAGCGTGGACTCTCGGACAAGGATCTTGTCGTTGGCCTGGCGGCAAGCGGTCGTACTCCTTATGTGGTGGGCGGCCTTGTGTACGCCAAGGCAACTGGGTGCAAGACCATTGCAATTGCCTGCAACCAAGGGTCGAAGATCGGGGAGAGCGCAGATCTTGCCATTGAGCCCGTGCCCGGTCCCGAGGTGCTGACCGGCTCAACGAGGCTCAAGGCGGGAACGGTTCAAAAGCTCATTCTCAACATGATTTCGACCGGTGCCATGGTCAAGATCGGCAAGGTATACCAAAACCTGATGGTCGATGTGCAGCAGACGAACGAGAAGCTGGTGGTGCGCGGGCAGAACATCGTGATGGAGGCGACCGGCTGCACGCGCGAGCGCGCTGTTCAGGCGCTTGCAGATGCCGGCGGCCACGTAAAAACCGCTATTGTCTCGATACTGCTGGACTGCGATGCCGAGCAGGCTACGGTAGCTCTTGAGCGGGCGCGAGGCCATGTCCGTGCTGCGGTGAGTGGCCATGAGAAAAGCAATGCCGATGCCCAATAGGTGCGCGGCGCGAGCTGATATGACATCCAGACGAGATACCCAATACAAGGAGGAGTTATGACGAACAAAGAGCTGGCTCAAAAGCTGCTGGACCTTTTGGGCGGTAAAGACAACGTGCTGGCAAACGCGGCGTGCATGACGCGCCTGCGCGTGACCGTCAAAGACGCGGGCAACGTCGACACGGAGGGCATTAAGGCACTCGACGGCGTGATGGGCCTGGTCGAGGACGACACGATGCAGATCGTGCTGGGTCCGGGCAAGGTGAATAAGGTGCTCGAGGAGTTCTCCAAGCTCACTGGCCTTGCGAAAGGCGTTGCCGACGAGAGCGTGGTTGACGCTGCGGCCACAAACAAGGCCGCGCAGAAGGCCAAGTACGAGTCTAAGCCGGTTCAGGCCTTCCTCAAGAAGATTTCCAATGTCTTCGTCGCCCTGCTTCCCGGCATCATTGCGGCTGGCCTCATCAACGGTATCTGCAACGTCATTAACGTCTCGACGGCAGGCGCGCTTGCAGGCGAGTGGTGGTACCAGGGCATTCGTTCCATGGGCTGGGCCCTGTTTGCCTATCTGCCCATCTTGGTGGGCTATAACGCGGCACGTGAGTTTGGTGGCTCCGCTGCGCTGGGCGGCATCGCCGGCATGATGTGTATCGCCAACAGTGCCATGCCCCTGCTTGCGCCTGGCGCGGCTGATCCTGCCACTGCCATTCTGCTGCCGCTCACCAGTGCGCAGTACAACCCCGCAGCGGGCGGCATGATCGCGGCTCTCATCGCTGGCGCATTTTTTGCCTGGATGGAGCGTCAGATTCGCAAGGTTATGCCCAACGCACTCGACACGTTCTTGTCTCCGCTACTGGTGCTCATCATCGGCGCCTTTGCTCTGATGCTCGTCATCCAGCCGGTTGGCGCATGGCTGACGACTGCCATCTTTAGCGTTTTGACCTTTATCTTCGAGAAGCTGGGCGTCCTGGGCGGCTATATCCTGTCGGCAGGCTTCTTGCCGCTGGTGTCCGTCGGCCTGCATCAGGCGCTCACGCCGATCCACGCTATGCTCAACGATCCCGACGGCGCTACCAAGGGTATCAATTACCTGCTTCCCATCCTTATGATGGCTGGCGGCGGCCAGGTCGGTGCCGGTTTGGCGCTGTACTTTAAGACCAAGAACGCCAAGCTCAAGAAGTACGTCGCAGAGTCCATTCCCGTTGGAATCCTGGGTGTGGGCGAGCCTCTGATGTATGCTGTTACGCTGCCGCTCGTTCGTCCGTTTGTGACGGCCTGCCTGGGTGCCGGATTTGGCGGCGCGCTCGCGGCGCTGCTTCACATCGGCACGGTTTCTCAGGGCGTTTCCGGTCTGTTTGGCCTGCTGATCGTCGTTCCTGGCCAGCAGCTCGGCTACGTTGCCGCTATGCTGCTTGCCTATGCCGCCGGCTTTGTCCTGACGTGGTTCTTCGGTGTCGACGAGCAGAAGATCAACGAGTTCTTTGGCGAGTAGTTTGATATCGCGAGCCGTGTTGCTCGGGGTTCGCGGCGCGCGGCAGATTTCTTGATGTTATGGTTGTGCCGGCGGGGCTAGCTGCTCCGCCGGCCTTTTTTAAAGGAGCGTTGAAGCGTGAAAACGGGTATTTCGATTTATCTTTCCAGCCCTCTGCAGGATATTGAGCGGACGATTGAACATGGTGCCGCGGCGGGTGCGCGCTATGCGTTCACCTCGCTGCATATTCCCGAGGATGGGGGAGCGGCGTATGCCGATAAGGTCCGTCATGTGCTGTCGCTGCTTTCCGCCCGCGGCATTGCGCTCATTGCCGATGTGGGGCCTCGCACGTGCGATTTGCTCGGGCTTGAGCGCATCGAGGACCTGCGCGATCTGGGGTTGGAATACCTTCGTTTGGACTATGGCTTTAGCGCCCAGCGGGTCGCGGAGCTGTCCGGTGTATTTCACATTGTGGTCAATGCATCGACGGTGAGTTCTGATGAAATCGCATCGTGGCGTGAGGCTGGTGCCGATGTGACTCGTTTTGCCGCCTGCCACAATTTTTACCCCAAGCCTTATACCGGTTTAGCTCTGGAGGACATTGCTCGGGTGAATCTTCGTCTTGCGGCGCTTGGATTCGAAATCATGGCTTTTGTGCCGGGTGATGCTAACGTTCGCGGGCCGGTATTCGAGGGACTGCCGACGGTCGAGGCGCAGCGCGGTCGCGCGTCAAAGGTTGCTCTCAATATGCTTGAGCTTGCACATGGCGCCGATTGCGACATTGTGTTGGTCGGCGACCCCGATCTATCCGATGCGGGCTGGGCGCAGTTTGCTCAAGTTTCCGCCGGATACGTGGACCTGCAATGCGAGCTTGAGCCCGGTTATGCCTATGCGCGCGGGCAGATTCATCACGACCGGCCCGACTCGAGCGTCTTCATCTTTAGGTCTCAGGAGTCACGTACGACGCTTAAGCCGGATTCCGTGCCGACGGATGCCGGAGCCGGCCTGCCGCGAAAGGCGGGGTCGATCGCTGTGAGCAATAGCGGATATGGGCGCTACGAAGGCGAGCTTGAGATTGCGCGGGTCGATCTTCCCGGTGACGAGCGCATGAACGTTGCGGGCCATATCACGCCCGAGGCAATGGAGCTACTGCCGTTCATCAAACGCGGATTCGGGGTACGGTTCGTTTAGCGTGTGACCCGTGGGCTACAATTGGCCCATCATACGAAGGCGCCTCGTGTGGCGTGTGCTCGCGTTGGCCGATCTATATTCGGAGGATTCCCATGACCGTACTGCTTGTTGAATATCCCAAGTGCTCGACCTGTAAGAAGGCCAAGGCATGGCTGGACGAACATGGGGTAGAGTATATCGATCGCGATATCGTTTTGGACAATCCCACGGCTGATGAGCTTGCGACCTGGATTGCTCGTTCGGGGCTGCCGGTGCGGCGCTTCTTTAATTCGTCGGGCATGAAATATCGAGAGCTGGGCCTGAAGGCGCGTCTGGATGCGGGCATGACGGATCGGGAGTGCTACGAGCTGCTGGCGACCGACGGCATGCTGGTCAAGCGTCCGCTGCTGGTGGGCGACGACTTTGCGATTCCCGGCTTTAGGGAAGCGGCTTGGGCCGAGGCGTTGCTGTAGCGGCTGCGGAAAGTGCGACCCGGAATTCGCTTCCAGAATGGGATGCACTTTCCCAAAGTGGCCGGTTGCGGAAAGCACGTCCCATTCTGAGCTTCGATTGCGGGACACGGTTTCCGGTTGAGGGCTCGACGGGAAAGTAGGGACCAGTTTGAGCTTGAAATCTGGGACGCACTTTCCGCCGGCGGGCCTGCCCCAGTCAGTCCGCCAGCTGTGCCCATTCGTGCGGATCGTAGACCTTTACGTGTTTGTTGGGCTTGCCGCTCCAGTACTCCTCGTCCATAAAGGGCAGATATGCCTGAACGCCAGGGCAGATAAAGGGAATCCGCTGCTGTTGCAGTCGCTCACGCTGGCGCTGCTCCAGGTGTGCCTCGGATATGACGGTCGGCATACCGGACAACTCGACGAGGCTTGCCTGGATTCGCTTAAGGTCGGGGAGTCCCGCGTGCCATGACATCCGCATGATCAAAAAGGATGCACGGCGGTATTTTGCCTGCACCACAGTAATGGCGGGGCGTAACGTGGGGTGAATTTTGTCCCGTTCGGGCCAAAGGTCGGCAGTGATCTCGAGGCCCAGGGTCTCCCATAGGTAATCAAGCTCTTCGTCCATGGTGCCTCGATATCTACGCGATCATTGATACTTCGATTGTGTTGCCTGGTGCTATCGTTTTCACGGTAGAATCTGCCAACGGTTGACGGCTACCGCTCGCGGCGTTTTGCCCTTCATGTACAGCGGTCGGCTTCACAGGTCCTTCACGGCTTGGACGAAATTAGGCCAATTTGCCCGAATTTCAAAAAAGTCAAAATTGGGGCTTGCGTCATGGCGGGACTTCCCGTATATTTCTTTCTTGCGCAAAGGCACAGCCGAGCGCAGCGATGCAGTCATTGGGATGTCGTCTAATGGCAGGACAGCGGATTCTGGTTCCGTCAATGGGGGTTCGACTCCCTCCATCCCAGCCATTGCATTTGCTTCATATGGCCCGTTCGTCTAGCGGTTTAGGACGCCGCCCTCTCAAGGCGGAGATCACCAGTTCGAATCTGGTACGGGCTACCCACAAATGAACGCCCGGGCCTCGTAAGAGACCCGGGTTTTGTGTATTGACCGTATATACGGCGCCTGCCGTGTTTCGCTCAGATCGAGGAGTAGCCATGGATCTGCCCATCAGCTTGCAAGACATCACGTATGCCGAGAACTATCTGGCGCAGGGCGACCTGGCTACGGCGACGCCGCTGCTGGAGCGTCTGGTGGAGCTCGCCGAGGAGTATATTGATGCTGAGTGCAAGACGGAGGAGAAGCGTCAATACTTTAGCTTCGATAGCAAGTTTGAGCGCTTGGCCTATCGCCGCGTGGAGAAGGATCCGCGCGAGCTCGTGCAGGTCGAGGTGCCGTTTGACCGCCTGTACTCTGACATGGCGTTTGCCTACATTCGCCAGCAGGATTATGTAAGCGCTCGTAATGCCCTGATGCAGGCTGTGCGTTGGGACCCCATGAACTGCAACTATCGCTTGGATTTGGCCGAGCTGTTCCGTGCACTCGAGGACAAGCAGGAATGGGCATCGCTCTCGTTCTCGGTGCTGGAGCGTGCAAGCGATGGCAAGTGCGCCGCCCGCGCTTACGCCAATCTAGGGCAGTACTTCTTGGAGCCCGAGACCGAGAACGTTTCGGCTGCCGTGGGCTGCGCGCGTCTGGCGCTGCGCCTGGCGCCCAACGATGCGCATACGACGCGCCTGCTCAACAAGATCCATACCACCTATCCGGATGCCGCTGATGAGAGCGACGACCACGTGATGGGTGAATTGGCCCTGCAAGGCGTGCCGACCTCGCCTTCGGCCGAGATTGCCATCTGCCTGATTATGTGCGCGACCGATGCTGCAAGCGACGGCGACAAGCAGGAGGCGACGCGCCTGACGGTACGTGCTCGCGACTTGGTGGGCGAGGAGGCCTGCGCGGCGATTATCAAACTGGTGCGCGAGAGCGATGCCGAGCTCAATGCCGAGCGCAAGGCAAAGCGCGAGACTGCGGGCTCAAACGCCGACGGCGCCAAGGAGGCCGGCGATGCCCAGTAAGCGCGAGCGCAAACTCATTTCCAAGAATCGCTCGGCACATCACGAGTACTTTATCGATGAGACGTTTGAGTGCGGTATTGAGCTGAGCGGCACCGAGGTCAAGTCGATTCGCGAGTGCGCCTGCCAGATCACTGACACTTTTGCGCTGATTCGTGGCGGCGAGTGCTGGCTCATCGGACTGCATATCCACCCTTATAGCCATGGTGGCGTGTGGAATCGCGATCCCGACCGTCGGCGTCGTTTGCTGCTGCACCGCAAGGAGATCGACTTTCTTGACGGCAAACTTCGCAACCGTGGTTATGCGCTGGTTCCGTTGGAGCTCTACTTTAATACCGACGGCCGCGTAAAGTTGCTGCTGGGTCTGGGTCGCGGCAAGAAGCTCTACGACAAGCGCGAGGACATGGCCAAGCGTGATGTCCAACGCGAGATCGACCGCGCCCTTAAGGAACGCAACCGCTAGGCACTCTGTATAAGTTGCGGTGGAATACGGACTGTTTTGCCTGTTTGAGGGGCTATTCAGTCCCTATTTCACCGCAACTGCGGGCGTCTCATCTTTCTTACTGTTCTGACACATATGTCTCAAAGGCGGCGTCCGTTATGGGTGCCGCCTTTTTTGTGGGTACATACATTCATGAGGTTCCAACCCGAGCTAGGGGAGTGATCGTTATGGACAAAACTGCGTTCTTTACCATGCCGAGCGGTCTGTACGTGGTGAGCGCTGTGGCAGACGGGCTGCGCGCCGGCTGCGTCATCAACACTGCGGTGCAGGTGACGTCCATGCCGCCGCGTATTTCGGTTGCCGTGAACAAGGACAATGTCACCTCGGGCATCATCGCATCGGCCAAAGCGTTCGCGCTGACCGTGATCGATCAGACGGCCGACATGCTCTACATCGGTAACTTTGGGTTCCGCACCAGCAGCGATTATGACAAGTTTGCCAAATACGAGACCCGCGAGACGGCTCTGGGCATGCCCTATGTGCCCGAGCACGCGGCGGCCCTGTTTAGCTGCCGTTTGATCGACACTGTGGATGTGGGCACGCATCTGCTGTTTATTGGCGAGGTCGAGGATGCCGAGCGCCTGAGCGACGAGATGCCGCTGACGTACGACTACTATCACAAGGTGCTAAAGGGCAAGACGCCGCCCAAAGCCTCGTCGTATCAAGGCTAGAAATGTTCTAAAAATACTTGCATTATGTTATTGAGAATATATACTAATAAGTAAGTACACCAGCAGTCACGTTCGAGAGGAGAACATCATGGCTGAGGAAAAGAAGACGTATAAGTTTGTGTGCACCGTTTGCGGTTACGAGGTTGAGGTCGACACGCCCGAGCTGCCCGAGGATTACGTGTGCCCGGTGTGCGGCGTCGGTCCCGATCAGTTTGAGCTCGTCGAGGAGTAACTCGCAGGCACACGGCGAAAGCCGAACATAGCTCTGTCCAAGGGTCCCGGTCGAATTCTCGGCCGGGACCCTTTTGATTTATCTGACGGTTTAAAACGGTCTCACGTGTTACAGATTAAGACGTTATATCTGGACAGTCACGCCATCTCAATTACATTCCCGTTAGCAGCACGATGTCGAGAATCGTCACGATGGCGCCGATCCCTACGAGCAACGCGTTGAGCGGGCGCGAGTTGGCGTATTTGCCCATGACGCGGGACGAACTGGTGAGTCGTATGAGCACAAAGACCGTAATCGGCAGCTGAAGCGACAGCAGCGCCTGACTCCAAATGAGACCCTCAAAAGGATTCGGGACGACCAGGCACGCCGCTACTGCGCCGACGAAACAGGCCGCCACCCCGATCGAGGAATGTCGATCGTGGATGTCGTATTCCTCATCGAACATGCCCGCGGTGATGGTGCCCGCCGCCATGCCCGCCGTCACACTACTCGATATGCCCGCAAACAGCAGTGCCACCGCAAAGATGGTCGAGCTCGCCGGGCCCAAGATGGGGGAGAGCGTGACCGCTGCGACGGCGAGGTCGTCTACGACAATGCCGTGCGCAAAGAAGGTCGTTGCGGCCAGGATGACCATGGCCGAGTTGATTGCCCAGCCCACGCCCATCGAAAAGAGCGTGTCGAAGAGCTCGTAGCGCAGACGTTCTTCGATAACCTGCTCGCCTTGGCCTTCAAAGTGCATGGATTGGATGACTTCGGAGTGCAGGAAGAGGTTGTGGGGCATAACGACCGCACCCAGGACACTCACGATAATCGCGGCAGAGCCAGTGGGCATACTGGGCGCGATCCAGCTTGCGGCGGCTTGCGGCCAGTCGACCTTGACTAGCGCAAGCTCGGCCAAAAACGAGAGTCCTACCACGCCGACGAAGGCGATGATCCATCGCTCGGCGCGCTTGTAGGAGCTCGTCATGAGCATCGCCATCGATACTGCCGCCACGATGACGCAGCCCGCGCGCACGGGCAGCCCAAAGAGCATTTGAAGGGCAATCGCGCCACCCAGGACTTCGGCCATGGCGGTGGCGATGGCCGCGAGATAGGCGCTGGCGAGTACCGCGCGTCCCACGATGCGGGGGAGGTAGCGTGTCGTGGCCTCGGCAAGACAGGTGCCCGTGGCGATGCCCAAGTGCGCCGCGTTGTGCTGCAGCACGATGAGCATGATCGTGGACAGCGTGACGATCCACAGCAGCGCGTAGCCAAACTGCGAGCCGGCGGCCATATTGGAGGCCCAGTTGCCCGGATCGATAAAGCCGACGGTCACGAGCAGCCCGGGGCCGATATGCCGGGCGATACCCAGACCTCCGTGGCCTCCGGTGCGGTGCGAGCCAAAGTGTTGTTTGAGATGGTTGAGCATGGTGCACTCCTGCGTGCCGTTTGTTTGACGCCGTAAAGGGTACCCGTTTTAGGCTTAAAGGTTAACCGAGACTAACAAAATTGTTGTATTTGAATAGGATGGGGAAAGGAGTTGCCGAAATGTCTTGATCTGTAACAACTAGGGATGGAAATTGGACCTAGGTGTTACAGATCGAGACAGGAAGAAATGGTCCTATGGAAAATCTCGATCTGTAACAGTTAGCTGCAAAAACCGGCCCTTCGTGTTACAGATCGAGACAAACCAAAACTGTCCTGCAGAAAATCTCAATCTGTAACAGTTAGTCGTCGAAATTGGGTCTTACTGTTACAGATTGAGATGTTTGAAGCGGTGAGCTTACAGGTCGAACCTGGGGGCCTTGTCGTCGTCCTTGAGGTCGGCGGTGTCCACTCGTAGGGCGTGCGTTACGCGATTGTTTCGAAACGGGCGGGAAACACAACGGGCCGGCGATGCTCCTAGTATGCCTATTCAACTGACTGTCTAATATCTAGGGGAGGATCGCGATGCAGGCAGATTCCGCTCAGCAGCAGGGCCTTTATCGCCCCGAATTCGACCACGATGCATGTGGCATCGGCGCGCTTGCCGATATCAACGGTGAGCGCCATCACCAGATTCTGGACGATGCGCTGTCCATTCTGGTCAACTTGGAGCACCGCGGCGGTACGGGACTCGAGAAGAACACCGGCGACGGCGCCGGCATCCTGTTCCAGGTTCCGCATCATTTTTTCCGCAAAGAGGCTCAAAAGTGCGGCCAGATTCTGCCGGCAGAGGGCGACTATGGCGTGGCCATGCTGTTCTTCCCGCAGGACGACAAGGGCGTAGAGGATGCCCGTCGCGTGTTTGAGGAGGGCTGCGCCGAGGCCGGCGTGCCGCTGCTCTTTTGGCGCGAGGTGCCGGTCGACCCGCACGACCTGGGCGAGACAGCCCGCGCCTGCATGCCCACCATTTTGCAGGCTTTCCTGGGCCGTCCGGACGACACGCCCGCCGGCGACGCCTTCGAGCGCCGCCTGTACGTGTGCCGCCGCACCATCGAGAAGAAGGCTGACGCCGAGTTTGCCCTGCGCAACAAGATCTTCTATGTGTGCTCCATGAGCTCGCGCACCATCGTGTACAAGGGCATGCTGGTCGCCACACAGATGCGCCGCTTCTTCATCGACCTCAACGACGCCGCCGTCAAGACGGCCGTGGCGCTCGTACACTCGCGCTACTCCACCAACACCACGCCCAGTTGGGAGCGTGCGCACCCCAACCGCTTTATCATCCACAACGGCGAGATCAACACCCTCAAGGGCAACGTCAACTGGATTCGTGCCCGCGAGCCCAACCTGTACAGCCCCGTGTTGCAGCATGATCTTGAGCGCGTGATGCCCATCATCAACCGTGAGGGCTCCGATTCCGCGATTCTGGACAACGTGCTCGAGTTTTTGGTCATGAACGGTCGCCCGCTCACGCGTGCCGCGTCCATGTTGCTGCCCGAGCCGTGGGACCACAACGACAGCCTGAGTGAGGAGCGCCGCGCCTACGACGCTTACCAGTCCATGCTCATGGAGCCGTGGGACGGTCCTGCCGCTATCGCCTTTACCGACGGCCGTACCCTGGGTGCCGCCCTCGACCGTAACGGCCTGCGTCCGGCTCGCTACTACGTGACGCGCGACGGCCGCTTTATGCTGGCGAGCGAGGTGGGCACCATCGAGGTGAGCCCCGAGAACATCCTGACGAGCGGCTGTCTGGGACCGGGCCAGATGCTCGAGGTCGATTTTGCCCGCGGCCGCGTCATCTACAATGACGAGCTGCGCGCCCGTTACGCCAAGGAAAAGCCCTATCGCGACTGGATCGCCGAAGAGACGCTGACCGTCGACGCGCTCGACAAGCCCGTCGCGCTCACGCCCGCCGAGGATACCGAGGTGCCCGCCGCCGTGCGCATGGCCAAGCTCGGGTATCACTGGGATGATGTTGACGAAGTCGCGCGTCCCATGGCCCAGCAGGGCAAGGCTCCGCTCGCCTCGATGGGCATCGATGCGCCGCTGGCCTGCCTGTCCAAGAAGACGCGCTCGTTCTTCGACTACTTCTACCAGCTGTTTGCCCAGGTCACGAACCCGCCGATCGACGCCCTGCGCGAGCATATGGTCACCTCGACCACGCTCTACCTGGGCAACCACGGCAACCTGCTCGAGGACTCCCGTACGGCCTGCCAGCTGGTTCGCTTGGAGCGCCCGTTGCTCAACGAGGAGGAGTTCGAGCGTATCTGTGCCATCGACCGCGTGGGCTTTAAGACCCGCCGTTTCCGTGCCGTGTACCGCCGCGACGCGGGTGAGGGCGCGCTGCAGGCTGCGCTCAAGCAGCTTGCCGAAGACGTCGAGGCCGCGGTTCGCGATGGCGTGAACATCGTGGTGCTGAGCGACCGTGCTGCGGCGGGCGAGGTCCCTGTGCCGTCACTGCTCGCTGTGGGCTGCGTGCACAACCATCTGATCCGCGCCGGCGTGCGTACCTTTGCCGACATCGTGGTGGAGTGTGGCGACGCCGTGTCTCCGCACGACTTTGCGGCACTGGTGGGCTACTCCGCGAGCGGCATCTATCCGTACAACGCGCATTCGTGCATTCGCGACTTGGCGGCGCACGGCGATCTGGACGTGACAGCCGAGCAAGGCATCGCCAACTACAACAAGGCTGCGACTGCCGGCATCGTTTCCATCATGTCCAAGATGGGCATCTCCACGGTGCAGAGCTACCATTCGGCGCAGATTTTCGAGGCCGTGGGCTTTACGCCGGAGTTTGTCAACGCGTACTTCGCCGGCACGGTGAGCCGTGTGGGCGGTATGGGTGTCGAGGACGTTGAGCGCGAGCAAAACGAGCGCTACGACGCCGCGCTCGCTATCCTTAAGAGCCCGGCTCCCGATCAACTGCCCACGCTGGGTCTGACCAAGTGGCGCCCGCTCGGCGGCGAGGATCACCTCATCGATCCTCAGACTGTCTACTTGCTGCAGACCGCCTGCCGTGAGGACAGCTACGACACCTTTAAGGAGTACAGCGCCCGCCTGCACCGCACCGGCCGTGCCGTGCGCCTGCGCGACCTGCTGGACTTTGATGCCGGCGGCCGCACCCCGGTGGCACTCGACGAGGTCGAGCCCGCGCTCAACATCGTCCGCCGCTTTAACACCGGCGCCATGTCGTACGGTTCCATCAGCAAAGAGGCACACGAGTGCATGGCCATCGCCATGAACCGCCTGCACGGTCGTTCCAACTCGGGCGAGGGCGGCGAGGATCCGCGTCGCGAGACCCCGCTGGCTAACGGTGACTCCAAGAATTCCGCCATCAAGCAGGTGGCAAGCGCGCGCTTTGGCGTGACAAGCCGCTACCTGTGCAGCGCCTTCGAGATTCAGATCAAGATGGCCCAGGGCGCCAAGCCCGGTGAGGGCGGTCACCTGCCCGGCAAGAAAGTCTACCCCTGGATTGCCGAGGTCCGTCAGTCCACGCCCGGCATCGGCCTGATTTCGCCTCCGCCGCACCACGACATCTACTCCATCGAGGACTTGGCAGAGCTGATCTTCGATCTTAAGAACGCCAACCCCGGCGCGCGCGTGTCGGTCAAGCTGGTCAGCGAGGCCGGCGTCGGCACCATCGCCACCGGCGTGGCCAAGGGCGCTGCCGACAAGATTTTGATCAGCGGCCACAATGGCGGCTCGGGTGCCGCTGCGCGCGACTCTATCTGGCACGCGGGTCTGCCGCTGGAGCTTGGCCTTGCCGAGGCCCAGCAGACGCTGCTGCAAAACGGTTTGCGCTCACGCGTGGTGCTCGAGGCCGATGGCAAGCTCATGGACGGCACCGACGTCGCCGTCGCCTGCCTGCTGGGTGCCGAGGAGTTTGGCTTTGCGACCATGCCGCTCATCTCCATGGGCTGCCTCATGCAGCGCGACTGTCAGCAGGATACCTGCCCGGCCGGCATCGCTACGCAAAACTGCCGCCTGCGTCGCGGCTTCCGCGGCAAGCCAGAGCACGTCGAGCACTTTATGCTCTTTGTTGCCGAGCAGCTGCGCGAGGTCATGGCGAGCCTGGGCTTCCGCACCGTCGACGAGATGGTCGGCCATCCCGAGTGCCTGCGCCAGATCGAGGTCCCGGGCAACCGCAAGGCCAACCTGCTCGATCTGTCGCCCGTGCTGGCAAGCGCGACCTGTGAGTTTGGTGCCCACATCCCGGGCGCCGACGGCCGTCACTTCCTGCCCCAGATGGCTGCGGACAGCGAGCTCGATAAGACGCTCGACTCCACGTTGTTTGTGCCCTATACGGCCGATGCCCGTGCGCACCTGCGTCCGATTCGCTTCCGCGCCGATATCGCCAACGTCAACCGCTGCGTGGGCACCATCTTGGGCAACGCGGTGACCAAGGCGCATCCCGAGGGCCTGCCCGCCGGCTCCATCACCATCGATTGCGATGGTTCGGCCGGTCAGAGCTTTGGCGCTTTCCTGCCGCGCGGCATTACGCTCAACGTGTGCGGCGACGCCAACGACTACTTTGGCAAGGGCCTTTCGGGCGGCGAGGTGTCGGTGCGCCCCAACCCGCATGCGACCTACAAGTTCGACGAGAACATCATCGTGGGCAATGTTGCATTCTTTGGCGCCACGAGCGGTCGCGGTTTCATTAACGGCTTGGCCGGCCAGCGCTTTGGCGTACGCAACTCCGGTGCCACGGTGGTGGTCGAGGGCTGCGGCAACCATGGCTGCGAGTACATGACGGGAGGTCTGGCGCTCATCCTGGGCGAGGTCGGGCAGAACTTCGCCGCCGGCATGACGGGCGGCGTGGCTTACGTCTTTGACCAGTACGGCACGCTCGATGCCCGTGTGAACCACGAGAGCGTTGAGCTCAAGGCCCCGACGGCCGGCGAGCTGGCGCAGATTCGTGCGCTCATTCAGGAGCACGTGGACGCGACGCAGAGCCCGCGCGGCATTAAGCTGCTCTACAGCTTTGAGACGATGAGCAAGCACTTTGTGAAGGTCATTCCGACCGAGTACGAGCGCGTGCTGGCGATTGTCGCCGCCGCCGAGGCCGTCGGCAAGACGCATGAGCAGGCCGAGGAGCTGGCGTTTGACATCGTGACCGGTCGCGCCGACGCCGCCGATGTCGCTCGCTTTGATGTGGCGGGTGGTGTCGCTGGCGCTGTGCCCGCTGCCAGCTCTGTTGCTTCGACCAAGAAGGAGGCGTAAGTGCCATGGGTAAGCCCGGTGCTTTTCTTGATATCGATCGCGTGACCCACGGGCTGCGCCCCGTGGAGGAGCGCAGCCGCGATTTCGATCCGCTGTACGTGGAGCTCGACGACGATGCGCGCCGTGCCCAGGCGAGCCGCTGCATGATGTGTGGTGTGGCGTTTTGCCAGATGGGCGCGAGCTTTGGCAAGGCGCGTCCGAGTGGCTGCCCGCTGCACAATCTGATTCCCGAGTGGAACGAGCTAGTGTATCGCGGCCGCTGGGACGAGGCTGCCGAGCGCCTGTCACTCACCTCGCCCATGCCCGAGTTCACGAGTCGCGTGTGCCCGGCGCTGTGCGAGGCCGCATGCAACCTGGGCTCGGTCGATGGCCAGCCCACGACGATCCACGATAACGAGCGCGCGATTAGCGACCATGAGTGGGCCAACGGCGGTCCGCACCGCTTTGAGCCGGCAGGGGAGGGCGCACCCACGGTTGCCGTGGTGGGCTCCGGTCCCGCTGGTCTGGTGGCAGCATGGGAGCTTGCGCGTCGTGGCGCCCGCGTGACGGTGTTTGAGCGCGACGACCGCCCGGGCGGTCTGCTCATGTACGGCATTCCCAACATGAAGCTCGAGAAGTCTGTGGTCGAGCGTCGCGTGACACTTATGCGCGAGCTGGGCATTGTCTTTGAGCTGAGTGCCGACGTGAGCGATCCCAAGGTTACCGCCAAGCTAGACGACTTTGACGCCGTCGTGGTGGCTGCCGGCGCCCGTGCTCCGCGTGGGCTTTCGGCTGCGAACATTGATGCCCCGGGCGTGGTGTATGCCGTGGACTACCTGACGGCCTCGACCGTCTCGATACTCGATGGCGGCGAGCCTGTCGTCGATGCACGTGGCCTGGACGTCGTCGTCATTGGCGGCGGCGATACCGGTAACGACTGCGTGGGCACCGCGGTACGTCAGGGTGCGCGCAGCGTGCGCCAGTTTGAGTTCTTGCCGGCTGCGCCCGATAAGCGCGCGGCGAGCAACCCCTGGCCGCAGTGGCCCAACGTTAAGAAGACCGACTACGGCCAGCAGGAGGCTATCGCTGCGATGGGCGGCGAGATGCGTGCCTGGGGCGTGGATACGCTCGAGGTGCTGCTGGACAAGAAGGGTGCAGCCGCGGGTCTGCGCGTGGTCGATCTGGACTGGTCGGCGGGAAAGCCCGAACGCATTGCAGGTTCCGAGCACGAGGTGCCGGCCCAGCTGGTGCTCATCGCCTGCGGCTTTACGGGTCCCGAGCATGGCGTGTTCGATGCGGTAGGCGTGCCTGTTGCCACCGCTGGTCGTCCGCTGCCTGTGATGGCTGCCGAGGGCTCGCACCTCGCGGCACGTGTCGACGGCGTCTCCGCGGATGCCGCACCGGTGTATGTGGCGGGTGATGCTCGTAACGGCAGCTCGCTCGTGGTGAACGCTATGGCCGATGCCCTGGCCTGCGCTGCCGAAGTCGCCGACGCGCTGGAGCTGTAAGGCGGCTGTCCACAGCTGAATCGTCAAGGTCTGTCCCCAACGGCCGGCCCAAAAGGAACGTCCCCAAGTGCCGGCAGCTGGGGACGTTCCTTATGTGCCGGCATCCAGGGACACCCCTTGCGGGTTTGCGACCGATTTGTTCGTTTGCCGACGTACGGGTGTTCATTTGTCGACTTCTTGGGCTGTGGTCACCTGTTGTTTCTGTGGTGGCTACGGGCATCTGGCTCAAAAGAGCGGGTTGGACGTCTATGTTTACCTGCGGTTTTGTTGCGGTGCGCATTTTCGATCAAGCATCCCGTCAAGTGTTTGGTCAGCAGTTGGTTTGCAGCCGGAGGCCTATTTTGTCCGTGTTGACAGTGGCTGCCCACCCTCCTCGTAAGCTCAAATTGAGGTTCATCAGTTTGAGGAGGATGCCGTGACTGACCACGTTTTAGACCGAGCGCATCTGGCTGAAGCCGTCGGCAACGATATTGCCGACATGGCCCATTTTTGGATGCTGCGGAAGTTTCAGTTTTTGGAGCCGGCGCGCGAGCAGTTTGAGATCATTGTCGACCCGTGGCTCAGCTATTGCACCGAGCCTTCCCAAAACGAAATCATGGCCTACAACATGGCATTTACCGATTGGCTGCTCTTCGAGCGCCCCTATCGCCATGGCAAGACGCTGCTCGAGCTGTATGTTGACGAGCCGCCGGCATCGCTTTCGCCTGCCTCGCTCAAGCGGCTCAAGCAGGTACGCGGCACGCAGTATTTCTCGCGCTTTGGCATTTTGGACAAGGATCCTGCGAACGGCATGGTTGCGCTGAAGGATACGCGCACCGACCGTCGCTTTGATGTCTACGACCCGCATATCGTGCAAAAGGAGCATTGGAGCGACGGCACGATTGCGGTGCGCCTCGCTTGCGTCGACGATGTCTGGCTGACGGCGGGACAGCTCTATCTGTATGACATCGCGCGCCTGAGTGACACGGCGGTCGATGGACCGGGTGCGGTGCATCCCGAGGATCTGCAGGACGGCTTTGACACCTCGTGCGTCAGCTTCTTTTTGCGCCTGGTCCGCGACATCATGGGCGCCCAGGGGCGGTACGTGAAGTCGCTCAACATCTACGAACAAGAATGGGAGTAGGGGATGTGACTGGTGCCGCCCTACAGCCCTGACTTTGTCTCAATCTGTAACGTTTGGCGGCTGTTTGGGCCCGTAACTGTTACAGATTGAGACGGAAGGTTGGCGGCTGCCGAAAGATCTTGTTCTGTAACAACTAGAGGCTCAAAGACTGTCTTCCTGTTACAGATCAAGACATTTGCCAGCGGAGGCAACGGTGACGATGGTCCATTTGTCTGACGTGGTGGTGATGAAAGTGTCTAATACCGTTCTCAAACACAAACATGCGACTCGCAACACGTTGGCGCGGAATAGGATGCTCGCGCGGCTCACGGAGACGGCCAAGCAAGGTGCGCTGCTCGCAACGCATGACAATACCGAGCTCATGTGGCTGCGACGCCATGTTGGAACCGACGATATCGCGGAGCCCGAGCCGTACCTGTTCTGTTTTCAGCATGATTGGGATGCATTGACGCCTGCAGAGCGAGCGCTGAGGACTATCAAAGGGCTTGCGGAATTTCATCCCGATTGGGCGTTTTGGGGTTATGACGCGGCACTTTTGTGGGGTCTGGAGGTGCCGAATGATCTGCTCGGGCCGCGTTTTCTTGTTAAGACGGGTTGTTCGGTGACGTTGAGCAGCGGGTGCAGGTTGTTGCGTCCTCAGATGGCGGGAGCGCTTGAGCGCGTCGACGGCGTGCGGGTGACGTCGTTTTGGCGCACGGTGGAGGATTGCTTGCTGCGTGCGCCGTTCTCCTACGGGTTGGCGATTGCCGATTCTGCACTGCGGGCGAAAGGCGTATCACGTGGGGATTTGTGCGAGCGCCTCCGCGCCGATTGCGAGGGCAGGCGAGGGTATCGCAGGGCACAGGTGATTGCGTCGTATGCGGACGGGCTGTCCGAAAACGGCGGCGAGTCTCGGTTCCGAGCGTTCTTTATTGCGTACGGCTTTCCGGTTCCGGAGCTGCAGGTGGAGTTTCGCGACCCGCTTGATCTGAGCCAGGTGTTTCGCGTCGACTATTTTTGGCGGCTCGAGGACGGGACGTGTGTCATCGGCGAGCTCGACGGAAAGGTGAAGTACACCTTGCAGAACGGCGAGGGCCGGGAGTCGGTCGACCCATTCGTGGCAGAACGTCAACGGGAGTCCCATCTGACAATGCTCGGGCACAAGGTGCTTCGGTTTACGTTTGATGAGCTCAAGAATCCGGGGAAGCTGGTTGAGAAGATGAGGCTGGCGGGTATTCCGCGACGGCCCGATTTGGCTGAGGAGTGGAGACGTCAGTGGTATGGGCGCTGAGAGGTTTTGTCTCAATCTGTAACGTTTAGAGGTTATTTGAGCTCGTAATTGTTACAGATCGAGACATTCCCCTGATGTTGCTGGGATGGGGCTGCAACGTATTCCGTCCCCCATATCCCCTCTTCCCTCCGTTAACCGATGCGTCTGCAGCAATCCAGCTGGACTAGGTGATAATGGACAAATGTTCAAGTTAATCGTGAGGGAGGAGCTCGATATGGCGTCTGCCGATCGTTCCACGTTGTTTATCAATGCGACCGTCTTGGATGGTTCGGAGGATATGGAGCCGCAACCCGATATGGCCGTGACTGTTGAGCGCGGTGTCATCACATGGATGGGGCCGAGTGCTGTGGCGCAGGCGCCCGCGGGTGCCGAGGTTATCGACCTGGGTGGTGCGTATCTCATGCCCGGTCTCATCAATATGCACGTGCATCTGTGCGGTTCGGGCAAGCCGGTTTCGGCGGGCGATGCGGGCGCGCTGATGAAGAAGCTCGATAATCCCGTGGGGCGCGCCATCGTGCGCCATATTCTTAAGGGCAGCGCCCAACAACAACTGGCAAGCGGCGTGACCACGGTGCGCGGCGCGGGCGACCCACTGTTTGCCGACATCGCCGTTCGTAATGCCATCGACGCCGGCAAGTATCAAGGTCCTCGCCTGGTGGCGCCGGGAACGGGCGTCACGGTGCCGGGCGGCCATGGTGCAGGCTTGTTCGCCCAGGTGGCAAACAGTCCCGCCGAGGCAGCCGAACAGGTGCACGACCTGTATGCGCGCGGTGCCGACGTCATTAAGCTGTTCGTAACGGGCGGCGTATTCGATGCGACCGAGGTGGGCGAGCCGGGCGTGCTGCGTATGCCGGTGGAGGTTGCCACGGCGGCATGCAAGGCGGCGCACGATATGGGCCTTCCGGTTATGGCCCATGTCGAGAGTACCGAGGGCGTGAAGGCCGCGCTTGAGGCCGGCGTTGACACGATTGAACACGGTGCTCCGTTGACACCCGAGATCTTGGAGCTGTACCGTGGCGCTGCGGGCACGCAGCTCGAGGGGCGTGCTCCGAGTGTGACCTGCACTATCAGCCCGGCGCTGCCGTTTGTATTGCTCGACCCGGAAAAGACCCATTCTACCGATACGCAAAAGAAGAACGGCGACATCGTGTGCTCGGGCATCATCGAGAGCGCCCGTGCCGCACTGGAAGCTGGCGTTAAGGTGGGCCTTGGCACGGACTCAAGCTGCCCGTTCGTGACGCAGTATGACATGTGGCGCGAGGTGGCCTATTTTGCCAAGTATGTCGGCGTGAGCAACGCCTTCGCGCTGCATACAGCCACGCAGGTTAATGCCGAGCTGCTGGGGCTGGGCGGCGAGACTGGCACGATCGAGTGCGGCAAGGCCGCCGATATCCTGGTGACGCGCAAGAACCCGCTCGATGACCTGTGCGCACTGCGTGAACCGACGCACGTGATGTGTCGCGGTGATCTGGTGCGCAAGCTCAAGGTGAAGCGTATTCCCGAGGTGGACGCCGAGCTCGACGCGATTATGGCCATGCCTGCCGAGGCGTTGGCCGAGGAGCTCGCCCGCGACGGCGTGGCATAGGTGTGACAAAGGGGCAATCCTTTTGTCATAATCAGAAAAAGCCGAGGTCCCAGTGCGAGGCCTCGGCTTTTATTTGTCCCATGGTATGGCGGCTATGAGCGCGTCTCCATCTTGGCGTGGCACTTGGGGCAGGTGACGCGGATCTTGCCCTTGCCCTTGGGGACGGAGAGCATCTGGCCGCAGTTGGGGCACTTGAGGTATGCCGTGGTCTTGCGCCCCTTCCACATCTTCTTGGCCGTGCGCTTGGCACGCTCAAAGTCTTCCTTACTGGTGCCGGCTGCGCGTGAGGTGCTGGCCGCTGCAGCTCCGCCGCCCAAGCTAGCTACAAACTTGCCCAAGCCGGGTACGTTTGCAGTCGCGGCGACAAAGGCCTCGTTCTCCTTGCGACGTGCGTCGATATTTTTGGACAGGCCGCGCAGCACGCCAATCACGATTACGGCGATGGCGATCCAGCTGAGCCACTGGATGCGGGCTATCGATCCGATCATCGCGATGACGATGCCGGCAAAACCCATCACGATGGTGAGTTCATCGGCACCATTGCGACCCTTCATAAAGTCATTCATGCAAATTGCCTTTCGTTCGATATGCTGCACGCCTTTATACCCGATTTAGAGCAAGGGGGACAGGTTAATCTGCACCAATGTGGTGCAAACATACCTGTCCCCGGAATACCAAGACGGTGCAAAGAAGTCTGTCCCCAATGCCCCAATTACTTGGAGAGCTTGTCGACGACGCGTTCGATCTCGGCGAGCTTGGCGGCTTTGAGGTCCTCGTCGCCCGATTCGATTGCCGAAGTCACGCAGCCCTCGATATGCGCCTTGAGCACGTCGGCGTTGATGCGCGCGAGGAGCGCCTGTGTTGCCATGAGCTGCGTGGAGATGTCGACGCAGTAACGGTCCTCCTCGACCATCCGTAGGATGCCGTCGATCTGGCCGCGTGCCGTCTTGAGCATGCGGGTCACCGATTTATGGTCTGCCATCATGGCGGGTCCTCGTTTCTGGTCGATCTTCCGGATGTCCCCGTCGGTTGCGGTGAAATACGGACCGTTTAAAGGCCTAGGGCGGCACAACAGTCCGTATTTCACCGCAACTTCTGAGGATTCAGTAGGCGGCGTCTGCTACGCGGCGGTCACGGATAGGGCGTGGAACTTCTCGCCGGCGTCCTCGACGGCGGCAGCGAGCTGCTCAGCGGTCACGGTGTCGGCGCACTCCACCTGTACGGTCTGAGTCTCGTGATCGGCGTCGGCGTCGGTCACGCCGGCAACGTTGAGCAGTGCCGTCTCGACAGTGGCGTCGCAGTGGCCGCACATAAGGCCGGAAGTCTTGATCGTGTAACGCATGGGTATTCCTCTCTGTTGTGTCGGCTTTCCCAGGCACCCGACCTTGACCTTCAATCCGTCGCTCGCGTACCAAAGTACGCGTCGCTCCTCTTTCAGGTCGATCTCGGGCACCTGGAAACCCGTTCTAAATGGACTTAATGGTGAGCCTATTTTGCCACTTTCGGCTTAAAGGTTTGCAGGCGCAGGGCATTGGACACGACGCATACGCTCGACAGGCTCATGGCCGCGGCGCCAAACATCGGCGAGAGCTGCCAACCGGTGAGGGGGAAGAACACGCCCGCCGCCAGCGGAATGCCGATGCCGTTGTAGAACAGCGCCCAGAACAGGTCCTGCTTGATGTTGCGAATTGTGGCGCGCGACAGCTCGATGGCACGGGCGACGTCCATGAGGTCGCTGCGCATGAGAACCACATCTGCCCCTTCTTTGGCGATGTCGGCGCCGGTACCGATGGCAAGGCCCACGTCGGCGCGCGCCAGGGCGGGGGAGTCGTTGATGCCGTCGCCCACCATGGCGACCTTGCTGCCCGCATCCTGCAGCTCGCACACGTGGCGTTCCTTGTCGGCGGGGAGGACGTCGGCGATGACCTGCTCGCTGCTCAGTCTCACGCGGCGGGCGATCGCTTCGGCTGTCACGCGGTTGTCGCCGGTGAGCATGCGCACGTCGATGCCGAGCTTGCGGAGCGCGGCGATGGCCTCGGCGCTCGTCTCTTTGACCTCATCAGCCACGGCGATGGTACCGACAAGCTCGCTGTTCTTGGCAAAGAACAGCGGCGTCTTGCCCTCGGCCGCGAACTGTTCGGCAAGGCCGGCGGGCACCTTCGCGCCCAGCTCGTCCATCAGACGCACGTTGCCGGCGGCGATGACATTCTGCCCCTCGCGTGCCGTAACGCCTCGCCCGGGCACGGCGGCAAAGTCCTCGACCATGCGTGCGACGATTCCGCGCGCCTTGCACTCGGCCATAATCGCCTCGGCCAGCGGGTGCTCGCTTGAGCGCTCCAGCGCGGCAGCGAGTTTCAGTAACGCCTTTTCACTCATAGTGGGCGAGCCGTCGGCGCGCGCGGCAACCACAATGTCGGTCACGGCAGGCTTGCCGCGGGTGACTGTGCCCGTCTTATCGAGCACCACGGTGCCCACGCTGCGCAGGTTCTCCAACGCCTCGGCGCTCTTGAACAGAATGCCCATCTCGGCGCCCTTGCCGGTGCCGACCATAATGGCGACGGGCGTGGCCAGGCCCAGCGCGCACGGGCAGCTGATTACCAGCACGGCCACGGCGGAGGTGAGCGCTTCGTTGATGCTTCCGGTCAGCACCATCCACGCCACAAAAGTTACGGCAGAGATTACAAACACCACGGGCACGAACACGCCGGCGACCTTGTCGGCCATGCGGGCGATGGGCGCCTTGGTGGCGTTGGCGTCCTCGACGAGCTGGATAATCTTGGCGAGCGACGTGTCGGCGCCCACACGCGTAGCGCGGAAGGTAAACGATCCGGTGCGGTTGACGGTGGCGGCGTTGACGGTGTCGCCGGCGGTCTTCTCCACGGGGATAGACTCGCCGGTCAGCGCACTTTCGTCCACGGCCGAAGCGCCCTCGAGTACGACGCCGTCGACAGGGATGGACTCGCCGGGGCGCACACGCAGCACCTGGCCGGGAAGGATGGCGTCGACGTCCACAGCGGTCTCGGTGCCGTCGTCGGCCACGATGGTCGCGGTCTTGGGCGCCAGGTCGATGAGCGCCTCGATGGCGCCGCCGGTCTTGGACTTGCTGCGCGTCTCGAGGTATTTGCCCACGGTGACCAGCGACAGGATCGTGCCGGCGCTCTCAAAATACAGATTGTCCATGCCCGTCATCATGGCCTCGTGGACCTGGCCCGCGGCCAGCTGGTCGGCCATGATAAACATGGCGTAGAGCGACCAGGCGATGGACGCGGTGGCGCCGACGGCGATGAGGGCGTCCATGGTGGGCGCGCCGTGCGCGAGTGATTTAAACCCGTTGATAAAGTACGCGTCGTTGACGTAGACGATGGGGATGAGCAGGACGAGCTCGGTGAGCGCGAGCGTCATGCTGTGGGTGTGGTCGGTGAAGACGCCGGGCAGTGGCCAACCGAGCATGTGCCCCATGCCTATGTAGAACAGCGGGATGAGGAAGATGATCGAGATGATGAGGCGGGTGCGCATGGCGGAGGCGGCGGCCTCCAGCTTTTTGGTGGGCGACTCCATATGGGCGGCGCCGGACCTGGCTTGCGCACTGCCGTTTGAGCCGGCGGCACCGGTGCCCGCGTCGACGGGTGAGGCCGAGTAGCCCGCGCGATCGACGGCGGTGCAGATGTCATCGGGGGTGACCTGCGCGGGGTCGTAGTCGACCAGCATGGAGCCGGCAAGCAGGTTGACCGCGACGCTTTGGACGCCGTCGAGCTTGCTCACGGCGCGGTCCACATGCGCCTGGCAGGCGGCGCACGTCATGCCGCCCACGTCGAACTTATCTTGAGCCATGGCTTCTCCTTTCTGTGACGTAGTGTCGGAAATGTTAACCATCCGATACTATATACCCATACCCCCTGGGGGTGTCTAGTAATAGTTGGAATGTATGACTTTTCATTACAGATGAGGGTGGTTGGTTGGCCGATGGACCGTCCCAACCAATCATCTCAATCTGTAACATCTGAGGACCGTTTTGCCTGCTAGATGTTACAGATTGAGATGTTGTCTCGCGGGGTTGGGGTTTGTCTCGTTCTGTAACATCTAGACCTGTATCTGCCGAGCTAGTGTTACAGATCGAGACAATTGCCGGGGAGGGGTCCCGTCACGGCAAGACGCCCGCTCTCTAGATACAGAATCCGGGGATCACACAGGTTCGTTTGTTTGGCTTGTCCGCAGGCGTTGCGTACGTAAAGACGTCGCCGTCGTGTCCAACGCGATTCAAATAGAGCGTGCCTTCGGTCTCCGATGAGTCGGGGCTCACCGTGCGCTCCCACCAGCAGGTGTCCTTGCCCTTCCACTGGCGGACCATCGTCTCGTTCGTGGAATACGGGCTCACCTTGAGCTCGCGGAAGAGCTGATACTCCTTGCCCTCGCCGTTGTAGATGTCTGCCAGGTAGTGATAGTCCTTGGCAAACGAATCGGGCGGTTGCGTACCGCACAGCTCGACCATGGCGGGCAGCCAGAGCGTCGCGGGCAACTCACTCAGGCACGAAGCGCTTTTGGCGACGCCCATGTTGTTCGAGACCTTCTTGACCCCTTTAATGAGCGCGCGCAACTCGTTGGGCAGCAGCTTAAGGCCGTCGCCGTTGAGCCATTCCCGCAGCTCGCAATCTGCCCAGCCGGCGCTCGGCGGTTCAGCCGCAGCGTTGCGCTCGGCAATACCCGCGTCGAACATAAACGTCAGCCCGGCCTTGCCCGTCCCGTCCAGAAGCTCATCGTGACGGATGCCCACAAGCTGCGCGCCGACCTCCAGCCCGTTGGCGAGTTTCACGCGCTTGGTGCACGGATAGGGAATATGCCCGTTGTCATCGAGCAGATGATAGCGCTTGGCAATCTCGCGTGCCTCGCTACGGGTCTCGGCGGCCTTAATCTTGAGCGAGATCTCCTGCAGCTGATCCCAAGTGTAGTCGTCAAGCGAACCGCGGATGCCGTCCAGGTAGTCGGGGATGCCAAAGCCATGGGTCGCCGCCCCAATGACGCTGAGCCCCGCAACGACTGCAACGACGCCACCGATAATAAAGCGGCGGCGGGTCATGGCATCGTGCCGGGCCTGCTCCAGGATCTTTCGCGCGCGCTCGCCGGCGACGTCGACCTTAAGGTGCGTACCGGAGTCGATGTCGATTGCGGCGTCACTGCCCGCGCCTTCGCGGCCCTCGGATTCGGCATCGGTGAGGTATGCCGAGAGCACCTCGAGCATCTGCTGCTCGGTGGGACGATCGCACTGCTCGACTGAGAGACCCTTCATGATGATTTGGACGAGCGCTTCATCGCCCTCGCAGCGCGGCTCGAGCGGTGCCGGCTTGGTCTTGGTCTTTACGAGATAGAACGAGCCGGTTGCAGCGGCGTCCGTCGACTCAAAGTCAAACGGTTTGCGACCGCTGTAGAGCTGGTACAAAATGCTCGAAAGCGCATAGACGTCGATTGCCGGCGAACGGCGAAGGGCCGCGATGCCTTCGATATCCTGCGTGAGCATCTCGGGCGCGGCGTATGCGGGCGTGGCAAAGCGCCAGATGTCGGCGCGCCGGGTGATCGTGTCGTCGCCGAGAGCCATGGTCGCGGAGCCCATGTCGATGAGGCAGGGGTCAAAGGAACAATCAGCAATCTGCTGCTCGAGCGTTCGGCTGGTGGTGCGGAACATGATATTGGCAGGCGACAGGTCGCGATGGACGACCGGATTCACAAGGCCTTGGGTCATCAAGAGCGCACGAAGCACGGCGTTTCCGACGGCGGCGACCATCTGGGTGGTCAGCCCGCCCGAGGCGTCGTGAGGAAGCAGGGGCAGCGCCTGCTTGAGCGAGGTGCCCTCGACCCACTCCATGAGGATGAGCGGGTCATCCTCGCACGATCCGTAGCCGTAGACGCGCGGAAATCCGCGCAGGTGCGAGACGGTACACAGATGACGGTACTCCTCGAACAGCGCAGCGGTGTTGGCCAGGTGCGCTGCCGATTGCTCGGCGGAACGGTCGGGGGCTTGGCCGGAAAGGATGGCGTTGTCCTTGAGCAACTTGACGGCAAAGACCTCGCCGCTTGTGTTGGTCGCGCGAAGCACGTGCCCGATATTGCCGTTGTTGCGGTGGTCCGTCTGGAGAATAAGCGTCATAAACCGACGCTTGGCGTCGTCCTCGGCGCTGGGGTCGACCGCCACGGCGGTATCGAACGTATCGAGACGGATGAGTTTGTCGCCATAGGCGCTATCGGTAGTATCCATGGCGTTCCTTTGTCTGGCATGGGTTACCGCACGTTTACGCGAGCAGTGCGGATATCGGTAAAGTACCATGATAGCCGCACTGCCCATGTATACCGCTGAGTATTGTCGTTTACGATGCAGAAGGTAGAAGACGAAAGACGGACGGCGACCGTCTTTCGATCGCCGTCCGTGCTAGTCCACAATGACGAGAAATGTCGTGTAGAGACCCAGATGGAGCCTGTCGCTGTTTTCGATTTCCACCGGGGGATAGATCTTGCCGGGCTCGCGTTGGTCGCGCGGCGGCTCAATCACAATATCGCCGTCGCCTGCACCCGATTCGAGTACCGTGCCGTTGGTCGATCCAAGGCCCTGGGCGTACCAGTGCTCACCCTCAAGCCAAATGCGAAGATGCTCGCGCGATGCGTCGGCGCCCACATCGGTGATGCTGGGCGAGGTTTTGGGCAAAGAACCAATCACGGTGCCGCGCGGATCGCGTGTGAGGGGATGGATTTGCATGTCGGCGCAGTTGTCGGCATGGGTTCTGAGCAGACCGAGGTTGGGAGCGACGGTGCGCGGCTGCTCCAGGCTGCTCATAAAGCCACGTCCGACGGTAGTTTCGGTGGTGCCAAAGTGCCCGCCCGTCTTGCTGTCGCAAAAGCGCTCGACGGTGGCCACGCCCTGAACGGGATCGGCGAGCGCCCCCGTTGCCACAAAGAGCATAAGGTAAAGCGTGCTTTTCTCGCGCACGGCATTGCCGTCAAAGTTGTCGATGCGATTGAGGGCATTTGCATATAGGCGGCTGTCCAGCTTGTAGCTGGCGAGAGCCGACATCATTTCGTTGGCGGCCGGACCGCGATAGTGCTCGGCGATTGCCCGATAGGCGGACTCGCCGCCGCCGAGCTTGCTGCAGATTGCCGAGGAAAGGTTGAGCGTGGTGACGGTAAAGTCGCTGTAGATGGAGGGCGCGCACTGGTCAGGCTTGCGATGGACGATGTAACGGGTGAGATACGAGCGGTTGGAAGAGCATTTCTCGAGCAGGGTACTGCCGAGATAAGAGTTTCCATTGATGAGCATTCGGGCGATCTCGAGATGTTTAAGACCGCCGAACGAGCGAATATCGTTATAGAGGACCGAGCAAGGCGTCTCTGCTGCCACGGATACCTCCTTTGATTGCTTCCTAGCCAATATGGCGATAGGAATTAATGGCCCCCGGTGGGCGACGTATTAAATGGCTGCGCAATATATAGCGTAACCAAAGCAACATTATAGGCCACATGTTCGAAATTGCAGGAAGAGCGAGAGATTTGGTTTGGACTGGACGGAAATCCCCCTCTGTCTTGATCTATAACAATTAGGGCCGATTTTACTCGTTAACTGTTACAGATTGAGACGTTTGTGAGCCGTGTCGACCGTTTGTCTCGATCTGTAACACGTAGAGGAAGATTCGCCCTGTAGATGTTACAGATTGAGACAATCAGCCGGGCCCACCTCGTCCGCCTCGTCATCTGTGGTTTACGTGGGGGCATGCGAAGCACGGGTATACTAACCGGCGGCGAATCTGCTCCATCGCTTAGAGCTGCTGCGTCTGGACGGCGCGTGATAGGGCTGCCAAAGCGATCGCCAGCGTGCTGAGCAACGTCCTCTCTGTGCGCACCTGTTTTTGTATGTATTAGCGCACTACCAAGCACGCCCGCGCGGCCGCATGCCGTGCCCATTGCGCGTGCAGATAAGGAACAACAACATATGCGTAATTCTGTATCTGACGTCACCGACGCCGAGATTCTGGACGAGACCCGCGAGGCCATGACCCAGGCTGCCTTCGATGCCGCCGATGAGGCCAATGCCGCCCAGGCCGTCGAGTCCGCTACCGAGAGCCTGCCCGCCTTTGACGAGCTGGGCCTCTCCGACGAGATGCTTCGTGCTATCGAGAACCTGGGCTACACGGCGCCCACGCCCGTGCAGGCCGGCTCGATCCCCGTAGTGCTCGAGGGCCGTGACCTGCTTGCCGCCGCTCAGACCGGCACCGGCAAGACGGCCGCCTTTTTGCTGCCGACTATGAACAATCTGGAGCACATCGCTCCTCCCAAACCCGTGCGCGAGCGTGGCGGCCGCAACCGCCGTCGCGGTGCTAAAAAGCCCGAGGGCAACGGCCGTGGCCCCGTGATGCTCGTCATCACCCCCACGCGCGAGCTTGCCCAGCAGATCGACGAGGTCGCAAGCAAAATCGCCGACGTCACGGGCCACGTTGCCGTGACCGTCGTGGGCGGCGTGAGCTACAAGCCGCAGACCGCGGCACTCAAGTACGGTTGCGATATCCTAGTTGCCACGCCGGGTCGTCTGGTCGACCTGATCGAGCAGGGCGCCTGCCACCTGGACGAGGTTAAGGTCCTGGTGCTCGACGAGGCCGACCGCATGCTCGACATGGGCTTTTTGCCCGCCGTCCGCCGCATTGTGCGCGAGACGCCGGCCGAGCGCCAGACGCTGCTGTTCTCGGCGACGCTCGACGAGGAGGCCGTGGGCGAGATCACCGACCTGGTGAGCGACCCGGCCCGCGTGGAGATCGCGCCGGCCACGTCGACCGCCGACACCGTCGACCAGTTTGTGTTCCCGGTGTCCATCGAGGCCAAGAACAACCTGTTGCCCGAGTTCCTCAAAAAGGAGGGACCGGAGCGCACTATCGTCTTTATGCGCACCAAGCACCGTGCCGATAGCTGCTGCCGTCGTCTGGAGCGCAAGGGCATCAAGGCCGCCGCGATTCACGGTAACCGCAGCCAGGCCCAGCGCGAGCGTGCCCTTTCGGCCTTCCGCGACGGCACCGTTGACGTGCTGGTGGCGACCGACGTGCTCGCTCGCGGCATCGACATTAGCGACGTGCGCTACGTCGTGAACTTTGACGTGCCGGCCGAGCCGACCGACTACATCCACCGTATTGGCCGTACGGGTCGCGCCGGCGAGCTGGGCTGGGCCATTACGTTTGTGACCGAGCAGGACGTGGACGAGTTCTACGAGATCGAGAAGCTCATGGACAAGACCGCCGACATTTACGAGGCCGGCGACCTGCATGTGGGTCCCAATCCGCCCGCGGTTGATCCCGAGCGCGACCCTGCGGCCTTTAAGGTGAAGAAGAAGACCAAGCGCGGCAAGTCTAAGAGCAAGAAGAAGCTTGAGCAGGCACGTCGCGACGGCAAACGCAACGGCGACGATTACGGCGATGTGGCCGGTCGTTCCAACCGCGGTCGCGACGAGCGCCGCGGCGATGGCGAGCGTCCGAGCCGTCCCAAGCGCGGCGGCAAGACCCGCGTGCGCGAGGGCGTTCAGGCTCGCGTGGACGAGGCCGTGGAGAGCGTGGCCCGCGAGGTGGCTGCCGAGGAGCGCGACGGTGCTGGTACCGTCGAGCAGGCCCCGCGCGGCAATCGTGCCGAGCGCCGTGCCAAGCAGTTCCAGGGCGAGGCGCATCGCCGTCGCCGCGAGGACGAGGATCGCGGTGGTCGTCGCCGTGTTGAGCGCGAGGACGAGGGCCGTGGCTCGCGTGGCGGCAAGCGTGGCTCGGGCGACCGTCGTCGTTCCGGTCGCAATGACGAGCGTGGTGGCCGTGACGAGCGTCGCGGCGGCGAGGGTCGCGGTGAGCGTGGCACCCGCAGCGGTGAGTCCCGTGGCGGCAAGCGCTTTGAAGAGCACGGCGGCCGCGGCGGCGAGCGTCGCGAGGGTGCTCGCGGCAATGGCGGGCGCAGCGGCGCCGGCCGTTCTGGTGAGTCGCGCGATCGTCGCGATCCGCGTGCCAGCCGCGATCGTCGCGATGACTGGCGCAACTACGACGACACCCGCGAGGAGCGTCGCGGCGGTTACCGTGGACGTGGCGGCAATCAGGCCGGCTCCCGTGGCGGCCGCGCCGGCGGTCGCGATAACCGTGGCAGCTATGGCAACAGCCGTGGCGGCAAGCGCGGCGGCAGCTCCCGTCGTCCCGGTGACGGCGGCGGCAAGCGCAAGTAACATACGCGTCGCGCTCTAAGTCGAGGCGACCAGAGGGCTCCGGGCATGTTTTTGCTCGGAGCCCTTTTTGGTGTAAGGGGGACAGGTTCATATGCACCAACGTCTTGAAGTTGCGGTGGAATACGGACTGTTTTGGCCTTTTGAGCGGCTTTTCAGTCCCTATTTCACCGCAACTCATGATTGGTGCAAGGCGGCCTGACTCCTTTGTACCAAAAATGATCCGGTTTCCTTCGTCCCCTTCGGATCACATGACCCCTTGGGGACGGAGGAAAACGGATCAGATAGGAAAAATAGTAAGGCGTTATTTGCCCACATGGGCTATTGCTATTTGGTAACGCGTTTTATCAAATATGGCATTTATCTGCGGTAATGTTCTTTTTCACCGCTGGGGACGACGTTTCATACCGCCTGCCGAACCGTGTTGCTGCCAAACAACTTTATAGGTCAGTGTGTTGCGTGTAGCAACTTCGCTCGGCTTCGCCTTCGGGCTGCCATGTGAGAGGGGATCTTATGGCTCGACTGCATGTAATGGAACGCAGCCACGCTCAGGCCGTCATGGACGATCTGCACGATGCGCTCGGACGTCGTCTGGCGGTGAGTTCGCTCGCCCCGTGTCCCGTTGAGTTTACGGCAGCGCTCGTCAACCTGTGCTCCACCCAGAGCTGCGGCAAGTGCACGCCCTGCCGCGTGGGCCTGAGCGCTCTGAGCGACCTGCTCACCGATGTGCTCGAAGGGCGCGCCGATGAGTCCACGCTCAACCTGATTGAGCGCACGGCCCGCACCATCTACCTTTCGAGCGACTGCGCCATTGGCTACGAAGCTGGCGCCATGGCACTCACGGCCATTCGCGGCTTCCGCGACGACTTTGAGCACCACATCCGCGAGCACTCCTGCGGCTTTGACCGCGAGGCCCGCGTCCCGTGCGTCTCGGGCTGTCCTGCGCACGTCGACATTCCCGGTTACATTTCGCTGGTCGAGGCCGGCCGCTATGCCGATGCCGTTAAGGTCATCCGCAAGAACAACCCGCTGCCGCTCGTCTGCGGCCTGGTGTGCGAGCATCCCTGCGAGATGCACTGCCGCCGCGGCATGGTCGACGATCCCATGAACATCCTCGCCCTCAAGCGGTTTGCCGTTGAGCACAGCGACCTCAACGACCACAAACCGCATGTAGTGGACAACACCGGTAAGCGCGTCGCCGTGATCGGCGGCGGCCCGGCCGGCCTTTCCTGTGCCTACTACCTGGCCGTGATGGGCCACAAGGTGACCATTTTTGAGCAGCGCCACCACCTGGGCGGCATGCTGCGCTACGGAATTCCCAGCTATCGTCTGCCGCGCGAGCGCCTGCAGGCCGAGATCGACTGGATTTTGAGCGCCGGCATCGACGTGGAACTCGACCATTCCGTGAACGGCGAGGAGCTCGCCCGTCTGCGCGACGAGTTCGATGCCGCCTACCTGGCCATCGGTGCCCACAGCGACAAGAAGCTCGGCCTTCCGGGCGAAGAAGCGCCCGGCGTGGAATCGGCCGTCAAGATGCTGCGCGCCATCGGCGATGACGAGCTGCCCAACCTGAGCGGCCAGCGCGTGTGCGTCATCGGCGGCGGCAACGTTGCCATGGACGTGGCACGCTCTGCCGTGCGCTGCGGTGCCGAAAAGGTAAGCATCGTCTACCGCCGTCGCATCTGCGATATGACGGCCCAGGACGCCGAGATTGCCGGTGCCCAGGCCGAGGGCTGTGAGGTGCTGGAGCTGACGGCCCCGCTCGCCATCGAGACGGGCGAGGACGGTCGCGTGAGCGGCCTGCGCGTGCAGCCGCAGATTATCGGCGAGCCCCGTCGCGGTCGTCCGGCTCCGCGTGCCGCCGCCACGCCCGAGCGCGTCATCCCCTGCGAGCGTGTGTTCGTCGCCATTGGCCAAGACATCGATTCCAAACCGTTTGAGGAGGTGGGCATTGCCTGCAAGTGGGGCTGCGTGGTCACCGATTCGGACGGTGCCGTGCCCAACTTCGACGGCCTCTTTAGCGGCGGCGACTGCCAGACCGGTCCCGCCACCGTCATCCGTGCCATCAACGCTGGCCGCGTGGCTTCGGCAAATATCGACCGCTACCTGGGCTTCGACCACAAGATCAAGCTCGACGTGGAGCTGCCGACCGTGCAGTTTAAGGGCAAGCACGAGTGCGGCCGCTGCGAGCTGGGTGAGCGCGAGGCCGGCGAGCGTATTCACGATTGGAATCTGGTCGAGCAGGGCCTTACCGAGGAGGAGGCGCGCCAGGAGGCAAGCCGCTGCCTGCGTTGCGACCACTTTGGCTTTGGCGCGTTCCGCGGAGGGAGGAGCCTGGAATGGTAGAGCTCAACAACCCCACTGTCAGCGACAACACCGAAAGCGGAGCACTCAATATGGTCAAGCTCACTATCGATAATTGCGAGGTCGTGGTGCCCGAGCACACCACGATCCTGGATGCGGCCAAGTCCGTCGGCATTCAGATTCCCACCCTGTGCTACCTGCGCGATCTAAACGAGATCGGCGGCTGCCGCGTGTGCGTGGTCGAGGTCGAGGGCTGCGATCAGCTGGTTGCCGCCTGCAACAACTACGTGCTCGACGGCATGGTGGTCCACACCAACAGCCCCAAGGCCCGCGAGGCCCGTCGCACCAACGTGCAGCTGCTGCTGTCCCAGCACGATTCGCAGTGCACGAGCTGCGTGCGCAGCGGCAACTGCAATCTGCAGACCATTGCCAACGACCTGGGTATTTTCTATCTGCCGTATCAAAGGCATTTGGCGGGCGAGGGCTGGGATTTCGATTTCCCCATCATCCGCGAAAACGACAAGTGCATTAAATGCATGCGCTGCATCAAGGTGTGCGAGAGCGTACAGGGCCTAGGGATTTGGGACCTGACCAACCGCGCCACGCATACCGCCGTGGGCACCCGCGGGCGCGTGCCGATCGGCAAGACCGTTTGCGTCGCGTGCGGCCAGTGCATCACGCATTGCCCGACGGGCGCGCTGCGCGAGCGCGACGACACCGAGACCGTGTTTGACGCGCTCGCTAATCCCGACAAGATCGTGCTGGTGCAGATCGCGCCTGCCGTGCGCAGCGCCTGGGGCGAGGAGCTCGGCATATCTCGCGAGGAGGCAACCGTCGAGCGTCTGGCCTGCGCACTGCGCCGCGTTGGCTTTGAGTACGTGTTCGACACCGATTTCTCGGCCGACCTCACCATTATGGAGGAGGGCTCTGAGCTGCTCGAGCGCCTAGGCGCCGCCGCTAAGGGCGAAGGCGACAGCCGCGGCTGGCCCATGTTTACGAGCTGCTGCCCGGGTTGGGTGCGCTTTGTGAAGGCGCGCTATCCGGAGTTTGTCGACAGTCTGTCCACGTCCAAGTCGCCGCAGCAGATGTTCGGCGCCATCGCCAAGACATACTACGCCAAGGTGCTGGGCGTGGAGCCCGAGCGCCTGTTTGTGGTGTCCGTGATGCCGTGTACGGCCAAGAAGGCCGAGTGTGCGCTGCCGAGCATGATGGGCGAGGGCGGCGCGCCCGACGTGGACGTTGCGCTGACGGTGCGCGAGATGGTGCGTATGATCCGCGCGAGCCACGTGAGCGTTGACACGCTGGTCGAGGAGCCGCTCGATACGCCGTTGGGCTTTGGCACGGGCGCGGGTGTGATCTTTGGCGCCACGGGCGGCGTGATGGAGGCCGCCGTGCGCTCGGCATATTACCTGGTGACGGGCAAGAACCCGGATGCCGACTTCTTCACTGACGTGCGCGGACTCGAGGGCTGGAAGGAGGCCGTGGCCGATATCGACGGTACCAAGGTGCGCGTCGCCGTGGCGCACGGGCTGGGCAACGCCGCCCGTCTGCTCGACGCGATTCGCGACGGCCGTGTGAGCTATGACTTCGTCGAGGTCATGGCGTGCCCGGGCGGCTGCGTCGGTGGCGGCGGTCAGCCCATCCATGACGGCTGCGAGCTGGCGGCCGAGCGTGGTCAGGTACTCTGGGGCCTGGATGCGAACGCCGAGATTCGCTTCTCGCACGAGAATCCCGATGTCCAGGCTTGCTATCGCGAGTTCTTGGGCGCGCCGCTCTCGCCGCTGGCCGAGGAGCTACTGCATACCGACCATCATGCCTGGTCGATGCCCCACGAGGGGGCGTGCTAACGATGCGTGCGTTTGATGCTGAGATGACGCGCCGAGGATTTGCCTCGGCGCTTGCCGCAGGCGCGTTGTCGCTCGCACTGGCTGGCTGTGGCGGCGGAGCTGCGGGGGCGGGGTCCGCCGCGGGCTCGGCTGCCACGGACGGCGCCGGTGCTGTCGCAGAGCCGGTCGAGGTGCACGTCGCCTCGCTCAAGGGGCCGACCTCGATTGGCCTGGTGCAGTTTATGGACCAGGCAGACGAGGGTGCCACGGATAACGAGTTCGACTTTGCGATTAACACTGCCGCTGACGAGATCGTGCCCAAGGTGATTCAGGGCGATGTCGATATCGCCCTAGTGCCCGCCAACGTGGCGAGCGTGCTCTACAACAAGACCGAGGGTGCGGTGCAGGTCATCGACATCAACACGCTGGGCGTGCTGAGCGTTGTGACGGGCGACGCGGACGTGACCTCGTTTGGCGACCTGGCGGGTCGCACCGTCTACATGACGGGCAAGGGCACCACGCCGGAGTACGTCATGAACTACCTGCTGGAGCGCGCGGACCTGACCGGCCAGGTGACGCTCGAGTTTAAGAGCGAGCCCACCGAGGTGCTGTCGGCCCTGCTTGCCGACCCGTCCGCCGTGGGCGTGCTGCCGGAGCCGTTCAAGACCGCTGCCATCGCAAAGAGCGAAGGCAAGCTGTCGGCGACGGTAAGTCTGACCGATGTGTGGGATGAGCTGGTGGGCGACACGGGCTCCCGTTTGCTGACGGGCGTGACCGTGGTGCGCCGGGCCTTTGCCGAGGAGCATCCCGAGGCCGTGGCGGAGTTCTTGAGCTGCCATGCGGCGAGCGTTGAGGCCGTGAACGCGGCGCCGGCGGACTGGGCTCAGGCCGTGGTCGATGCGGGCATCGTGGACAACGCCACGATTGCGGAAAAGGCGATTCCCGGGTGCATGCTTGTGTGCCAGACGGGGAAGGATATGAAGGCGGCGCTCGGTGGGTACCTACAGGTGCTGGTCGATGCGGACGCGAGCGCCGTGGGCGGCAAGCTCCCGGCTGACGATTTCTACTACATGGAGTAGCCCGTGCGTGCGTTTGCTCGACAAATGACAGAGCGTATGAAGGCGGTGGCGGCAGGTGGTGCCGTTGCCGCCTTTTGGCTTGCCGCGTGGGTCTTTGCGGCGGCGTTGGTGGCACAGCCGTTGATTTTGCCGGGGCCGGGTGCTGTCGTGGTGGCGTTGCTGCGGCTGGTGTGCGATGCCGGCACGTGGGCGATTCTGATGGGCTCAGGCGCGCGAATCTTGGGCGGGCTGGCGCTTGCCGCGGTGTGCGGTGGCGTGCTGGCGGGAGTCTCGGTGCGGTCGCGGACGTTTGCCCGCCTGGTGGCGCCGGCGCTTTCGTTTGTTAAGGCGACGCCGGTTGCCTGCGTAGTGGTCCTGCTGCTCATTTGGCTGGGGTCGGCGCGCGTGAGCATTGCGGCGGTCTTTTTGATGGCCCTGCCGGGTGTGTATTTCTCGCTGGTCGAGGGTTTGACGCAAGCGGATAGGCCGCTGGAGCAGATGCTTCGTCTGCATGGCGTGCGGGGCTGGCGACTGTTTTGCGCCCACACCTGGCGCGAAGTCCTGCCGTTTGTGCTTTCGTGCGCCCGCACCGTGATTGGCATGAGCTGGAAGGCCGGCGTGGCAGCCGAGCTGATCGGCATGGCGGTGGGCACCGTGGGCGAGCGCATCTATCAGGCGAAGCTGCTCATCGAGACGGCTGACCTGCTGGCGTGGACCGTGTTGGTCGTGGCGGCATCGTGGGCATGCGAGCGTGTGCTGGTGTGGTTGCTGCGGGCTTCGGGGCCTGCGACATGGCGTGTTGCCGTGCGGGCGCATGGGCGTGGACTGCGTGGGCGTGCGGGCGGCCCTGCTGGCGGCGGGGTTGCGGCGGAGCTTGCGCTTGCCGTGGGCGACCGTGCGCTCTGGGCGCCGGCGCTCGACGGTCTGGCGCTCAACGTACCCGCCGGTGGACGCACCTGTGTGATGGGCGCTTCGGGCGTGGGCAAGTCGACGTTGCTTGCGCTGGTGGCGGGGGAGTGCGCACCGTGCTCCATGGTGTTTCAGGACGTGCGCCTGGTCGAGGACGCCTCTGCTTTGGATAACGTGCTGGTGTGCGCCGATGCACGCGTGAATGCCTCGAGTGCCGCAGCCCTGTTGCGCCTGCTGGTGCCGGGGATCGATGTGCATGCTCGTGTGGCCGAGCTTTCGGGCGGGCAGCGCCGTCGCGTCGAGATTGCCCGAGCCCTGCTGTGTCCGGGCGACGCGGTGATTCTGGACGAGCCCTTTACCGGTCTAGACATCGCTGCGCGCGACGCATGCGCCGAGGTCGTGCGCGACTTGCTCGACGGCCGCATGCTGTTGCTTGCTACGCACGATGCCGTCGACGCTCAGGCCCTCAATATCTCGGACATCATCACGCTCTAAATACTTACTCAGCAACAAATTGATCCGTTTTTTCTCCGTCCCCATGGGGTCGGGTATGGTATTCTATCTGCGGGGTAATACTTAGGAATACCAAGTAATACCAACGCCGTAGAACAAACTCCAGATGCGGGCCAATCGGGTTGCCTTCACAGCCCGTCGCCCAGCCGCGCGGCCCGCATCTATCCGCACTACCGTTGTTTCAAAAAGGAAGCGCCATGGCAGAACACATGACCCCGGTTGTCGCGAAGGTCTTGCCCGAGGAAAAGGCAGCCTTCGCGGCGGCAACCCAGCTCGTGGGCACCACGCCGTCCAACGCCATCCGCATGTTCATCGCCGCTTTCAATCGCTGCGGCACCTTCCCGTTCGACATCTCGCCCAACGGGGCCTTTGGCAAAGACTGTCCCCAGCAACTAGTCGTTAAAGAACGTCCCCAATGACTAGTCGTTGGGGACGTTCTTTAACGACTACCTGTCGGGAGGAGGTTGGCATGCTCAATGCGATGATTTGGGCGCTTGCCTGTTTTGGCGTCGTCGCTGCCGATATTGCCCTGAGCGTCGTTTTGTTCTCCGCCCTTGGCGTCGCATCGGTGTTCATGGGTTTTTCGATCGATGGCCTCGACATTCAATTGCTTCAGGCCGTCGCGCAGACGGCATCGTTTTTGATGGCGCTACTGTGGTGGCGTTATCTGTGGCCGCGTTCGTTTATGGCACGCCGGCAAAGCGAGCATCCGCTCGGCGGGGGAGCGCGTGGGGCGTGGAAACGCATCGCCTGAGTTATCGTGATTGGCTTGGCCCTGCAGGTGGTCGTTGGCTACGTGACCGACGCCGTGCTGTCGCTGTTGCCCGATGCCGCGGCCGACTACAGCGAGCTTGTCGAGGAAACAGGCATGGGCGACACCAGCTATCTCGCCGTCCTGACTACGGTGCTCGGCGCCCCATTTTGTGAGGAGCTGCTGGTGCGCGGCATTATTTTTGAGTTTTCGCTCCGAGCGTTTAATCCGCAGTGCCGCCCACTTTGGAAGCGCCGGCGTCGTGCGAGCGCGCAGGACGGCGCCATGGTGCCCTGGTCGGCCCCGAGTACCTGGGGCGTCGCCGCGGCAATCGTGCTGCAGGCGGCGGTCTTCGGCTTTATGCACATGAACTGGGTGCAGGGTTGCTACGCGGGTGCCGCCGGCCTCATCTTTGGTTGGGTGCTCGTGACGACCGGAAAGCTCCGCTACACGATCCTGCTGCACTTTGCCTTTAATGCCGGGTCGTATCTCATGGGGCTGCTGTGGTTTGTGAACACTCCGCTCGACGTGGTGGTCACGGTTGCCATCGCCGGCTTTGTGCTGGTAGGGGCGATGCGCTCGCTGCGCCACGCGTGTGGGATGGACGCAGCGAGCGCGCCGCTGCCCTAGTTGCGGCGACCGCCTCCGTTGGCGCCCTGACGCCCCTGTGCCGCGCGGTTGCGGCCTGCGGTGTTCTGCGCACGCGACATGCCGCTGTGCCCCTTGCTGCCCTTAGGCCCCTTGCCAGCGGCGCCACCGTGGGCCTTGCCGCCCTTCTTGCCTGCGCCATGCCCACCGCCAGCAGACGTCTCGCCCGGGCGCGGCGGCACGGGACGGATCAGGCAATGCTTGGTGTAGCCGATCAGGTCGCGACGGCCAGCCTTTTCCAGCGCCTCGCGTACCAGCTTATAGTTCTCGGGCTTGCGATACTGGATGAGCGCGCGCTGCATGGCCTTCTCGTGCGGGTCGCGCGCCACGTAGATCGGCTGCATGGTGCGCGGATCTACACCGGTGTAGTACATGCAGGTCGACATGGTGGACGGGGTGGGGTAGAAGTCCTGTACCTGCTCGGGCATGTAGCCCATGTCGCGCACGGCTTCGGCAAGGTCCACGGCTTCCTTCATGGTTGAACCGGGGTGGCTCGAGATCAGATACGGCACCACGTACTGCTTGAGTCCGTATTCGCGATTCAAGCGTTCAAATTTACGGCAGAATGCGTCGTAGACAGCTCGGCTCGGCTTGCCCATCACGGACAGCACCGCGTCGCTCACGTGCTCGGGCGCTACGCGCAGCTGGCCCGAGACATGGTGTTCCAGCAGCTCGCGTAAAAACTCGTCCGAGGCATCGGCCATGGTGTAGTCAAAACGGATGCCGCTGCGCACGAAGACCTTTTTGACGCCCGGCAGCTGGCGCAGGTCGCGCAACAGCTGCGTGTAGCCGCTTTCGTCGACCACCATGTTCTTGCACACGCTCGGCCACAGACAGCGCTTGTTCTTGCACACGCCGTGCTTGAGCTGCTTGTCGCAGGCGGGACGGCTAAAGTTGGCCGTCGGTCCGCCTACGTCGTTGATGTAGCCCTTAAACTCGGGATCGCGCGTGAGCAGCTCTGCCTCGCGCATGATCGAGTCGTGGCTGCGCATCTGCAACACGCGACCTTGGTGGAAGGTGAGGGCGCAAAACGAGCATTCACCAAAGCACCCGCGGTTGGAGCTGATTGAAAACTTGATCTCAGCAAAGGCCGGCACGCCGCCCGCCGCGTCGTAGTCGGGATGCCAATCGCGTGCGTAGGGGAGCTCGGCCACCTCGTCCATCTCGTCGGTGGTGAGCGTCGCCGACGGCGGGTTCTGCACCACGTACACGCTGTTGGGATATGGCTCTACCAGGCGATGCCCGGTGATGGGGTCCATATTCTGCTGCTGCACGTTAAAGCTGCGTGCGTAGTTGAGCTTGTCAGCGGCAAGGTCGTCCCAGCTGGGCAGCAAGTCGTAGTCGTAGACCTCGTCGAGCGAACCCGTGCGGTAAACGGTGCCGTTGATATAGGTAATCTGATCGATGTGCAGCCCCGCGTCGAGCGCGTCGGCGATCTCGACGATCGCGTGCTCGCCCATACCGTAGATGAGGATGTCGGCGCCCGAGTCGAGCAGTACCGAGCGCTTGAGCTTGTCCTGCCAGTAGTCGTAGTGGGCCAGGCGGCGCAGGCTCGCCTCGATGCCGCCGATGATGATGGGGGCGTCCTTGAACGTCTGACGGATGAGATTGCCGTAGACCGTGACAGCTCGGTTGGGACGGCGCCCCTCCTCGCCGCCGGGGGTATAGGCGTCGGTGTGGCGGCGGTGCTTGGTCACCGAATAGTGGTTGACCATGGAGTCCATGTTGCCGGCACTGACCAAAAAGCCCAGGCGCGGCTCACCGAGCACGCTGATGCTGGCGGGATCGGTCCAGTCGGGCTGGCAGATGATGCCCACTTTGTAGCCGTGCGCGTCGAGGACGCGACTGATGATGGCCATGCCAAAGCTGGGATGGTCCACATAGGCGTCGCCGCAGATGTAGACAAAGTCGCACTGGTCCCAGCCACGCGCATCCATGTCGGCGCGGCTGACGGGGAGGAACTTATCGCGGCCCGGTCGCCAGGGGCGGGCGGGCGTCGCTTGGGAATGCTTGGTGCGGGCGACCGTGGCCTGCGCCTTACCGCCGCGCTTTTGCTGCTGGCCCTGTTTGCCCTGCTGACTGCGCTGGTTGTTCTGAGCGTGCTGAGGCTTTTGTGCCACGATCCCTCCCGGTGTTTGTATGCTGCACGTAATTGTAACCAGTCTTTTTGGGACGGGGCTAAAAAGACTGGGGGAGTACATGAGCTGGGGATCGGCGCGTCGATGCGGGGATCGTTTGTTTCCAGACTGTGTATCTGCGCGTTGGAGAACCCGTCTCGCGCGCACGCCATGTTGTCAATGGGTTACAGTATGAACGGCGGCTATGTTTCCGCCAACGCACGAGAGAGTCGTCAACAAGGAGGATGCACGACGATGCAGCGTGCCAAACAGATATCGGAGTCTATTGAGCTGGGCATCATCTTGGCGCTCGCCGGTGGCTTTATGGACGTGTATTCGTACATTGGGCGCGACCATGTTTTCGCCAACGCGCAGACAGGCAACATCCTGCTCGTGGGCGTGAGCATCTCGGAGGGCAACTGGGCACTTGCGGGGCGCTACTTCTTCCCTGTGGTGTCGTTTGCCGTGGGTATTATGCTTGCCGATCTGGTACACGAGCGGTTTGGCAGCGTGATTCACTGGCGCCAGGTAACGGTGTTCTTTGAAGCCGTCATCTTGCTGGGCGTGAGCTTTATCCCGGGCGGCAATTTCAACCTGCTCGCCAACTGCCTCACCTCGTTTGCCTGCGGAATGCAGGTCGAGAGCTTCCGCAAGATCCACGGTCACGGCATCGCTACGACCATGTGCATCGGCAACTTGCGCAACGCGCTGCAAAACGTGGACGATTACATCATCACCCACAGGCGCGGCTTTTTGGAAAACGGCCTGCTGTACTTTGGCGTGATCTTTACCTTTGTGTTTGGCGCCGTGTTGGGCAACTGGTGTATTGAGCGCATGGGCCTGCACGCCATCGTCGTGGCGAGCTTGCTGCTGTTTGTCGCGTTTGCCATCATGTTCATCGACCGCGAGCGCGACTTGCGCTTACGCTGGAAGGTTGCGGCCGAGGCTTGGAAAGAGGGCTGCCGAAAGTAACCGAATGCGGCAAAGGGGTTGTCCCTTTGCCGCAATATTTTTCATCATCTGTTGAAACGCTTTAACACTATTGACGTTCTCACGCGTTTTTTGTTTCAAAAGCGTTAGGATGGGACTCATAGCGTGGGGCGTAATGGATGCCCCGCACACGATGGGAGGCTATCAATGGCTAATCGTTTCGTTCTCAATACCATCTCTTATCATGGTTCCGGCGCCATCAAGGAGATCCCCGGCGAGCTCCAGCGTCGCGGCTACAAGAAGATCTTCGTCTGCTCCGACCCCGATCTGGTCAAGTTTGGCGTTACCGCTAAGGTGACCGACGAGCTCGACGCTGCCGGCATCGCTTGGAGCCTCTACTCCGAGATCAAGCCCAACCCCACTATCCAGAACGTCAAGGACGGCGTCGAGGCCTTCAAGGCCGCCGAGGCTGACGCTATCGTGACCATCGGTGGTGGCTCCTCCATGGACACTGCTAAGGCCATCGGCATCATCATCAACAACCCCGAGTTCGCCGATGTCCGCAGCCTCGAGGGCGTTGCTCCCACTAAGAACCACGCCGTGTTCACCATCGCTGTGCCGACGACCGCCGGTACCGCCGCCGAGGTGACCATCAACTACGTCATCACCGACCCCGAGAAGGTCCGCAAGTTCGTGTGCGTCGACACCAACGACGCCCCCGAGGTCGCCGTCGTCGATCCCGACATGATGGCCTCCATGCCCGCCGGCCTGACCGCTTCCACTGGCATGGACGCTCTGACCCACGCCATCGAGGGCTACACCACCAAGGGCGCTTGGGAGCTCTCCGACATGTTCCACTTTGAGGCCATTAAGCTGATCAGCGAGAACCTGCGCGACTCCGTCGCCGAGGCCAAGTCCGGCCAGCCCGGCTCCGGCCGTGAGGGCATGGCTCTTGGTCAGTATGTCGCCGGCATGGGCTTCTCCAATGTTGGCCTGGGCATCGACCACGCCATGGCTCACACCCTGTCCGCTCACTACGACACCCCGCACGGCGTCGCTTGCGCCATGCTGCTGCCGATCGCCATGGAGTTCAACAAGCCGGTTTGCGCTGAGCGCCTGGCCAAGGTTGCCGTCGCCATGGGCGTTGACACCACGGGCATGAGCACCGCCGAGGCCGCCGATGCCGCCATCGCCGCCGTCAAGCAGCTTTCCGCCGACGTGAACATCCCGCACGTCTGTGAGGCCATGAAGGCTGACGAGATCGAGGTCCTGGCCAAGGACGCCATGGCCGACGCCTGCTTCCCGGGTAACCCGCGCGAGGCAACGCTCGACGACGTCATCGAGCTCTTCAAGAAGATCTGCCCGGCTGCCTAGCCCAGTTTGGTGGTCCTTCGCCCGTAGGTGTATGGTCTTTTGACGTGCCGCTGGCCCCGCCGTGCTACGCACGGCGGGGCTTTTTGTGCTGCGTCGATGCCCTGAGACGGACAAAACCAAGGCGTACTGCCCGCTGCGGATAGGTGGTGCACTTCCCTGCGTGCATTTTTGGGAGTATTCAACAAGCTCTTAAAAATGCATAACGTTGTGAATGGGCGGTAGTGATCCGCAGGCGCCCATCGACAGCCATTGTGGGCGGGCTATCGATGAGTGGAGGGGGTTGTTACTGAGTTTCTGCTTTGCGACGACCTGCAACACTGCTGTAACCGCGTCGTTTTGTCGTTCGTGATGGGGCCGTTGGGGTCCACGGTGCTGAATACTCCGTTTTTTGCACGGTCCAAGGTGGGGCACCCTGAGACGAAGCAAAAAGATACCTCATTTCTATGCAAATACCAATAGGATTTATGCAAGATTGAGATTGTAAACCGTGCACGTGCACAAAACCGGTGCGGGGACGTCTGGAGGCGGCTCGGCTCCTGGGGCATTGCACGTGCAGAACGGTTAAAATCGGGACTCGGTCTTAGTTTTACTTGGAAGGATGCATATGACTTCTAATATTGATGCTTCTCTAGAGGAGACGCTCTCCTATATCGCAGGACAGCTTAAGACGCTGACTTCTATTGCCTCCCCTACCGGCTATACCCGTGCGGCGACTGATTATCTGATGGAGACCCTGCGCGATATGGGGTTTGGGCCTGAGCGTTCTAATAAGGGTAACGTGCTCGTTGAGCTTGGCGGCGAGGGCGAGCCGCTCGTACTGGCGAGCCATGTCGATACCCTAGGCGCCATGGTGCGTTCCATTAAGGACAATGGCCGCCTGCGCCCCACGACGCTCGGTGGGCATCAGTGGTCTACGGCCGATGGCGAGAACTGCACCGTCTACACGCGCGACGGCAATGTCTACACGGGCGTGGTTCTTAACACCGAGCCTTCGGCGCACGTGGCCGACGAGCCGGTCAAGACCATCGAGAAGAACATGGAGATCTTGCTCGACGAGAACGTCGACAGCAAGGACGATGTGCTCGAGCTGGGTATTCAGACCGGCGACATCATCGCTATGGATCCTCGCACGACGGTGACGGAGAGCGGCTACATTAAGAGCCGCTTCCTGGATGACAAGCTATCGGCCGCCATTTTGTTGGGCTTGGCGCGTGCCGTCGCCGCTGGCGAGGTGACGCTTTCGCGTAAGGTTTCGCTGCTCTTTACCGTGTACGAGGAGGTGGGCCACGGCGGCGCCTTCGTGCCGGCCGACACGCGCGAGATGATCAGCGTTGACATGGGCTGCGTGGGCGACGACCTAGGCTGCACCGAGCACATGGTGTCGATCTGCGCCAAGGATTCGGGCGGTCCGTACAACTACGACCTGGTGACGGCGCTGTCCAATATCGCGCGCGAGCTTGAGCTCGATTACGCTATCGACGTGTATCCGCATTACGGTTCGGACGTCGAAGCCACGCTCTCTGCCGGCTACGACATTCGCCATGGTCTGATCGGCCCCGGCGTGTATGCGAGCCACAACTACGAGCGTAGCCACATGGACGGCGTGCGCAACACCTTCGAGCTCGTCCGCGCCTACGTACAGCGCTAGCGATGCAGCGGCCTCGGCTGATACGGCAGTACCGACCGAGGCCGTCCTCTCTAAGTTGCGGTGAAATAGGGACTGTTTGGCGGTTTTAAACGCTTAAACGGGGGTGCGGACAGAAAGTTGGACCGCGGGGCGGTCCGGACTGTGGAGTGGGAAGGATAAACTGGACTTTCTTTTAAGGATCCTCAAGCGTATTGCCGCTCGTATTCCACTGGAGACATGTAGCCCAGGGTGGAATGCATGCGCACCCTATTGTAATAGAGCTCTATGTA
>NZ_JBBNLU010000011.1:0-67156 GCF_040092335.1 Collinsella sp. CLA-ER-H8 | reverse complement strand
GCCCGCGCTACAGTACCGCACACAACACGGCGAGCAACGCCACGCCGACCGCATAGACCGCATCGCGCCAGCCAAAGCCGCTCCGCGCGGGAGCCGGATACGCGCCGGCAAAGCCGCGGCAGAGCATACCACTTCGCTGTAAGTCGCTAGCCACATTCTGCACGATCACTAAGCCAACCGTTCCAGCCCTTCCATCCTTAGGGCTTACTCCTCGTTCTTCCATCCAAACGGGTCGAGCACCCAAAAGATCAAATCGAGCACGCCGCCGGTCATCATGGCGGCGGCAAGGGCCATGCAAACGTGCAGAGAACTGGCACTTCGGAGCACGTCGAATGGCCCCAAAACAGCCAGCAGCGCGACCGCTGCGCCGGCCACGCACAGCGCAAGACACGGCCCCGCGTCCTTGACGCACTTCTTTGCGAGATGCTTGGTGTTATCGCTCATTGGTATCGAACTCCTTAGAGGGTTGTTGTTCAGATGAATGCCGCCGCGACGGAGCATGGCGGCAGGGTAAGTGTCACATGTCGTACGGACATCAATGGAGAAACCGCCTGCACGACCAACCCTTGACGCCGCTTTGCTACCGGCACCCCATCCCCCGCTATTGAGGTCTAATACTTTTCCGCGAAGTGAACGGCTGTTTTTGGACCCCTGAAACATCCGCACCTTTCGGCGGCAAAATCGCAGGATTTCGGCATTAAAACCGCAGGAAGCGGCACCTCTAAAGTGTCGATGCTTCGGGGGTCCGTTTTCACTCGTTCACATCTCGGAAAAGTATTAGACCTCGCTATCAGCTGTCCCAAAGATCAGACCGCCCCTCCTTCACGCCCCGCAAAACCTGCCTTTTCTGCCCTTCCCCACCGCCACCCAAAAACTCATCCAACATTAATCTTGGCTCAAGAATCGCTTAATCTATAACCTGCACTATAGAGTTCGACCAAGGGCGGGGCGGCGCCGCGCAACGCAGGCCGCCGAACGCAACGCTCGCGCCCGGGCAGATCGCCCGGCGTCGCGCCCATCGAACGAAAGGACAGGTCATGGACGACCTCGAAAAAGTTGAAACCATCCGCACCAAGTGCAACGTGAGCTACACCGATGCCAAGGCAGCGCTCGACGCCGCCGGCGGCAACGTCCTTGATGCCATCATTTGGCTCGAGTCGCAGGGCAAGACCCAGACCACGTCGGCGCACGCCGCCACCGAGTCCGCGCCGGTCGACGAGCCCTCGGCCGAGATGGTCGCCGCGCAGGCCGCCTACGAAAAGTCGAGCGAAAAGACCGACTTCTCCAAGAAGATGGACAGCGTGTGGGAGTACCTCAAAAAGCTCTTCCGCCTGAGCCTGGACACCAAGTTTATCGCCACACGCCGCGACGCGATCATCCTCAACATTCCTATCCTGATTCCCATCGTCGCCCTGTTTGCCTGGGGCGCCACGATTTGGCTGATGCTGCTTGGCCTGTTCTTTGGCATGCGCTACCGCATCGACAGCGACGGCGACGTGCCCGGCAGCATCAACAACCTAATGAATCATGCCGCCGATGCCGCGGATGACATCAAGCAAAATCTCAACGACGACAAGTAATCGCAGACGGGGGCACGCATGACACGGATCCTGATCGTAGAGGACGAGGAGAAAATCGCCCGCTTTGTGACGCTCGAACTGGAGCACGAGGGCTACCAGGTGGAGCACGCCGCCGACGGCCGCACCGCCGTGGACCTGGCGCTGGAGCGCAACTACGATCTGATTCTGCTCGATGTGCTATTGCCGCAGCTCAACGGCATGGAGGTGCTGCGGCGCGTACGTAAGCACAAGGACGTGCCGGTGATCATGGTCACCGCGCGCGATGCCGTGATGGACAAGGTGGCTGGGCTCGACGCCGGCGCCGACGATTACCTGACCAAGCCGTTTGCGATTGAGGAGCTGTTCGCACGGATCCGCGTGGCGTTGAAGCGCGCGGAGGCCGTGCGGGCGGCTTCGGGCGTTGGCGGCGTCGGCGCCGGGACTGGCGTAGCGAGCGGCACGGCCGCCGGTATCGTCACAATGTCCCCGGCAACCGACACGGCCCAGGCTGCTGCCACGCCCTCCCCCGCCACACTCACCGTGGGCTCGGTTGCGCTCGACCCCAACCGCCGCGAAGTCACGGTCGGCGGCTCGCCCATCGTGCTGACTGCCCGCGAGTTCGATGTCCTCGCCCTGCTTATGGCGCATGCCGAGACCGTACTCACACGCGAGCGCATCGCGCACGAGGCGCTGGGCTACGAATACGTGGGCGACACCAACAACGTCGACGTGCACATCGCGCACCTACGCGCCAAGATCGAGGACGCTGGCGGCGCCCGCATCATCCAGACCGTACGCGGGGTGGGCTATGTCTGCCGCGCGTAACGCCGAGACCAAGCGCGTCACATCCATCGCCCGTGCCATCAACTGGAGCTATATGTGGCGCCGCCTGATGAGCTACGTCTGGCTCGATCTGTTGCTGGTGGCGATTGCGACGGCAATCCTTGTCTATGGATACAACCAGACGCTGCCCGACGGCGCGTTTGCCGCGGGGTGGATCCCCGGCGCCACCGTTCACGGCATATCGCTGACGCCCGCGCGCGGCTGGGACCTGGCCACGCTCACCTATACCGTCGAGCTTGCGCGTACCACCAAGACCTTCCCCCTCGCGCAGGACCTCGTCACGCTATGGCCTCTCTACCTTGTCGTTGTAGGTTGGCAGGTCATCAGCGTGCTCAACATGCTCGGCGGCGCCCGACGCGTGCGCCGCACCATGGCACCGCTCAACGACCTAGCCTTGCGCGTGGACGAGCTCGGCCGCATGCAGCTCTCCGGCGGCAAGATGGAAACGCTGGAGCAGGCCATCGAGCGAGCAAGCGTCGATTCGCCAAGCGTCACCACTGGCGACGCCGATCTGGCGAGTATCGAGGTCGCGCTCAACCGCCTGCTGCGCCAGATGCAAGAGGCCAAGCTGCAGCAGATGCGCTTTGTCAACGATGCGAGTCACGAGCTGCGCACGCCCATCGCGGTGATTCAGGGCTACGTAAACATGCTCGACCGCTGGGGCAAAGACGACCCGGACGTACTAGCAGAGTCCATCGCCTCGCTCAAGACCGAAAGCGAGCATATGCAGGAGCTCGTGGAGCAGCTGCTGTTTTTGGCGCGCGGCGATGCCGGCCGCACCGTGCTGCGGCGCGCGAATACCAACCTGGCCGCACTGATCGGCGAGGTTTGCGAAGAATCGCAGATGATCGATACCGAGCACACGTATCGACTGGCCTTTGACGCCGCGCTTGCCAGCGACCCGCGCTGCGACGCGCCCGTTGACGTGGCGCTCGTGAAGCAGGCTCTGCGCGTAATCGTGCAGAATGCCGCCAAGTATTCGGACGCGGGCACGCCCATCACGTTTGGCGTAGCGCCGGATGCGGGCGCGGGCACGATCGACATAAGCGTTGAGGACGAGGGCATCGGCATGAACCAGGAATCCGCAGCTCACGCGTTCGAGCGGTTCTACCGTGCCGACAACGCGCGCGATGTCGGTGCACAGGGTTCGGGCCTGGGGCTCGCTATCGCCAAGTGGATCGTCGACAGCCACGGCGGCGTCATCGGTGTGACCTCGGTCGAGGGCGTCGGCAGCCGCTTTACGATTCGCCTGCCGCGGTAGGAAGCCCCTCGGCATAAATAAAGGGATAAGGCCATGCGGCCCTATCCCTTTTTGCTAACTAAAGCAGCTTGCGCGCTACTCGCGGCACAGGTGCACGGCGAAGCCGGCGAACTCGCGCTTAAAGTACACGAGCTTGGTGCCGCCGTCGGGCAGCAGCACGCGCGACTCCTCGTTGACCTCGAGCCCACGCTCGGCAAACCACTTCTCGGCCGCATCGATGTCGTTGACGGCAAAGCCAATGTGGCCCTTGGTGCCACGACCGTTCTGCTTCATGATCTCGACCAGCGAATCGTTAAAGTACGAAACCGGGGTCTCGATAACGGGCAGGCCCATCATCGTCGAGAACAGCTCCGCGATCTCCAGGGCATCGGCCGGGTCGGTGGCGTTGATGCCCACGTGAGCGACGCGCATGCCAAAGAGCTCTACCGGGTTGGCGTTCTGCTCACTCATGAAGTCAGCGCCTACTGTGCCATGACGTCGAGAACGGCCTTCTCGGCAGCGACGCGGTTCATGCCGGTCATGAAGGGCACGCCGCTCACGTACGGGCAGGTGAGGCCCTCGGGGGCAACGGTGGTGGCGATCAGCAGGTCGGCGCCCTCGTCGCAAACGTCCTTGGCCTCGGAGATGGCGCACTGCACGATCTCGTACTTGTCGGCGTAACCGTTGGCGTCGAGCAGGGTAGCGACCTTCTGGGCAACGAGCGTGGAAGTAGCAGCGCCAGCACCGCAAGCCAAAACGATCTTCTTCATAGGTAATGTCTCCCTTCGTGGTTTACTTTAGGTAAGTGTACCGCAGCGAGCGATGGCACTCAGCCTCGATGAGCTTTTATGCCAGTTTGCTTGCGCGCTGCGTATAATACATCTAGTACGTGTTGTCATACCGCTCGCTTTATGAGCGACTAAGGACCCCAATATGCCCGATTCCCGCACCCTCTGGACCGCCGTCGTCATCATCTGTATCGCCGTGTCGGTGTTCTTTAGCGTCAAAAAACGCACCACGTTTAAGCGCCTGCAGCAGCTTATGGCTGCCAAGCAGTGGGACGAGTTCGATCGCTTGCTCGATGGCAAACTCACCAGCATGCTGTACCCGCGCTATAACCGCGACTACCTGCGCCTGAACTCCTATCTGCTGCGCGAGGACCACAAGCGCGCCGACGAGATGTTCGATTTGCTGCTGGGACTCAATCTGCCCAAGATGCAGCGCGTCGACCTGGTGATTAAGGCCTTTAACTACTACGTTGGCCAGGAGGACCGCAAAAAATCCAAGGAGCTCCTGCACGAGATCAAGGGCTTTGAGGGCGGTCAGGCCGAGGCAGTCGCACACGAATGCCAGCTGATGTACGACACGATGATCTTGAAGCGCCACAACGACATTCCCGAGCTGGAGCGCATGCTCAAGGAGGCCGGTGACGACAAGGTCAAGAGCTGCCGCCTGGAATACCTGCTGGCCCTGCAGTACAAGAACAAGGGCGACGAAGCCAAGTTCCAGGAGTTCCTGGAGAAGTCGGGCCAACACTCGATGGCCGTCAACGCGTAACGGACGGCTTGTGCTAGACTTCTAGTCTCACGGGGGCGTGGCGGAATTGGCATACGCAGGAGACTTAAAATCTCTCGCCGCAAGGATTGTGGGTTCGAGTCCCACCGCCCCTACCACGTATTGTTTACGAGCCCGTGTCCCCCAGGGATGCGGGCTCGTTTCTTTTGGACGCCGGTGGGGCTTTAAGTTGCGGTGGAATAGTTCCTGTTTTGGCCGTTTACCAGCCCATTTAGGAACTATTTCACCGCAACTCAGAGGGAGACGGTTAAAGAGCGCTCAGACTCGGGGTCCAGGCGATGGTGGGAGTCGTACCGTCGAGAGTCTCGTTGATGGTGGCGGCCATACCGGCGAGTAGGCTATTCTCGCTTACGGTGAGCGTCTTGTAGCCGCCGGCACGCATGAGCTCGCGAATCACCACGGCGCCAGCCAAGATCACGCCCGCGCGTTTGGGCTGTACACCCGGTAGCGCGGCGATGCCGTCCGCGTCCAACACAGACATGCGCTCGATAGCGGCCGAGACCTGCTCCAGCGAAAGCTCGCGCAGGTGCACGAAGCTCGAATCATACGGCTCCAGCTCGTGAACCAGCGCCACGAGCGTGGTGACGGTGCCACCCACCGCGACCAGGCGCTCTGCACGCTCAAAATTGCTCGGCAGGCCCTCAAAATAGGCGGCGAACTGCTCGCCCGCCCAGTTGGCAGCGGCAGCAAGCTCGCCGTCCGCAGGCGGCAGTGCCGAGAAAAACCGCTCCGTCACGCGGCGACAACCGATGTCCAGCGAACGCGTACCCTCCAGCGCGAAGACCCCACGCTCCGGTGCGTACACACCCGTCGCGAGTTCCGTGGACCCGCCGCCCGAATCGGCAACAATGATGCGCTCGCCAGCAAAGTCGTGCGCCACGCCAAAAAACGTCAGACGCGCCTCAACCTCGCCCGGAATCACCTGCGGTTCGAGCCCCAGCTCGCGCAGGCCGTCCAACAGCAGGGCGGCATTGGACGCATCGCGCGCGGCACTCGTGCACGTGGTGCAGATGCACACGGCCCCAAAGGCATGCGCCTCGTCCACAAACATCCGGCACGCAGCGAGCACGCGCTCGACAGCCGCCTCGCAAAAGCGACCTGTCGCGTCGACGCCCTCGCCCAGATCGGTAATCTCGGTATGCTTGGACGATTCCACGATCGCCCCGCCCTCGACCTGGGCCAACACCAGTCGCGACGATACCGTTCCCAGGTCGATCGCGGCCACCTTATAGCGTTTGCAATTTGTCATTGCGGGCTCCCCTCCGGGCGCTATTTGCCGTTGGACACGACCGTCTGGCCCTCGACACCGTTAAACCCAAACAGCATGTCGAGCGCCTGGATGTACCACGGCGCGTCCTTACCGACTTCTTCGATTTCCTTGGCAACTTCGCTGGCCTTCTTGGCGTTCGACGACTTCTTGCTCGACGACGAGTCCGAATCGTCATCCAAGCCCAGCACGTCAATCTTGGTCTCGCCGGGCATCACCAGGCCCAAGTCCTCGGATGCCGCGTCCTTGATACCCTCCTCCGAGAGCAGCTTGTCGACGCTTTTTTGCAGCTCGTCGTTGTACTGCTGGCGAATCTCGACCTGCTTGGCCAAGATATCGCTCGAACGCTTTGCCACGTACAGATCGCGCACGGGGAAATACAGGCTCACGAGCACCAGGGCAACGACAATGCCGATGAATAGCCCTCGCTGAGGACCGTGGGTAAAGTCGTAAATTGCCTTGACCACTGCGTTGTCGTTGGCGTAGTGCATAAAGTCCGAGCCCGAAAGACGGTTCGAGGGCCTGGTCGACTTTTCGTGCGTTTGAGCCGAGGGGCGCTGAGCATGCGTCGGGCGCGCCGAACGTGGCGGGTGGTCCGTCGACGTATTCATTTGAGCACGGGAGTGTGAGGCACTTGGCGGACGCCGTGCGCGGTGATCGACGCCGCCGTAGTCGGACCCGCCAAGCTGCGCGGTACGCGCACGACGAGGCGACGGCTCACGCGAACCGGCGGAATAGTACCTGTTGTCGTAAATCTGATCCATGTGCGCCTTGTGCGGTTGAGGTTTGTTTGCGCTAAGTCCCTTAGTTATAGCACGAGCGCGCGCAACGCCTTCGGCGGCCCTTGCTCGACATAAAAAAGGCGCTGAGCCATATGGCCCAGCGCCCAATGGTGCTCAACAGTGCCCGGCGGAAGCGAGGCGAATCCGAGTCAGCCCCGCCGCCGCACACGCCGCTGCCTAGCGGATGTTGTAGAACGCAGACTTGCCGGCGTAGCGCGCGCTGCCCTCGAGCTCGTCCTCGATACGGATGAGCTGGTTGTACTTGGCGATACGGTCGCTGCGGCACGGGGCGCCCGACTTGATCTGGCCGGCGTTAACGCCCACGACCAGGTCGGCGATCGTGGAGTCCTCGGTCTCGCCGGAACGGTGGCTCACGATGCAAGCGTAGCCGGCCTCCTTGGCGGTTTCGATAGCCTCGAGCGACTCGGTGAGCGTGCCGATCTGGTTGACCTTGACCAGGATCGCGTTGGCGGCGCCCAGCTCGATGCCCTTCTTGAGGCGCTCGGTGTTGGTGACGAACAGGTCGTCGCCTACGAGCTGCACCTTATTGCCAATGCGGCGGGTAAGCTCGACCCAGCCGTCCCAGTCCTCCTCGGCCATGCCGTCCTCGATGGAGATGATGGGATAAGTGTCGACGAGCTTCTCCCAGTAATCGACCATCTGGGCGCTCGTGTACTCAACGCCCTCGCCCTTGAGCTCGTACATACCGGTCTCGGCGTTGTAGAACTCGGTGGACGCCGGATCCATGGCGTACATAAAGTCGACGCCGGGCTTAAAGCCAGCCTTCTCGACGGCCTTGGTGATGTACTCGAACGGCTCGGCATTGGTCTTAAGGTTGGGGGCAAAGCCGCCCTCGTCGCCCACGCCGCCGCCCAGGCCGGCCTCGTGCAGCACGCCCTTGAGGGTGTGGTAGACCTCGGCGCACCAACGCAGGCCCTCGGCAAAGCTCGGGGCGCCCACCGGCATGATCATGAACTCCTGGAAGTCGACGTTATTGTCGGCATGCACGCCGCCGTTGAGGATATTCATCATAGGTGTGGGCAGCAGATGAGCGTTGACGCCGCCCAGGTACTGGTACAGCGACAGGCCCGACGACTCGGCAGCGGCGCGGGCAACGGCCAGCGACACGCCCAGGATGGCGTTGGCACCGAGCTTGGTCTTGTTGGGGGTACCGTCCGCGGCAATCAGCGCGGCATCGACGGCGCGCTGATCGAAGGCGTCGAGGCCTACGACGGCATCGGCGCACTCGTTGTTGACGTGCTCGACGGCCTGCGAGACACCCTTGCCCAGATAGCGGCCCTTGTCGCCGTCGCGCAGCTCGCAGGCCTCAAAGGCGCCGGTCGAAGCGCCCGAAGGCACCATCGCGCGGCCGAAGCTGCCGTCCTCGAGCACGACCTCGACCTCGACGGTGGGGTTGCCGCGGCTGTCGAGCACCTCGCGACCGTAGACGTCCAAAATATCGCTCATGTTGTCTCCCTCTCACTTGGAAACGTAGTGAATGCAAGCGACCGGCTGACCGTGCACCGTCGGTGCGTCTCCGTAAGTTAGCCATGTCGCACTTTTTGCATTATGCCCTAAGTTAGCCGAGGGATACACTTGATTTTCGAAAAATTTAGCGGGAACGATGAAGCGTGTCAGCCCGTCGTTCCCGCAGTCTTACTCCTCCGCCTTTGCGGCATCCCACAGGTCGTTGAGGCCGTGGGTCGAAAGCTCGGCAAGATCCACGTGAGCATCGGCCGCCATCCGCTCCATCGCGGCCCAGCGGCGGCGGAACTTTGCCGTGCTGGCACGAAGGGCACTCTCGGCGTCAATGCCCTCTTTGCGTGCAACGTTGACCAGGGCAAAGAGCAGATCGCCAAACTCCATTTCGCGCTCGGGCGAGCCAGGGGCCTCGGCCTCAAACTCGGCACGCTCCTCGGCGACCTCGTCCCACACGTCCTGGACCGTCTCCCACTCAAAGCCCACGGCAGCCGCCTTGCGCGACACCTTCTGCGCCTGCATCAGCGCCGGTAGATGCGTGGGCACGCCGTCGAGCAGGCCCTCGGGCGCAGCCTCGCCTGCCGCCACGGCCTTGTCCTTGGCGGCTTTCTCGGCAAGCTTAACCTCGTCCCAAATCTTGAGTACCTCGTCGGAACTGTCGGCATCTACATCGCCAAACACGTGCGGATGACGGCGGATGAGCTTGGCGTCGATATCGTGCGCCACGTCGGCCAGCGTAAACTCGCCGGCGTCAGCAGCAATCTGCGCATGCAGCACGACCTGCATGAGCACGTCACCCAGCTCCTCGCGCAGGTGAACCGCGTCGTCCGCCTCGATGCAGTCGAGCGCCTCGTAGGCCTCCTCGATCATGTTCTTGCCAATGCTGCGGTGCGTCTGCTCGCGGTCCCACGGGCAGCCGTCGGGCTGACGCAAGCGCCAGACGGTCTGCACCAGATGCTGCAGCTCGGCCGACGCGTCGACCAGCGTGGACAGATTGCGCGAGCCCTCGGCATTTTGCTGAGCCATGTGCTGCGCCATGGCTATTCCTCCTCCAGGATCACGTGGCGGAACGCGCCGCCCTCGTAGATGCCGTAGCTGTGCGAGCCGTCCTTGGGGATGCTCACGCTACCGGGGTTGAAGAGCCACAGGCCCGGGTGCGCGGCGCTTTCCTCGTTGACCTTGATGTGCGTATGACCGTAGACGAGCGCGGAGCCCTCGGGCAACGCGGGCGCGTGGTCGACGCTGTTGTGCATGCCGGCGCCAAAGACATGGCCGTGCGTCAGGAACAGCTCGCGGCCGGTCTCGTCGAACAGCGTGGCGTAGTCGGCCATGACGGGGAAGTCGAGCACCATCTGGTCGACCTCGGCATCGCAGTTGCCGCGCACCGCGATGATGCGGTCGGCCAGGGCGTTGAGCAGCGGGATTACGCGCTTGGGGGCGTAATCGCGCGGCAAGTCGTTGCGCGGACCGTGGTAGAGCAGGTCGCCCAGCAGCACGATGCGGTCGGGCTGCTCGGATTCGATGTCGGCGACCAGGCGCTCGGCCCAGTATGCCGAGCCGTGGATGTCGGAGGCGATGAGGTATTTCATGGGGAGATCCTTTCGAATGGGGTTGATATGGCTGGGCGCAGGATGTCGCCACCAGCCGCGTTATTCAAATCGCAGTGCCACGGCTTGCGCCGCCTGCATCACGCGCTGGAGCGGCACGTTGTGCTCACGGGCAAGGCGGGCGCAGTCCTCGTACTCGGGTGCCGCACGCTCACTGCCGTCGGGCAGGGTGGCCACCTTGACGGACACCTCGCCCCATGGCGTCGTTACGCGCTCAAAGCGGCGTGGCAGGCAAACGCGCTCCATAACCTGGCGACGGATACCATTGGTCGTGGTTTCCAAAAAGATGATCGTCTGCAGACGCTCGATATCCTCGTGAGCACAGATTACCTGTAGCTGCCAGCTGGGGCGGCCTTTCTTGCAATAGAGGGGCAGCCAATGCACCTCGCGCGCACCCGCCTCGCGCAGGCGGTCGGCAGCGTAGGCGAGCACCTCGGGCGACGCGTCGTCGATGTCGCATTCCAGCTTGACGATGGTTTCGGGTGCATCGGTCTCGCGGGACAGTGGGGATGTGCTATCGCATTGCATACGGTCCGGATCCTTTCCGCGCGGGCTCGTTTTGTTCATCCAAACGCTAGCACATCGCGGGCGGCGCAGGGGCGGCGTCATGGGATAGGTGCGACTTTTGCTGGGCGCAAGTGCTGGCGCGCTCCAACGCCGGCCCGCTCCATTCAAACGTGTACGTCAGCCTCCAAACATGTCATTTTTTGCAGCTTTTGGAGGCTGATGCACATGTTTTGAGAGCGCAAGCGAGGCCGCACCGCGCGCCGCGCAGCCTTTCCAATCGATTTCGACCCCCGGCGTGCCCGGCGTGTTGAGAGCTGCGCCATTACAATGGAGCGGATTCGCTTGACGCAAAGGAGCCGCCATGTCTGCTTGCCCGCTGATCGATTGCCATACCCACACCTCGTTCTCGGACGGTCATGCCTCGTTTGAGGACAACGTTCGCGCCGCTGCTGCGGCCAGCTGCCGCGTCATGGTCTCAACCGATCATCTCGCCCTGCCCGCCAGCATGGACGCCAACTGCGAAGTGCAGGTTACTGAGGGCGACCTGCCGGCGCATCGTCTGGCTTTTGAGGACGCCCGCAAGCTCGCCGCGCAGATCACGCCGGAGCTCGAGCTTATCTATGGCTTTGAATGCGACTGGTACGAAGGTTGCGAGCCTTTGGTTGAGCGCTGGTCCGCGGGTGCCATAGTGCGCTTGGGCAGCGTGCATTGGATTGGCAACCCGGGCGATATCATGGCCGGTGCCGCGGGTACGGCGGGAACGGAAAACGTCGCTCGCCCCGATACGCCCGATTCCCTTTGCGGTTGGATCGACGACGACACCGACCTGCACGTTTGGGAAAACCTGGGCGTGCGCGGCGTGTGGGAGCGCTATGTCGACGACTGGTGCCGCGCCTGCGAAAGCTCGCTCAGCTTTGATGTGATGGCTCACCCTGACCTGGTCATGCGCTTTTCGAAGGAAGGCTTTACGCCCGACTTTGACCCCGCACCGTTTTGGCAGCAGATGGCCGAATGCGCCCACGATACGGGCCGCCGCATTGAGGTCTCGACCGCCGCACCGCGCAAGGGCCTCGACGACTACTATCCCACGACCGGATTGCTGCATTGCTTTGCCCACGCCGAGGTGCCGATAACTTTTGGCTCGGACGCACACCGCGCCTGCGACATCTGCTGGAACATCCGTGAGGCCCAGGCACACGCCTACGACTGCGGCTACCGAACCTTCGGCATCCCCCACCTCACCGGAGAATGGGAGTCCACGCCCCTCGCCTAACCATCCCTTCATAAGTTGCGGTGGAATAGGGATTGTTTTGCCTGATGAAGCGCTTAAACAGTCCCTATTTCACCGCAACTTCCATGACCCCGTTACACCAACAAAGACTGTCCCAAACGACTAGTGGCGGCGGGCGTTGAGTTCGCCGGCCAGCTCGTCGAGGGTAATGCCGTAGCGCTCAAGCGTCACGAGCAAGTGGTAGACCAGGTCGCCAGCCTCGTAGCGGATGTGATCGTGATCGTTATCCTTGCAGGCCATGATCACCTCGCTCGCCTCCTCGGCAAGCTTCTTGAGCAGCTCGTCCTCGACGTCGGTCAGCAGGCGAGCGGTATAGCTCTCCTGCGGCGATGCGTCGCGACGGCCGTGAATCACCTCGGCGAGCCCCGTCAGCGTCTCACCGATATTTCCATCCTGAACGTTTGCGGTGCGCACACCCATAGTTCAATCCTTTCTGGTTGGCCGAGCGTCTAATCGAGCGCCCGCCCTACGCGAGTTTCTTAAAGAAGCAGGTACGGTTGCCGGTATGGCAGGCCGGACCCGGCGAGTCAACCTTGACCAGCAGCGTATCGCTATCGCAGTCGGCCCAAAGCTCCTTGACCTCCTGCATATTGCCGCTCGTCGCGCCCTTGTTCCAGAGCTCCTGGCGACTGCGGCTCCAAAACCACGTGGTACCGGTCTTGAGCGTCAGCCCCACCGACTCCTCGTTCATCCAAGCAACCATAAGCACCTCGCCGGTGTCATACTGCTGAACCACACAAGGAATCAGCCCCTTGGCGTCGTATGTAAGCTTTGAAGGATCGGTTATCTCTTCCATTTCTCTTCCCAAGTTCAAACTTCGCAGGTCGGTGAGGGTTGTCCAGGTGCCCGAGATTCCGAGCGACAAGCCCGACGACGCGTACTTAAGTACGCGAGGAGGGTTGGAGCCGGAAGGTCGGGTGCCTGGGCAAGCCGCAGCATTAGAAGTCCAGCCTCACAGGAATACCTTGAGAGGCCATATACTCTTTGACTTCGCGAATGCTGAACGTCCCAAAGTGAAAGACGCTCGCCGCCAGCACGGCATCGGCCTCGCCCTCAATCACGCCCTCGGCAAAATGCTCGAGCGCGCCCACACCGCCGCTCGCAATCACCGGAATCGGCACCGCGCGCGCCACGGCGCGGGTGAGCGCCAGGTCAAATCCGGCCTTGGTGCCGTCGCGGTCCATACTGGTGAGCAGGATCTCGCCGGCGCCGCGACGAGCCGCCTCCTCGGCCCACGCCACCGCGTCGATGCCCGTGGCGTTGCGGCCGCCCGCCGTGAAGACCTCCCACTTGTCGGCACCAGATGCGCCGGGCAAACCGACGCGCTTGGCATCGATCGCCACGACCACGGCCTGGCTACCAAACGCCGCGGCAGCCTGGCTAATCAGCGACGGGTCGCGCACGGCGGCAGAGTTGAGCGACACCTTGTCGGCACCGGCTGCAACCATGGTGCGCATGCCCGCCAGGTCGCGAAAACCGCCGCCCACGGTATAGGGAATGGCTAGCTCCTCGGCCGCATGCGCCGCCATCTCGATGGTCGTCGCACGGTTGTCGCTCGTGGCGGTCATGTCCAAGAAGACGACCTCGTCCGCACCCTCGCGGTCGTAGGCGCGCGCCAGCTCCACCGGATCGCCCGCATCGCGCAAGCTCACAAAGTTGACGCCCTTGACCACACGGCCGTCCTTGACGTCCAGGCAGGGAATCACACGTTTGGTAAGCATGGGCTACTCCTCCCCTCGGGCGGCGGTCAGCGCCTGTACCAGCGTAAAGTTGCCCTCGTAGAGCGCGCGACCGGTAATGGCACCTTCAATCGCGCCCTCACCCACTGCGGCCAGCGCGCGGATGTCGTCGAGCGTCGAGATGCCACCCGATGCCACGACGGGAAAGCCCGCGACCTCGGCCACATGGCGATACGCCGCCACATCGATGCCCGCCTGCATGCCATCGCGCGCAATGTCGGTATACACCAGATGCTTAAAACCCAGCTCGGAAAGCTGCGCCACGGCGTCGTCGAGCGCCACGCCCGCGCCGTCACGCCAGCCATTCACCTTGACCTGGCCGTCGCGTGCGGCAATATCTGCCACCAACAGCTCGCCAAAGCCTTGGGCCGCCACCTCGGCAAAACCCGGCTCGGTCACGAGCACCGTGCCTAGTGCGATGCGGCGCGCACCGTAGCCGGCCAACTCGTCGATGCGCGCGAGCGAGCGGACGCCGCCGCCCACGTCCACGGACAGACCGTTGACGCCGCAGATGGCCTTAATCGCCGCCGAGTTGGCAGCGCATGTGTCCTCGTCCTCGCCAAAGGCAGCGGACAGGTCGACAACGTGCACCCAGCTTGCGCCCTGCTCGGCAAACGAGCGAGCAACGGCCACGGGGTCGTCGGAATATACCTTGCAGCGACTCCGGTCGCCGCGCTCCAGGCGCACGACCTTGCCGCCGATCAGATCGATTGCGGGAAACAGGATCATCGGCCGGCCTCCTCGACGATGTTGACGAAGTTCTTAAGGATGCGCTGACCCAGCGCGGAGGATTTCTCGGGATGGAACTGGCAACCCCACACGTTGCCATGGCGCACGATGCACGGGAAGCTCCGCGTATAGTGCGTGCGCGCCAGCACATCGGCGGCATCGGAATCGTCGGCCACCGCGTAGCTGTGGGTGAAGTACATGTTGGCACCCTCGGCAAAACCAGTAAGCAGCGGATCGGCCGCACCGGCGGGCGTCATGTGCACCTGGTCCCAGCCCACGTGCGGCACCTTCAGGCGGCTCGACTCCAGGCGCGTGCACGAACCGCGCATAATACCCAGGCCATCGACCCAGAGGGCACCGGCCCGCTCGGAGGCGTTGCCGTCGGCGACCGCGCTCTCGCTCGCAGGAACGCCCTCGTTGCCGCGCTCAAAAAACAACTGAAGGCCCAGGCAGATGCCGAGCAACGGAGTTCCGGCGGCAACGGCGTCGAGCACCGCGTCCGCCTCGCCGCCCTCGCGCATAAAGGCGACCGCGTCGTAAAACGCGCCCACGCCCGGGATGACCAGGCCGTCGGCGTTGCGGATCTGCTCCGGATCGTCCGACGTGCAGGCGGCGGCACCGGCGCGCGCAAGCCCGCGCGCAACGCTCGACAAGTTGCCCTTGTGGTAGTCGACCACCACGATCTTCGGTTCGCCCACGCGACCCCTCCCTTATCTCATCGTCCAAAACCACCACAAAGGGGACAGGCACCTTCGTAGTGGTTTTTGCCTTTGTTGCGGTTACAGCGAGCCCTTGGTGCTGGGGATGCCCTGCACGCGGGGATCGAGCTCGCAGGCGTGGCGCATCGTGCGGCCCACGGCCTTAAAGGCGGCCTCGATAATGTGATGCGAGTTGCCGCCCGCCAGCTCGCGCACGTGCAGCGTGAGCTTGGCATCGCGCGCAAAGGCGTAGAAGAACTCGACGGCCAGCTCGGTATCGAAGCTGCCCACGCGCTCGGTCGGCACGGGCAGCTCGCAGTAGGCCTGCCCGCGGCCCGAAATATCAACAGCAGCCATCACAAGCGTCTCGTCCATGGCGATCGCCGCGTCGGCAAAGCGCGTAATGCCCGCCTTGTCGCCCAGCGCCTGGCAAAACGCCTCGCCCAGCACAATACCCGTGTCCTCGACGGTGTGATGTGCATCGACCTCGACGTCGCCCACCGCGTGCACCGTCAGATCGAACAGACCATGGCGGCCAAAAGCGTTGAGCATGTGGTCGAAATACGGCACGCCGGTCGAGATATCGCACACGCCAGATCCGTCCAGGTCGAGCTTTACGACAATGTCGGTCTCGCCCGTCTTGCGGGTTACCTCGGCATAGCGGTCCATCTACATCTCCTCCTTCACCAGCGCGGCAAACGCTGCCAGCACCTCGTCGTTTTCCTGCGGGGTGCCCACGGTAATGCGCAGGCAGTCCGCGAGCCCCGGCGCGTAGCTAAAGTCGCGCACCAAAATTGAATACTCGTCGCGCAGGCGCTCGCGCACGCGCGTGGCATGCGGCGTGCGCACGAGCACAAAGTTCGCCGCGCTCGGCCACGCCTCCACGGGCAAGCCCTCGGCAGCCATCACGCGCAGAGCGGCCAGCTCGCGCTCACGCTCGGATGCGACCTGCGCCACCACAGGTGCGTAGGCATCGCGGGCACGCACGCAGGCAAGTGCTGCCGCCTGGCTCAGCACGTTGACCGAATAGATCTGGCGAATCGCCGCGAACACGTCGATGACCTCGGGCGCCGCGATCACATAGCCCAGGCGCGTGCCGGCGGCGCCGAACGCCTTGGACAGTGTATGCAGAATCACCAGGTTAGGATGCTCGGCAATAAGGCCTTGCGCCGTAGTTGCCGCGCCAAACGAATCGTCGGCAAACTCCACGTAGGCCTCGTCGACCATGACCATGCCGGGGCACGCATCGCACAGCGCCGCGACAAAGTCGAGCGGCGCCACGTCGCCCGTGGGATTGTTGGGTGAGGTCACGATCGCCAGGTTGCACTCGGGTGCGGCCGCGAACACAGCCGCCTGGTCGAGCTCAAAAGTTGCCGGGTCGCGCCACACGTCGCGCACCTCGGTCTGACAGAGCGACGCAAAGAACGCGTACTCGCTAAAGCACGGCGGGCAGTTGAGCAGGGTCCGCCCCGCGCCGCCAAACGCCAGCAGGAAGTTATAGAGTAGCTCGTCGCCGCCGTTGCCCACGCAGATGTTCTCGCGCGTCACGCCATGCCAGGCAGCAAGCTCGTCGCGCAGGTCGTTGGACATGGGATCGGGATAGCGGTTGAGCGGTGCGGCAGCCAAGGCCGCATCAACCGCCTCGCGCACGCCGGCCGGCACGGGATAGGTGTTCTCGTTGGCCGAAAGATTGATGCGCGTGGGCGTAAAGTTGGGATCGTAGGGCTCGATGCCGGTCAAGTAGGGCTGGACGAGCTCCTTCATGCGGGGCGTCAGCTCGGCCATATTAGGCCTCCTCGCCGGTCGCGCCAGCGGCACCGCCCGCAGCCGCCGCCAGGTCCACGCCCTCAGCAACCGTCGCCACGGCGTCGCCCGGCCAGGCGACCTTGGTCAGGTCGGCCGCAGCCAGTGACTCGGCACTCACGGCATCCTCGCCCTGCTCCAGCACGCGACGACGCAGGGCAGCAGAAAGCGCGTGCGCCCACAGGCCCTCGGCCTCGGCTAGACGCTGTGTGGCGGGAGCGTCAGAGAGCAGGCCCTCGGGCGTATAGCAAATGACGCTCGAGCGCTTAACGAACTCTTCGACCGAAAGCGGGTTGGAGAACATGGCCGTGCCGCCGGTTGGCAGCGTGTGGTTGGGACCGGCAACATAATCGCCGAGCGGCTCGGAGCTCCAAGCGCCCACAAAGATGGCGCCGGCGTTGCGAATGCCGCCGAGCAGGCCCATCGCGTCCTTGCAGTGCAGCTCCAAGTGCTCGGGCGCCACGGTATTCACCGCCTCGACGGCGGCAGCCATGTCGGCGGCCACCACGATGGTGCCCTCATTGTCGAGCGAAGCACGCGTGATCTCGGCACGCGGCGACTGCGCCACCAGGATATCGATGCCTGCCTCGACCTCGCGCGCAAACTGCTCGTCGCAGGTCACCAGATAGCAGGCTGCCAGCGGATCGTGCTCGGCCTGGGCCATCAGGTCGGCCGCGACCACCATGGGCTTGGCCGTGGCATCGGCCAGCACGCAGACTTCGGAGGGGCCAGCGACCATGTCGATACCCACGTCGCCCGAGACAATCTGCTTGGCCGCAGCGACAAAGGCGTTGCCCGGGCCGGTGATCTTGTCGACGCGCGGAATAGTCTCGGTGCCGTACGCCAGCGCGGCCACGGCCTGAGCGCCACCCACCATATAGATCTCGTCCACGCCGCCGAGCTTTGCCGCGGCGAGCGTATACGGGCTGATCAGGCCATCTTTCTGCGGCGGGGTCACCATGACCACGCGCTTGACGCCGGCAACCTTGGCGGGAATGGCATTCATGAGCACCGTGGAGGGATACTGCGCGCGACCGCCCGGCACGTAGATGCCGGCCGCCGCGAGCGGGGTCACCTTAACGCCGAGCATCGTGCCGTCCGCACGCGTGGTAAACCAGCTCTGCTCGACCTCGCGCTGGTGGAACTCACGAATCTGGCGTGCAGCCTTTTCGAGCGCCGCGGCAAAAGCGGGATCGAGGCCTTCGAGCGCGGCATCGATCTGCTCTTGCGGCAGACGGAAGCTCTGCAGCTCAACACCGTCAAAACGCTGACAGTAATCGCGCACCGCGGCATCGCCGTTGGCGCGCACGTCGGCCACGATATCGCGGGCGGCGTCGACGATGTTTTGCGGCAGCACACCCTTGCGGTTGAGCTGGTTGGTAACGAGGCGCTCACCGGGAGCAAGCTTGATGGTCTTCATATCGGTATCCCCTATCGGTCGAGGTTGTGTTCGAAAAACGAGAGGCCGGGCGGCGGCGCCAATCGGCCCGCAGCCCAGACGTTGGGACGCCCGTGCGTGCTCGCGCTATTGTGCCGAGCCCGCAACGGGCTCAAAATGCTTGTCCTTCACGGCCGCCGCCAGGCGATCGGCCAAGTTGCGCACGCGCGGGTCCAGGCGCGCGGCACCCGGGTTGACGAAGAATCGCGCCGTGCAGTCCATAATGCGACCGGTAATAACCAGGTCGTTATCGCGCAGCGTGGCGCCCGTGGCGGTGATGTCCACGATACGGTCGGTCATACCGACAATGGGGCCCAACTCGACGTTACCGTGCAGCGAAACGATGTCGGCGTTCACGCCGCGCTCGGCATACCAGGCGCTCGCGATGCGCGGATACTTGGTGGCCACGCGAAGCGACCCACGGCGGGCATAGTTGCGCTCGGCCTGGCCGGCGCGCCACGCGGGCTCCGCCTCGATAAACGTGCACAGGCCGTAGCCCAGGTCGACCAGCTGCAGCAGGTTGAGGTCTGCCTCGATAAGCGAGTCCCAACCGCAGATGCCGCAGTCGGCACCGCCACAGCCCACAAAAGCGGGCGCGTCGCTGGGACGCACGATGACAAACTCGATATCGCCAACCGCACCCTCGCCGGCACGCATGTCGCGGCCGCGCACGATGAGGTGACGGCCGGGGTCACGCAGCTCAGAGACGTCCAGACCTGCGGCCTCGAGCACGTCGAGCGTGTCGACCTTGAGCGAGCCCTTGGGCACGGCAATGCGCAGCGGACCCTCGACGCCACGGCCCACGGCATGGTCACCATCGGAAGCAGCGTCCTCGGCCGAGGTGTGCGCGGCCTCCAGACGCTCGAGCGAAAAGGCGAAGCCCGCCGCCGGCACCTCGATGCCGCCGCCAAATGCACCGGTAAAGATGGAGTCGTAGCGTCCGCCCGAGCCAACCGGATCGGGCAGGCCGCCGGCATAGGCCTTAAAGACCAGGCCCGTGTAGTAATCAAACGAGTTCATGATGGAGAAGTCGAAAGACAGCACCTGGGCATCCTCGGGAGCCAGGCCCTCGACCAGGGCACGCAGCTCGCGCGTAAGCGGCGCGACAATGCCCGCCGCCGCCAGCAGCGCGTCGACGCGGTCGAGCACCTCGGCACCACCGTGCAGGCGCGGCAGCTCGCTAATGGCGACCTTAACGGCCTCGGACTCGGCGCTTTTCGCCACGCGGGCATCGAGGCCCACAAAGTCGTTGGCGTGCACGCAGCGCAGAGCCTCGGCAGCCAGCTCGCGATCCTCGCACGCCGCGAGCAGCTCCTTAAACGGGCGCACGCTACCTGCGATAATGCGCGCATCGGGCAGCGCCAACTTGCGAACGGCCTCGGCCACCAGCGAGACGATCTCGACATCGCCCGCGGTATCGCCCGCGCCGATGAGCTCAAAACCCAGCTGGGTAAATTGACGCGAACCGCCGGCATTGCGCTGGCATTCGCGAACCACCGGCGCCTCATAGCGCAGGCGCAGCGGCAAGTCGGCCGCGCGCATGCGGGTCGAGACCAAACGCACGATCGGCAACGTATTGTCGGGACGAACCACCAACAAGCGGCCGTCATCGTCAAAAAGCTTAAACGGCGTGTCCGCGATACGGCCGCCCTCCTCGAGCGAGCCCTTGTCCTCGAGCAGCGGCGTCTCAACCGGCAGATAATGATGCTCCCTAAAGCAGCCCTTCACCGTCAGCGCGATCTCCTCGCGCGCCTGAGCCTCCTCGGGCAATATGTCCCGGAATCCCCACGGTGTGGCCGTCATCTGGTGAGCCTCCTCATGCTGTGTTGCATACAGAACAAACGACCGGCATAGCTCCGCCGGTCTTTTGGGTACTTTAGCATACTAGAGTGCTTGCGGGGAAAATCCTTGTCCGCAGCTCACACCGTATTCATTTGGAAACATAGGGGCAGACGCTCAGCTAAATCTGACGATTATCTAGGCCAACCAGAAACCATATCCCGTTTTTCGTCTAAAAACTGGGATGCAGTTTCCGCTGAGGACCTTTTCCGAACTGCTTCTGCAGCGGCTGTTTTGGCTCCGGGACCGCGTCAATCGCATATCTTTATGGCGCCTTTATCCTACACATGTTGTATAACTACCAAATGTGGAATATAACAAAGAGCAAAACATAGGCTGAGCGTTATGGAGGATTGAGGTTGAAAGAGAAGCTATTTCGATGGGTCGTGAAGCACCGCAAACCCATCATCGCGTTCTATGCGGTGGCAGCACTGGTATGCCTGTTCCTGCGCCAGTTTGTAGGCGTTAACTACGACATTACGAGCTATCTGCCCGACGAAGCGGCGTCGACCGTCGCTCTGAATACCATGGGTGATGAGTTTGAGGGTGACATTCCCAACTGTCGCGTTATGGTGCCCAATGTCTCGATCGCTCAGGCGCTCAAATACAAGGACAAAATCAAAAAGGTCGACGGCGTCGAGGAGGTCCTATGGCTTGACGACGCGGCAGATATCGATCAGCCGCTTGCCACGCAAGACAAAGACACCGTTGAGACCTATTACAAAAAGAACAACGCCCTGTTTACGGTGACGGTTAATTCCGAAAAGGAGATCGAGGCAACCGACGCTATTCGAGATATCGTGGGCGACGAGGGCGCCATTACGGGCTCGGCCATGTCTAACGCGCTCGCCACCACATCGACCGAGCAGCAGATCAGCATTATCACGGTCGCTGTCATAGCGATTATCTTCGTGATTCTGGTCATCACGACTACCAGCTGGGCCGAACCCATCCTGGTGCTGCTGGGCCTGGGCGTCTCGGTGTTTATCAACTGGGGCACCAACCTCATCTTTGGCGAGATTAGCTTTGTCACCAACTCTGCGGGCTCCATTTTGCAGGTTGCCATCGCGCTGGACTTCTCGGTCTTTTTGCTGCACCGCTTTAACGAGGAGCGTGGCCGCCACGGCAGCGTTGCCGAAGACATGGTGCAGTCGTGCTGTCTGTCCTCGGTCGCCGTGTTTTCGAGCGGTTGCACGGTCTGCATCGGCTTTATCGCGCTTGCCGCCATGCAGTTTAAGATCGGCCCCGACCTTGGTCTTGCCCTTGCAAAGGGTATCGCCATCAGCCTGGTATCGGTCTTTACCTTTGTTCCTTCGATGTTCGTTCAGTTCGATGGCTTTGTGCAAAAATCGCAGCACAGGCCCTTTGTCCCGCCGCTGGGTAAGTTCGCCCGTCTGGTGCTCAAGGTCTGTATCCCCGCTGCCGTCGTGATCCTCGCCGTGGTTTACCCTGCGCGTGTGGCATCGACCTCCAGCGATATCACGTACTACTACGGCACTTCGCACATTTTTGGTTCGGATACGCGGCTTGGTCAGGATATGGACAAGGTCAAGGAGGTCTTTGGCAACTCCGATACCTACGTTGTGCTCGTTCCCCGTGGAGAGGTGAGCGAGGAGCAGGCACTCTCCAATGAGCTCAAGGCGCTCCCCGAGGTCAAGTCCATCCAGAGCTATGTTGACGTTGCGAGTCCCTATATCCCCACGGACATGGCCGAAAAGGACACGCTCGATCTGGTGGAGGGAGAGCACTACAGCCGTTTGGTGCTCACGGTTACCGCGCCCTACGAGGGTCCGAGTACATTTAAGCTGGTCAAGAAGATTCGTTGTATCGCGGACAAACATTATCCGGGTAAGGCAATGCTCGCCGGCGAGGGCGTGAGCACCACCGACCTTAAGGACACCATCACCGTCGATAAGGGCAAGGTCGACCTCATCGCCGTCGTGGCCGTGTTCGCGGTCTTGCTGCTGGCCACCAAGTCGCTGAGCCTGCCGATCATCTTGGTGCTCGTGATTGAGACCTCGATCTGGGTCAACTTTGCTGCACCGCTCTACACCGGTATGCACGAGTTCTTCCTCGCCTACTTAATTGTGAGCTCCATCCAGCTGGGCGTTGCCGTCGACTACGGCATCCTGATTGCTGACCGCTATCGTGAGGACCGCGTGACCATGCATAAGCGCGAAGCGCTACTCGAGACCATGGAAGCTTGCACGATTCCTGTTTTGACCTCTGGATCGGTTCTGCTAATCAGTGGCTTCCTGATCCATGCGATCTCGAGCCACGGCGTGCTCAAGCAGATCGGCTGGTTCCTGGGCGTCGGCGTGAGCATCTCCCTAGTCGCCGTACTCTTTGCGCTGCCGGGTTTCCTGTATGTGCTCGATGGCCTCATCGGCAAGACCACGCTCAAAGCTCATTTTTTGCCCAAGGATGCCCAGGATCCGGTTTCGGATACCACCGAGGCATCGGCTGCGGACGGCTCCGCTCAGTAACGTTTTACAAAGCAGTTGGAAGGAATACCGCAATGCATACCCATACCACTGATACCGCTTCGAAAGAGCTCAAAGCCCAACGCGATCTTGTACGTCGTCCCCATAAGCGCATCGCTGCGCTCGCTCTTGCCGCCGGTCTGACCGTGGCCCTTACCGTTCCCGGTGCCGTTGTGTTCGCCGACGGCGTAGGGTCGACGAGCGCTGCCTCGGCTACGAGTGAACAGATGGCGACGGACTCCGATAACAGCACGCCGGGATATAAGAAAAACCAGGTCGTATACGTCAAAACCGATGCCAACGGCAATCGCACGGGTGTTTACGTGGTCAATAGCTTCGAGGCCAATAAGGGCGTCAAGATCGACGATGCCGGCACCTATAACAAAGTGACCAACCTATCGACGACTCAAAAACTAACGGACGACAGCGGGTCGGTTGCCGTTACGGGCCAGGGAGTGCAGGACTTTGTCTACCAGGGCGATCTGGACAAGAACACTCAGATGCCGTGGAACGTCACCGTGGCATACCAGCTCGATGGCCGCGATATCGACGCCAAGGATTTGGCGGGCAAGAGCGGCAAGCTCACCATGAAGCTCAAGGTCGAAAAGAATGACGACTATACCGGTGGCGATTATGCCGATAACTACCTGGTTCAGATTACCGGTCAGCTTAAGGATGCCGAGGCACACGATATTGAGGCTGAGGGCGCCACGGTTGCTGCCAACGGCTCCAACACGCAGCTTACCTACATGGTGATTCCCGGCAGCACCGGAGACTACACCATTACGACCGATGTTGAGGATTTTGAGTTTGATGGCTGGCAGATTGTCGGCGTGCCGCTGAATCTTGCCATCGATGTGGACTCGAGCAGCATGGATACGAGCCAGCTCGTGGAGCTCTCCAACGGTATTGCTACGGCCAATAGCGGTGCTGGCCAGGTTGCCGACGGTGTCAAGACGCTCGCGGCCTCGCTTGCCACGGCCAATACCGGTGCCGGCACGCTGTCCAGTGGCGCCGCTGCGCTCGCGGCGGGTACGAGTCAGCTCAACGCGCAGGTCCCCACGCTGGTCGAAGGCGTGAGCAACCTTAATGCCGGTGCCGAGGGGGTTAATGCCGGTGCCGTGCAGCTTAAGGGCGGTGCGTCCGATCTTTCGGCGGGCCTTTCCAAGCTGCAGGGGAGCGCACAGCAGATCTCGGGCGGCATAAGTGGAATTGCCGCTGGGTCCGATACGTACGTCGACGCGCTGACGCTGGGCAAGCAGGCTCAGGAGGCAAACCTTGCCAAGGCGCAGGCTGCGGCCAAGGCGGCCCAGGACGCCGTGACCGCTACGTCGGGCAACGCCTACAGCGCGCTGTACGGGCCGCAGGGTCTTACGGCGGCGCTCAGCGGCGAGGGGCAGTACCTTGCCGGTGCACAGCAGGCGCTCGGCGGGGCAAAGCAGGCCGCGAGCGCCATGGGCAACGATGCGGCAAAGGCTAACGCCGAGAGCGCAAAGGCTGGCGCCGAGAGCACCGTTGCATCTATTGCCGCTGCCAAGGCGGCGGTCGCCGATGCTCAGGACGCGCTGGATAACGCGGCCGATCTCAACTCCGCCAAGGCTGCGGCAGCCAAGCTAAGCGAGGCTACGGCACAGCTGGATGCCGCCACCGCAAGTGCCGGCAGTGCTGCTACCAGCGCGGGTGCCGCCGCCACGGCGGCATCGAGCGCCGATGCGACGGGTCTTACCGCGCTTCTCGATTCTGCATCCAATGCCGTTGCGGGCGCGCAGGGTCTTAACACGCAGGTGTCGCAGGGCCTTAAGGGTGCCGAGTCCATGTTTGGCACGCTTACCGATCAGGTTACGACTTTGGCCCAGGCGGCCGGCGCCCAGGGCGGCGCCCAGGGTGCCGTCACCGCGCTCGATAGCGCCATTCAGGGCTACACCACTGTCCAGGATGGCCAACAGCTGAGCCTGGCCGGAGCCATCGCCTATATGAACAGCGCGATCAACCCGGCAAACCCCACGGCCGTGAACCCCGGTCTTGTCGCCGGTGTTGGCTCTGCAGCAACGGGCGCGGGTCAGCTGAGCGATGGCGCCGCGGCTCTTGCCGCGGGCACCGACCAGCTTGCTGCGGGCACACAGCAGCTCAACGGTGCCACGCCCGCGCTTGCCAACGGCGCATCACAGCTCAACAACGGTGCGGCGCAGCTCAAGACAGGTGCTGCTAGCCTTGCTAGCGGCATGAATCTTCTCTCCTCGGGTGCAGGTACGCTTGCCAGCGGCGCATCCGAGCTCGGCAACGGCATGCAGGAGCTTACCGACCGAACGAGCAATCTCGATACTCAGGTCATCGACACCGTTAAGGACAAGATCGAGGAAATGCTCAACCCCGGCTTTACGCCGACGGACTTTGTCAACGGCGAGCAGGGCGGACATATAAATCGCGTGCAGTTTATCTATATGACGGGCGCGATCAGCAAGTAGGCAGCCGCGCCCTTGTGGCGATTGGCATCGATAGCAAGTTATGAGGGGAGGGGCCGTCGGGCATTGTCTCGGCAGCCCCTCTTTGCTGTCAGCGGCCACTTCGCGTCTTTGCAGAAGCTGTACCGCAAGATTTGTGTTTGGAAGGAGACGCGCTTTCTGCAAGGGGCGGAGCGCGGAAAGCATGTCCCGGATTTGATGCTCGGAACGGGATGAGCTTTCCGGATCGGACCCCAAGCGGAAAGCGCGTCCCGTTTCGGGGCTTCAGAATGGGACGCATCCGGAAACCGCATCCCACTCTGAGCCGAAATTCCGGGATGAGATTTCCGCCGAGGACACCCTGCGCCGACGGCAACGCAAAAAGGGCGCCCGCGCGAATGCGGACGCCCTTGTGTAGGGTCGAGATATCAACCAGCCAAGATATCGGCCCTGCGGCCAGCTCTTAGTAGTCGAACTGGTGGTAGTAGCGGCGGTACTTGAGGTTGTGCTTGGTGACCAGCTCGTAGTTGCGCGCGAGGCGGTCGGTGGTCAGCACGGACAGGATCCAGGGGGACACGATGACGCGGAAGTCGTCGTCCAGGCCCGGGATCGCGTACTCGGCGGTGTCGATGATGACGTAGTCCTCGTCGCCGGTCACGCCGCTGGTGAGGAAGGCGCGGACGCGCTCGTCGAGGGCGCGGCACTCGTCCTCTCCCATGAACAGGAACACCGGGACGCCGGGCTCGAGCAGCTCGAGCGTGCCGTGGAAGAAGTCGTGCGAGGTGATATGGCGGATGCGCTTCCACTGCATCTCCTCGAGCAGGCACATGGAGTACAGGATGGTCTCGCCCCACAGCGCGCCCGAGCCGATGAACATGGTGTAGTCGGCCAGCGCGTACTTCCTGGCGAGCTCCTCGGCGCGCGGCTCGAAGCGCTTGCGGATGTCGAGCATGTCCTTCCAGACGTCCTTCGTCTGCTCGATGAACAGGTCGAACTTGGGGAAGCAGCCGCGGCGGTTGAGCAGGCGCAGGCCGAAGCAGTCGGCGAGGTAGTAGCCCTTCTCGCAGCCGCCGGCGCCGTGGTCGGAGGCCATCATGACGCAGTTCTCGGCGCCCACGGCCTGCCCGATCTTGCCCTCGGGGTTGGTCATGGCGAAGACGCGCACGCCCATCTCCCTCATCTTGCCGACGGCCTCGAGCACCTCGGGGGTGGTGCCGGACTCGGAGGCGGTCAGCACGACGGACCTGTCGGTCATGCGCTTGTGGCCCATGACGTTCCACTCGGCGGCGTGGATCAGGTAGACCTCGAGGTCGCGGTCGCCGAACTTGTTCATGAGGTACTCGAGCTGCATGAACTCGTCCCAGGTGCCGCCGACGCCCATCAGGAAGACGGCGTCGTAGCCCTCCTCGTGCACGCGGTCGGCCAGGGCGGTCATCTTCTTGCCGGCCTCGTAGACGTTCCTGCCGTCCTCGAGGTAGCCCTCCTGGTCGAAGTGCATGATCTCGATCTTCTCGGTCTCCTTCATGTGTGTCCTCCCATCACATGTGCGCAATTCTATACATCGCGCTTCTTGCTGATACCAATTATAGCCATACGATTGCTTGTTATTTAATACCAATCCAAACTCACGGAGATTTGCGGCGAACGGTCGGTTTCCTCGCCCGAGTGGTATTACAACGCCAATAGTTGTCTATTTCGAGCGCTACTGCCAACGGGTTCCCCACAACTCGCCAGCTATAAAAGCGTTGCGCCAGACCCGCCCAAGCGTTTCCGGCGCAACCGCGCAGTTTAGTTATTCGGCTTCCATCTCCGCTGTCACACGGCGATACATCTCGATAACCTGAGTCGTCGCCTTGGACGGATCCTGATAGTAGCGGCCATCACACGTCTCGGCCGAGACATAGCCCGTATAGCCGTGGCGCATGAGTGCCTCGAGGTCGGCACGCATATCACGCTCGCCGTCGCCCCAGGCAAGATGCGTCGTGCCACCGCCCACATCTACAAAGTGGGTGTGAACGATCTTGTCGCCCAAAACCTCAAAGTAGCCGTCGATCGTGTCGCCGGCAACTTCCATGGCGCCAAAGTCGATACAGGCCTTCAGGTTGGGACGATCGACCGCCTCGAGGATGCGCGCGACATCCTGTGCGGTGTTGACCAACACGGACTCCGACGGCTGCAGGGCCTCGAGCGCGACGCGAATACCGCGCGTATCGGCGTAGTCGCACACCGAGCGCAGCATGGCAACGCTGCGGGCCCAGGCGTCCTCAGCCGGCTCGTCCAGATAGGCCCAACCACTCGTCACCAGAATCTGCGGCACGCCCAACTCAACGGCAACGTCGATCACATTCTTAAAGTACGAGAGGATGCGTTTTTGGCCCGCCTCACCGCGCACCGCGACGTTCCACGGCTTGGGGTTGTTCTGCTCGGGGCACACGCACACGATCTTGATACCGTATTGGGCGGCAAGATCACGAATCTTATCCACCGAATCGTGCTCATGGCAATCCACATACAGGTGCATCGAGCCGGTCCACAGCTCGATATTGCGATAGCCGGCCTCACCTGCAGCCTTAAAAAACGTCTCGATGCTGTAGTAACGATGGTTGATGTTCATGAGCGAAAGCTCGGGTACGACCATAGCCCTCCCCTTTCGTACGGAGTTTTAAAAAACAGGGGGCCGCCGCAGATGCGACAAGCCCCCCAAAGATCGACGCAACCGTTAGACGCGATGGAAGCGCGATTCGAACATATTAGGCAAGCACGCCAAAGTAAGCGCCGATGATGCCCACGACCATGGTGCAGAGGATCAGGACCATCGGGTTGATCTTCTTGGAGAGCAGCCAGTAGTAGAGCCAGAAGGCGGCCATACCGAGCATACCGGGCATGATGCCGTCCAGGATGTCCTGGAGAGTTTGGGCGGAGTCGCCCTGACCAATGGCGATGGGCAACGAAGCCCAGAACATGTCCTTGCTCATGGCGCCGACGACCATAACGCCGACAATGCCGACGCAGGCCATGATCTTTTGCATCAGGCCGGTCTTCTGAGCCTCGTCGAGGAAGCCAATGCCTAGCTCATAACCCTTGATAGCGCCAAAGATACGAATCAGGAACGCCGGGATGTTGTAGACGAGCAGGAAGGCGATGGGGCCAAAGACGTTGCCGGCCTGGCACAGGCTGATGCCCACGGCAGCGGCGACGACGCGCAGGGTGGACAGGAAGAAGGAGTCACCCAGGCCGGAAAGCGGACCCATGAGGGCGGCCTTGATGTCGTTGACGCTCTCGGGCTCAACCTCGCCACGAGCGACCTTTTCTTCCATGGCCATCGCGATGCCGCCCACGAAGGGAGCGAGCTGCGGGGTGATGTTGAAGAATGCGCTGTGACGGTGCAAGGCCTCGGCGTAATCATCGGGACGGCCGGCATAGATCTTCTTGAGCATGTTGGCGACCATCAGGCAGAAGGCAATGTTCATCTGCTTGTAGTAGGTCCAGGAGAATTCCATGCCCAGGGCGCCGGTGTTCACGGCGCTCTTAATGAGGTCGGAGCGAGTAATCTGGTTCTCGGAATTAGAAGTCATCGTCCTCATCCCCTTCCACAGAAAGCTGGGACTGGGCGCCACCAAGGCCCAGCAGGTCGTACTTGTCGATGCCGATGATGATTGCGATCAGGGCGACGCCGAGGACGGGCACGTTGGCATAGGAGCACAGCAGGAAGCCCAGGAAGTAGAACGGCACGAGCTGCTTGGTAAGCACCAGACGGCCGAGCATGGCGAAGCCCATGGCAGGCAGGATGTTGGCTGCGACGCCAAAGCCATCGAGGACGAACGTCGGGATGAAGTCGAGCAGGCCCTGAACGGCGTCGGCACCCAGATAGAAGGAGACCGAGCACAGGATAAAGGCCAGGACGACAATCACGAGACCGATAATCCAGTGCATAGCGTAGATACCCTTGAGGTTACCCTTGCTGGCAAAGACGTCGGCACGGTCGACCAGAAGGGGCATACCGGCGTTGACGACGTTCTTAATGGCCAGGCACAGAGTGGCGATGGGCATCGCGAGCGCGATAGCGGCCTCGGTGCTCTGACCCAGCTGAATAGCGAAGGCGCAGGCGAGCACACCGCCAATACACTCATCGGGCGGCACGTAAGCGCCGATGGAGATTGAACCCATGAAGAGCAGCTCGAGGCTCGCACCGATGGCGAGGCCGGACTGCAGGTCCCCGAGGACTATGCCGACGAGCGGGCACAGAACGATCGGGCGGAACGCATAGAGCGTACCGAGCTGATAATCGAGCTTACCGAAGGCAGCGATAAGTCCGATGAGGATCGCTTGAACAAGCATTGTTCCTCCCTTTGATCCCTCTTGGATCCGCGCGGCGATTCCCGACTTGTCAGCGCGCCCTTTTCCATGCCGACAATCGCCCAGACAGATCCAGCTTGTACCGGTGTGCCGTTAACACCTAAACCGGTGCAAATGATTTGATACCAATTATATAGTCATGCGAAAACTATTTAATACCAATCGCTCAACGGGCGTGTACTCCCGGTGAACGGTAGATGGGGGTAACGGGTAAAGCGTTTATCCGGTACGCCCACGAATAGGGGCGGCGCCGTGCGCGCCGCCCGTAGTTCCCAATTAGAGGGCGCTTAGGGCATCGACCTTGGGGTCGTCGGCCAGAGCGCGAATCTCGACCTCGACACCGCGGCCGACGAGCTCGCGAATGTCCTCTTCCTCGGCAGCAGTCACAAAGATCTGGCGGGAGATCTTACGGGCATCGGGACGCTGCTCGTCCTTGGACTTGGTGTTGCCCAGGTTGATGGAGGTGATCTGCGGGCAGCCGTCGACAAGCTGCTTGGCCTCGGCGATGCTGGCGACGCAGATGATCATCTTGTACTTATCGGTAACACCGGAGTTGATGGCCTCGATGGCGTGCTCCATGTCCTTGATGACGAGCTTGACGTTGGCCGGCTTTCCCATCTTGAGCGTAGTCTTCCAGACGGGATCGTTGGCAACCTTGTCGCCAACGCAGAAGATGCAGTCAGAGTCCAAGCCCTGGACCCAAGAGACGGCCACCTGGCCATGAAGCAGACGATGGTCGACGCGAAGCAGTTGAATCATGATTGACCCCCAAAGGTCTCATGCCGGAAACCCGGCCCCATTAATAGCAGGCGGTGACTAGAACTCTTCCTCGTCATCCGCATCGGTCAGCAGGTCGTTGACAAACTTGACGCGCGTGTCGTCAGCCGCGAGGATCTCGCGGATAACCTGATCGGCGGGAGCCTCCTGGTCCGAAAAGAGCAGCTGGATCAGCAGCGGCAGATTCATGTTGGCAACCAGGTAGGTGTTGGGGCGCGTCTGGACGATCTTGGTGAACTCGTTGTTGACGCTGCCGCCAAACAGGTCGGTGCACACGATTATGTCGTCGGCGGGGTCGAAGGTCGCCAGGAGCTTGGCGGCCTCCTCGGCGACGTCGGTGCGGCCGTCGACAAACATCGACAGGTCGTGGACGTTATCGCGCGCGCCCGAGAGCAGCTCGGTGCTCTCTTTGATGCCGGTCGCAAAATGCGCGTGGCTGGCAAAGATGTATTGCCTCATTGCGGTTTCCCCCAAATGAAATTAGTAGTCGAACTGGTGGTAGTAGCGGCGGTACTTGAGGTTGTGCTTGGTGACCAGCTCGTAATTGCGCGCGAGTCGGTCGGTGGTCAGCACGGACAGGATCCACGGCGACACGATGACGCGGAAGTCGTCGTCCAGGCCCGGGATCGCGTACTCGGCGGTGTCGATGATGACGTAGTCCTCGTCGCCGGTCACGCCGCTGGTGAGGAAGGCGCGGACGCGCTCGTCGAGGGCGCGGCACTCGTCCTCTCCCATGAACAGGAACACCGGGACGCCGGGCTCGAGCAGCTCGAGCGTGCCGTGGAAGAAGTCGTGCGAGGTGATATGGCGGATGCGCTTCCACTGCATCTCCTCGAGCAGGCACATGGAGTACAGGATGGTCTCGCCCCACAGCGCGCCCGAGCCGATGAACATGGTGTAGTCGGCCAGCGCGTACTTCCTGGCGAGCTCCTCGGCGCGCGGCTCGAAGCGCTTGCGGATGTCGAGCATGTCCTTCCAGACGTCCTTCGTCTGCTCGATGAACAGGTCGAACTTGGGGAAGCAGCCGCGGCGGTTGAGCAGGCGCAGGCCGAAGCAGTCGGCGAGGTAGTAGCCCTTCTCGCAGCCGCCGGCGCCGTGGTCGGAGGCCATCATGACGCAGTTCTCGGCGCCCACGGCCTGCCCGATCTTGCCCTCGGGGTTGGTCATGGCGAAGACGCGCACGCCCATCTCCCTCATCTTGCCGACGGCCTCGAGCACCTCGGGGGTGGTGCCGGACTCGGAGGCGGTCAGCACGACGGACCTGTCGGTCATGCGCTTGTGGCCCATGACGTTCCACTCGGCGGCGTGGATCAGGTAGACCTCGAGGTCGCGGTCGCCGAACTTGTTCATGAGGTACTCGAGCTGCATGAACTCGTCCCAGGTGCCGCCGACGCCCATCAGGAAGACGGCGTCGTAGCCCTCCTCGTGCACGCGGTCGGCCAGGGCGGTCATCTTCTTGCCGGCCTCGTAGACGTTCCTGCCGTCCTCGAGGTAGCCCTCCTGGTCGAAGTGCATGATCTCGATCTTCTCGGTCTCCTTCATTCCCGCTCCTTTCACGAGCAGTTTGAATTGTCGCACGGAATGAACGGGCTTGCCGCCCCGTCGCACCGCTTAACCTTGTGGACATCTTGGCCCCAAGCTCAACAATTCAAAGGTTCTTAATACCAGTGAACGATTACAGGTTAGCCGTTTTTAATACCGATTTTTTGATTTCGTCCTCCCATCTCGGTAGACGGTCAGTTTTTGCCGCTCATCGGTCAAGCGACATATATCCGTAAAAACGAGCGCCCCCGCCGTGCGCAGGGACGCTCTAGACGCTAATAGTTGTAGGTATATCCGCCGGCGTCGCCGCGGGTAAAAGAATTGGCATGCTCGATTGCCTGCCCACTCGAGTCATAGGTCAGGCCTTCCAGCACGAGCGCCAGATCGCCCGGCTCAAGATTGAGCAAACTCGCATCGCGTGCGCCCAGCGCCTCGATATCGAGTTTCTCTACCGACTGATCTGGCTTGCGTCCCAACATATCGTAGGTCTCGAACAGGCTGAAGACCGAAATGTCCACGCCTTCGATGCCCGGAAACAGCAGGCACGGAATCAGTGTCATCTCGATCGATACGGGCTCACCATCGATGCAGTTGAGGCGGCGCACCGAGTAAAGCAGATCGTCCTCAGCGATGCCAAACAAGTCGGCATAATACGGGCCGGCGTAGCGTTTGGAGCGCGCCAGGATGCGCACCGACGGCGTCGCGCCCGATGCCAGAACCGACTGGCGGAAGCCGCCCTTGCGTTCGTGCTCGTCAAACCACTTATGTCCCACAAAGGCGCCTTTGCCCTGCACGCGACGAATCTGGCCACTTTTGACCAGCTCGTCCATGGCGCTTCGGATTGTCAGGCGTGTCGTGCCAAACTCCTCGGCCAGCTCGTTTTCGGACGGAATCATCGAGCCCGTCGGGTAGTCGCCGCGCTCGATTCGCTCCGCAATGCAGCGGCGAATTTGTTTGTAAACCGGCAAGTCTTCTACTGCATCAGCCATTCGACACCCACCTTCGTCGCAACGCCGTCTGCCTCGCCGTTATCGGCAAAACGATACTTGGTCGGCAGAATCACGGACTTACAATACTCGACAAAGCCATCGGTCTCGTCGCGCTCGTGCGAAGCCTTGTAAAACACCGGCGTGCCCTCCTGAGCATTCAGCAACTTGGCCTCGTCGGCGTTCAGACGGCTGATGGAAATATGCTCCTTGCCGTGCGTCACATGGACATTCCCCTCCTTGAGCAAAACGTCGTAGAGGCTTTCCTGCTCAAAATCGTGATCGGGAAGCGAGGGGCACAAAGACAGATTGACGTAAGCCGTCTCGATCGATGCCGGGGAACCGTTGACCACACGCACGCGCCGAATGCAGAAGAGCGGCATGCCCAGGTCGATCTGGGCTTTTTGGGCAAGATCGATATCGGCATACACGACCTTGGACCAAACCAGGCGCGCGGTCGACTTTGAGCCAACCCTCTCCACCGCCTGCGTATAGTTCCATGTTTCCTGAAAGATGTTCAGCGGTTTGGGAGGACACACATAGGTGCCCGAACCGCGGCGGCTTTCCAAAGTTCCGCACGAAATAAGGCGCATGATCGCAGCACGCAACGCCGTGCGCGACACGCCCAGCTCTTCACAGAGCACACGCTCGGCGGGCAGCCGGTCGCCGCTCTGCAGGTCATAATGTTTGATATACCAAAGAATACCCTCAAAGGCGCGATCTTTGGGCGGAATCGCATATGGTTCACTCGACATGGGCAAGACTCCTCAACCGCTTGATGCTGCAGGAATCATTGCTCCGGACGCCTCATGGCGTCGAAGGCTTCTTTGATCTGCTCCGCAACGTTCCGATACGACCGATATAGGCCGGAGTCTCGCTTGACTTCGCCCGCGGTCACCGGAATCTCAAGCTTCGAAATCTCATCCTTGCCGGTTTGCACGGCAACGATGACACCCATACCAAGGCACATATTACGCTTGGCAGCGTTGTTTTTGGTAGCCTGAGCTGGATTAATCAAAATCTGCTGAGCCAGTTCGCGTTTGCTGAGCTCCGGCACATCCTCGGGATTTCCGGTCTCGGCAATCTCGCACTGCAGCACATCCGCATAGTCAAAAATCTTCGGCTCGCCGCCGCGCTGATGCACGGCCCACTTGCGGCGCGTGGCATCCTGGTAGATAGCCGGCAAAAACGTAAACCGCGGTGGGTCCAAAATCGTATCCGTGATGGTAAACACATCGGGATCAAAGGCATCCTGCGGGTTTTTCTTCTTGAACAGCCCCATATCACCCTCCCGTACTAGCATTAAACAACTCAAGCTGAATATAGCACCAATTTCAAGCCGCCACTTTACCGTATCGGTACGCGGCGTCTATGGCTCGCCCAGCGGAAGAGTTTACGGACGAGGGCCGGGGTGCCTGCCTTGTTTTGAGAAGTTCGCGGAGCCCACTTTTCAAAACAAGGCAGGCACCCCGGCCCCGCCGGCAAATAGCGGACACTCCGCATGCAATCTATGCAAACAAACAAGTACGCTTAGCTACATTCGGTAAGCTCGAGCACGCTGCCCTTAACGATAAGCGCCGGCTCCAGGACGACCTCTTCGGCACGCCTGCCGCCCCTACCGGCAAGACGCTTGGACATGCAGCCAAAAGCATGCTCCGCAAGGACACCAGGATCCTGCTCAATCGCGGTCAGCGCCGGCTCAAAGAGAACGTCGGCCGCCGAGTTGTCATAGCTCACCACCGAGATATCGCCCGGGATGCTCTTCCCCATCTCGTGCAAGCGCTTGAGCAGACCGAGGGCGATGTTATCCGAACTTGCGAACACAGCGGTGGCATCAGTTGCGAGCACCGCCTCCGAGGCCTCATAGGCACTCGGAATGTAGTACTCGCTCTCAAACTCCAAACGTGCGTCGATAGGCAGGCCAACCTCGCGCAGCGCGCGCTCATAGCCGGCAAGTCGCTTACGCCCCGTATTGGAACGGCGCGCGTTAACCAAGCAGGCAATGCAACGGTGGCCCTGCTCGATCAGATAGCGAGTGGCCATGTAGCCACCCATCTCGTGGTCGAACATCACCTTGTCGCACTCGAGCCCCTCAATGGCACGGTCGACCATCACGGCAGGGATAGGCAGATGGCTGACTTCTTCGCGCAGGGCGCGGTCGTCGGAGAACTCGTCGCCTACGACCAGGAAGACGCCATCAACGCCGCGCGTCACCAGCTGGCGCAGCAGCTCCAGATCGTCATCGGCGCTTCCGCCCGAGCTGGTAATGAAGAGCGCATAGCCGTCCTCGCGGCAGCGCTTTTCCAGGCTACCGGCGAGCGAGGCAAAAAAGCGGCTCTCGATGTTAGGGACGATAAGGCCCAGGGTGCGCGACTCGCGCATGACCAGGCTGCGCGCGATCTGGTTGGGAACATAGTGGTTGCGCGCCGCGACCTCTTTGATGAGCTTGCGGTTTTCTTCCGAGATGCGACAGGGCCGATTATTGAGCACAAGCGAGACCGACGAGGGGGAAAGCCCCACCTCCTGGGCGATCTGCTTGAGGGTGACTTTGTTGGCCATCTCGCTCCTTCCGGGTTTACGCGCAATCTCTTGAAAGTATAGCGACTACCCCTCTACCTCGGTGATAAACACTTTACCAATCCGGTAGACGGCTGTTTTATCGCCGCCAGCGCACCAAATCCGTCCGGGTGGGGTATATTGCAATCGATTGATGACAACGACCACCAAAAGGCGGATATTCGTATGCACGAGAACGACTTTTTTAACGAGGACCTGCTGTGCGCGCTTGCTGGCGTTGCCGGCGAGGACAACGTACTGATGAGCGAGCCCATGCGCGAGCACACCACGTTTAAGATCGGCGGCCCGGCCGACGTCTTTGTCACGCCCGATACCGAGCAGGGCCTCGTCGCCACGCTCGATACCTGCTATCGCTGCGATCTGCCCCTCACCATCGTGGGCAACGGCTCCGACCTACTCGTCGGCGACAAGGGCATCCGCGGCGTCGTCGTGGCGCTGGGCGAAGGCCTCTCCGACATTACGATCGACGGCACGCACGTCACGGCGGCAGCCGGCGCGCTGCTTTCCGATGTCGCAGCCGCGGCAGCCGAGGCCGGTCTCACCGGCATGGAGCCCATCTCGGGCATCCCCGGATCGGTCGGCGGCGCCTGCTACATGAACGCCGGTGCCTACGGTGCCTGCATGGCCGATGTGCTGGAGTCCGTGCGCGTCTACAAACCCGCTCGCCAGCTCGACGACGGCACCCGCGGCAGCGGCAATATCATCGAGTTCGATGTCGACGAGCTCAACCTGGGTTATCGAAAGAGCCGCATCGCCGATGACGGCTTTATCGTGCTTTCGGCCACCTTCAATCTCGCCCCGGGCAACGCCGCGATGATCAAGGCCGACATGGACGACTACCGCCAGCGCCGCGAGGACAAGCAGCCGCTCGACATGCCGAGCGCCGGCTCCACTTTCAAGCGCCCCGAGGGTTACTTTGCCGGCAAACTCATCATGGATGCCGGCCTGCGAGGACACGCCGTTGGCGGCGCGCAGGTGAGCGAGAAGCACTGCGGCTTCATCGTCAACGCCGACCACGCCACCGCCGCCGACGTCGACGAACTCATCCGCCACATCCAGGCAACCGTCAAAGACCAATTCAACGTAGACCTAGAACCCGAAGTCCACCGAGTAGGCGAATTCCTCTAAAAAAGAAGGCCCCGAAAGGGGCCTTCACCATATTTATTCAGATAACCCAGTCCGGTGTGTCGCGCTCAGGACCCGAGAGGGCCGCGTGCCCGCCCGCAATATATTTGATTGATCGCGAGTTCCGCACGCAAAGAAGGCCACTTAATGTGGCCTTCGTCTTGCGCAGGACTGCCCGAGCAGGCAATCAAATATATTGCGGGCGGGCACGCGGCCTAGTCGGCTTTACGACAGCGCAATACCGCCAAGCCAGCCCCAACGCACGCCAGAGCCAGTACCATAAAAGCTAATGAACGAATCGAGCGACTTCGATGTAATGGCACCCTCGTTGCTCATAACGATGCCGCCGCCAACGTAGATACCCACATGACCGTAGATAAGGCCCGGAGCACCCGTGCCGCTGTGCGAGGAATCGGCCACGATCATGCCCACCTGCAGCGCCGAGCGGTCGGAGCTATAGCACCAGGCGTTAAACATGTCGCACGCATTGCCTCCAAAGTAGCCAACGCCGGCGTTACGGAAGACATTGGTGACCCACGCCGCGCACCAGTTCTGACCCGGCGAAGGCGTGGAGTAGCACGCGTTGACGACAGCCTGCTGCTTGCCCGAGCCGGCATTCTGCTGCGGAGTTCCGGGCGCGTACGATCCACCACCCGAGCTCGAACCACCCGAGTAGGAATTGTTCTTGTTCGCGGCAGCCGCGGCAGCGGCAGCCTTCCTAGCGGCCTCCTCAGCCTGGGCGGCAGCGAGGATCTCGGAATCGCGCTGAGCCATGAGCTCCTTGACGTCGTCGGAAAGACCGTTCAGCACGGTCTGGACTTCTTGCTGCTTGGCCTGCATGTCCTGCATCTGGGCAGTCTGCTGGTCCTTGAGCTTCTCTAAGTCGGCCTTCTGCGACTCGAGCTCGGTCTTTTGCGCATCGAGCTCTTCCTGGATGGTCTGAATGTCCTCGATGGCGTCGCGGTCGCTCTTGTTGATCTTCTCAACGTAATGCGCGTTGGCGACGAGTTCCTCAAACGAGCCAGAGGCCAGCAGCAGCGACAGGATGTTCGTGCCGCCGGACTTGTAGCTGGCGGCCACGCGATCGGAAAGGTCGTTGCGCTTCTTCTTGAGCTCGGCCTTCTTTTCATCGATCTGGGCCTGCGTGTCGTCAATCTTGCCCTGGACATTCTCGATGTCGTTGAGGGTCTGGGCATTCTTGTTGGCCAGCGCCGCATACTCATTTGCGATGCTGTCGAGCTGGGCCTGAACCTCGTCGAGCTGGGCCTGGGCGGCATTCAGTTTATCGGTGGTTTCTTTGGAAGCCTCCGCCGCATGGGCGCGAGTGGGCAGGCCAAAAAGAACTGCCGCAGAAGCGGCGCCGAACAGGGCCTTGAGGGCAGTGCGGCGCGAGAGCTCCTGGGAAAGGATGGAATCGCTGTTTGGTGACATATGTACTCCGTTACATGCTTATTTATATGTCGCTCAACTCATACATATTAGCGTACATATGGCGCGTCCCAACGATTTCCACGAACGGCAGGAAACTACAAGGTCGGCGGCTCGTAAGCAAATGTCAAAGATCAGGTTATGCGTACGCAAGCTCTTCTATGAGTACGTTAGCACAATCCTCTGCTTTTCCTACAGCGCACGATTTGGGCGTCCCTGCCTGCGCTATACTCCCCTGAAGAAGTGTTCCTGATTCGATAGGAGACTACATGTCCAAAGCACTCGACCCCAAAGACACCTGCGTCCTCGTTACCGGTGGCGCCGGCTTTATCGGCTCGCACACCGTCGTTCAGCTGCTCGAGGGTGGCTACCAGGTCGTCATCGTCGATGATCTCTCCAACTCCAGCGCCGTCGCCGTCGACCGCGTCAAGACCATCGTGGGCGACGAGGCCGCCAAGAACCTCACCTTCTACGAGGCCAACGTGCTCGACCGCGATGCAATGAACAAGATCTTCGATACCCATCAGATCGACCGCGTCATCCACTTCGCCGGTTTTAAGGCCGTCGGCGAGTCGGTGAGCAAGCCCGTCGAGTACTACCACAACAACATCGAGAACACCCTGGTGCTCATCGACGTCATGCGCAGCCATGGCTGCAAGTCCATCATCTTCTCGAGCTCCTCGACCGTCTACGGCGACCCGGACAACCCGCCCGTCACCGAGGAGGATCCTAAGAAGCCCGCGACCAACCCCTATGGTTGGACCAAGTGGATGATCGAGCAGATCCTTATGGACGTCCACACCGCCGACCCCGAGTGGGACGTCGTGCTGCTCCGTTATTTCAATCCCATCGGCGCCCATCCGTCGGGCCTGATCGGCGAGGATCCCAAGGGCATCCCCAACAACCTGGTGCCCTATGTCGCCCAGGTTGCCGTGGGCAAGCTCGAGGCCGTTCAGGTCTTTGGCAACGATTACCCCACCCCCGACGGCACCGGCGTGCGCGACTACATCCACGTGTGCGATCTGGCCTCTGGTCACGTTGCCGCCCTTAACTGGATGAACGGCAAGACCGGCGTCGAGATCTTTAACTTGGGCACCGGCACCGGCACCTCGGTACTCGAGGTCGTCGCCGCCTTCTCCAAGGCTTGTGGCAAGGAGCTGCCCTACGTGATCCGCGAGCGCCGCGCCGGCGACATCGCTGCCAACTGGTGCGATGCCTCCAAGGCCGAGCGCATGATGGGCTGGAAGGCCCAGTACGACATCGCGGACATGTGCCGCGATAGCTGGAACTGGCAGAGCCACAACCCCAACGGCTTCGCCGACGCCGAGTAGCAAAACCTACATACCGCTCTTGCCCCGATCTCACGTTGTGAGGTCGGGGCTTTTTCATGGCATGTAACCATTCGCCGAAAATCGACCAACTTTTTTATCTTGCCTGTACATGTTTAAACAACATGTTTTACAATAGGCGTATCGAATCAGAACATCGGAGGCGGACTGCACACCCATCGGCAGGCCGACCCCACAACAAGAAGGTTGGTGAGCGCATTCATGGAGCGTGCAAGCGGCGTCCTCATGCCCGTCTCATCTCTGCCCGGACCATACGGAATCGGCGGCTTTGGCTGGAATGCCTACGACTTCGTCGATTTTCTCGCCTCGTGCAAACAACATTACTGGCAGATTCTGCCCCTTACGACGACCAGCTATGGCGATTCGCCCTATCAGTCGTTCTCGGCCCGCGCAGGCAACCCCAACTTTATCGACTTTGCCGAGCTTATCGAGGCAGGGTATCTGGAGCAGCGCGATATCGATGGCGTGTATCTGGGATCCGACCCCAGCAATGTCGACTACGGTGCTATCTTTGGCGGCCGCCGTCAGATTCTCGACCGCGCCGCTGAGCGCTTTGCTGCCGACAAGCCGGCCGATTTCGATGACTTTATCCAGGCCAACGAGGACTGGCTCATCCCCTACTGTGAGTTCATGACCGTCAAAGAGGAGTGCGGTCTCAAGGCGTTTTGGGAGTGGCCCGCGGAGCTCCGCACCCGCGGCGAGGCTTCCGCCAAGGTCTGCGCCGACCATCCGGCGCGTATGCTCTACCACCAGATGACGCAGTACTTCTTCGATCGCCAGTGGAGCCGTCTCAAGGCCTATGCCAACGAGCGCGACATTCTCATCATCGGCGACCTGCCCATCTATGTCTCGCGTGACTCCGTCGAGATGTGGGCGACGCCTGAGCTCTTTAAGATCGACGCCGCCGGCAATCCCGTGAGCGTCGCCGGCACGCCGCCCGACCAGTTCTCGGCCACCGGCCAGTACTGGGGCAACCCCATCTACGACTGGGACGCCATGGAGTCCGACGGCTTCTCCTGGTGGGAGGGCCGCATTCGCGCCGCCCTCGACATGTACGACGTCATCCGCCTGGATCACTTCCGCGGCTTCGAGGCCTATTGGGAGGTGCCGTTCTCCTCGCCCGATTCGTCCTACGGTTCGTGGACGCAGGGTCCCGGCCTCAAGTTCTTCAAGACGCTCGAGGAAAAGCTCGGCACGCTGCCCATCATCGCCGAGGACCTGGGCTTCCTCACCCCCGGCGTCATCGACATGCGCGACAACTCGGGCTTCCCCGGCATGAAGATCCTGCAGTTTGCCTTTGAGGGCACCAACTCGTACTACCTGCCGCATAACTACATCGCCAACACCGTCGCCTATGTGGGCACCCACGACAACGAGACGGCGCGCGGTTGGTTTGAGGGAACGGCCACCCCCCGTCAGCGCGAGCAGGCAGCCCTGTACACCCATCAGCAGGCCGGCGAACCCATGGCAGATGCACTCAACCGCACCATCGCCGCCAGCGTGAGCGACACGTGCATCTACACCATGCAGGACCTGCTCAACTTGGGCAACGAGGCGCGCATCAACACCCCTGCCACGCTGGGCGGCAACTGGACCTGGCGCATGCTCGACGGCGCCATCACCCGCGAGCTCGAGCACAAACTCACCGACTGGACCGAGACCTACTTCCGCATCCCGTCGGAAGCCGAAATCGAGCTTCCTCAATAGGAGCTACCGCGCCCGACCCCTCCCCACCGTGCGGACGCGCTTGCTTTTCCCGCGCGAGGCCACCCCAATCCCCTCGCGCGGGCTTCTTATGAATTGCAGACATGAAACAACCCATCACAGGAGAAAACATGCCCCAAATTAACCTCATGGAACTCGCCGAGCAGTCTTTTGGCACCTCGCTCGAGCAGCTCGACGACCGTCGCATTTACAAGCTGCTGGTCAAACTCGTGCAGGAGCGCTCCGCCGCCTGCCCGCTCAACAACGGCAAGAAAAAGCTCTATTACATTTCCGCCGAATTTTTGATCGGCAAGCTGCTCATCAACAACATGATCGACCTCGGCATCTACGACGAGGTTAAGGACCAGCTCACCGCCGCAGGTCACGACCTCAACAAGATCGAGGAATTCGAGGTCGAGCCGTCACTCGGCAACGGCGGCCTGGGCCGCTTGGCCGCATGCTTCCTGGATTCCATCGCCACGCTGGGCTTGACCGGCGATGGCGTGGGCCTCAACTATCACTACGGTCTGTTCCGTCAGCGCTTTGTCGACAACCAGCAGAAGGCCGTCCCCGACGAGTGGCTCGGTGAGCAGGACATCCTAGTCGACGATGACCGCTCCTACACCGTCGAGTTCGGCGATTTTGCCGTTACTTCCAAGCTCGTCAACATCGATGTGCCCGGTTACGGCCAGCCCACCAAGAACCGCCTGCGCCTGTTCGACCTGGCAAGCGTCGACGACGGCCTGGTCCCCGGCAGCTCCATCGACTTCGACAAGACCGAGATCGCCAAGAACCTCACCTTGTTCCTCTACCCCGACGATTCCGACGAGCAGGGCCGCCTACTTCGCATCTATCAGGAGTACTTCATGGTGAGCAACGCCGCCCAGCTCCTGATCGACGAGGCCGTCGAGCGCGGCAGCAACCTGCACGATCTGGCCGACTACGCCGTGGTCCAAATTAACGACACGCACCCCACCATGGTCATCCCCGAGCTCATTCGCTTGCTCACCACCGAGCATGACATCGAGTTTGACGAGGCCGTGACCATCGTACGCTCCATGGTCGCCTACACTAACCACACGATTCTTGCCGAGGCGCTCGAGAAGTGGCCGCTCGCCAGCCTGCAGAAGGTCTCCCCTGCCATCGCCGACATTATCGTCAAGCTCGATGAGATCGCGAAGGCCGAGCACGATGACCCGCGCGTCGCCATCATCGACGAGCACGACACCGTCCACATGGCCCACATGGACATCCACTTTGGCTTCTCCATCAACGGCGTAGCCGCCCTCCACACCAAGATCCTGGAGGACACCGAGCTTCATCCGTTCTACGAGATCTATCCCAAGAAGTTCTCCAACAAGACCAACGGCATCACCTTCCGCCGCTGGATCCATGGGGCCAACCCCGCGCTCGCCAGCCTGCTCGACGATGTGATCGGCACCGACTGGCGCAGCACCGGCGATCTGAGCAAACTCGCCAAGTTCGCCGACGACAAGGACGTTCTTGAGCGCCTGGCCGCCACCAAGGTCGAAGCCAAGGCCATCATGCGCCAGTTCATGGCGCTCGAGCAGGGCGTGACCATTCCCTCCAACGCCATCATCGACGTCCAGGTCAAGCGCATCCACGAGTACAAGCGTCAGCAGATGCTCGCGCTCTACATCATCTGGAAGTACCTCGATATCAAGAACGGCAACAGACCTAAGCACCCCGTCACCATCATCTTTGGCGGCAAGGCGGCGCCTGCCTACACTATCGCGCAGGACATCATCCATCTGATCTTGACGCTGTCGCAGTGGATTGCAAACGACCCCGACGTGGCTCCCTACCTGCAGGTCGTCATGATCGAGAACTACAACGTCACCGCCGCCGAGCGCGTGATCCCCGCCGCTGATATCTCCGAGCAGATCAGCCTGGCCTCCAAGGAGGCGAGCGGCACCTCCAACATGAAGTTCATGCTCAACGGCGCCCTAACCCTGTGCACGCTCGACGGCGCCAACGTGGAGATTGCCGAGCTCGTGGGCGACGAGAATATCTATACCTTTGGTGCCTCGTCCAAACAGGTCGAGCAGCTCTATGCCGACGGCACCTATGACGCCGGTGTGCTCTACCGCAAGCCCGGCATTAAACTGCTGGTGGACTTCATCACCAACCCGGCCTTTATGGCGACCGGCAACGTCGAGCGCCTGCAGCGCCTGCACGATGACATTAAGGGCAAGGACTGGTTTATGGCCCTGCTCGACATCGAGGAGTACATCCAGACCAAGGAGCGCGTGTTGGCCGACTACGAGGACCAGGACGCCTGGATGCGCAAGACGCTCATCAATATCGCCAACGCCGGCACCTTCTCGTCTGACCGCACGATCTCCCAGTACAACGACGAGATTTGGCACCTGAGCTAATTTCGCTTCCCTTACCCATCCTCTTGAGAAACGGAGTCGTGGCAACACGGCTCCGTTTTTTGTGCCCGCACGTTACCCTGCGACCCAACTCGGCCAAACAATCTCGATCTGTAACAACTACTCGGTAAAAACGGTCCCAGCTGTTACAGATTGAGACATACCGGCCCCTCCCCTTGGGTTTATCTCGATCTGTAACATCTAGCAGCTGAAATTCACCTTTGGTGTTACAGATTTAGATGAAATGGTTAGCTCAGCGGAACCGTCTCGATCTGTAACATCTAACGTCCGAAATCAGCCTCACCCGTTACAGATCGAGACAAACGACCGGTCAGACAGCCCCAACACAAAGAAAGGCTCCCCCTCTCGCCCAGCGGACGGGAGGGGAGCCTTATATGTGACCGCGGCAAAAGGATGGCAATACCGCAGTCGCCCAAAGGGAGGGCCTGGATGCACCGGGCCTAGATAAGGTTCTTGCCAGAGACCTTATCGAAGAGGTGGGTCGCGTTCTTCTCGAACTTGAACCAGATGGTGTCGCCAGCCTTGAGCGCGCCCTTGGCCTCGAGGTCGACGACGGGGATAATCAGGACAAACTGGCCGTCGGGAGCGGTCACGTGGACATGCTCGGTCGAGCCCATGAGCTCGGTCACCTCGACGGTACCCTGGAGCGCGCCCTCCTCGCCCTTGTCGGCAAGCAGGATCTGCTCGGGACGCACGCCGGCCGTAATCTCCTTCACGTCGCCGCCGTCCCAGTTGAGGGCAAGCTGAGCGCAAGTCTCGGGAGCGAGCGCCACGTTCATATCCTCGGTCTTGACGGTAAAGCCGTTGCCCGAGCGCACCAGCTGGGCATCGAAGAAGTTCATCTGCGGCACGCCGATGAAGCCGGCAACGAAGATGTTCGCGGGATGGTTGAAGACCTCCTGCGGCGTGGCGATCTGCTGGACAACGCCGTCCTTCATGACCACGATACGGTCACCGAGGGTCATAGCCTCGGTCTGGTCGTGAGTAACATAAATGAACGTGCCCTTGATCTCGTGGCGCAGCTTAATGAGCTCGGCACGCATCTGGTTACGAAGCTTGGCGTCCAGGTTGGACAGCGGCTCGTCCATCAGGAAGACCTTGGGGTCACGCACGATGGCGCGGCCGATAGCGACACGCTGGCGCTGGCCGCCGGAGAGCGCCTTGGGCTTACGGTCGAGGTACTCGGTAATGCCCAGAATCTCGGCAGCAGAGCGAACCTTGCGGTCGATCTCGTCCTTGGGAACCTTCTTGAGCTCGAGCGTAAATGCCATGTTCTCGTACACCGTCATATTGGGGTACAGAGCGTAGCTCTGGAACACCATGGCGATGTCGCGGTCCTTGGGCGCCACGTCGTTGACACGCTTGCCGTCGATGAGCACATCGCCCGAGGTAATGTCCTCCAGGCCGGCGACCATGCGCATCGTCGTGGACTTACCGCAGCCAGAGGGGCCAACGAGGACGACGAACTCCTGGTCGTGAACGGTGAGGTTGAAGTCCTCTACAGCGAGCACACCGTCCTCGGTAACCTTGAGGTTGTGCTTCTTCTCCTCGGTCTTCTTCTTTTTGCCAAAGAAGCCCTTCTTTTTTGACTCGTTGTTGGGATACACCTTCTGAACATGTTTGAGAACGATCTCGGCCATGTCTCTACCTTTCGATATGCGGCGCCGCGCTGAGGGGCGCCGCAGAAACTTGCAAAACAGTTACGGCATCAGCCCTTGACGGCACCTGCCACCACGCCGTCGATGATGTACTTCTGACAGAGGATGTACATGATAACGATGGGGATAACGACCATCATGATGCAGGCCATCATGGGGCCGAGCTCGACGTGGCCGTAGCCGCCGCGGAAGTACTGGATCAAGATAGGAATGGTCTTGTACTTGGTGGAGTCGAGCGTAAGGTAGGGCAGCAGATAGTCGTTCCAGACCCACATGGTCTCGAGGATGCCGACCGAAAGATAGGTGGGCTTCATGATGGGAAGGACGATCTTAAAGAACACCTGGACCGGGTTGCAGCCATCAATCATGGCCGCCTCCTCGATCTCGAGCGGGATGTTCTTTACAAAACCGGCGAACATAAAGACCGCCAGGCCCGCGCCAAAGCCGAGGTAGATAAAGCAGATGTTGAACGGCGTGTTGAAGCCGATGCGGTCCGCCAAATTGGACAGCGTGAACATGAGCATCTGGAACGGCACGACCATCGAGAACACGAACAGGTAATAGAAGAAGTTCGAGATCTTGTTGTTGACACGAACCACGTACCAAGCGCACATGGAGCAGCACACCAAGATCAGCACGACCGACGTGACCGTGATGATGAGCGAGTACATAAATGCCGAGGCAAAGCCCTGCTCGTTAAGGGCGTGCATGTAGTTTGCGAGGCCGTTGAACGTCTCGGGCGTGAGCAGATCGAATGCCGTGGTGGTGCTGATTGCGGTCGCTTTCTTAAAAGAATTAAGCGCAATCATGAACACGGGGTAGATCCACGCGAGCGACAGGATCGTAAAGAAAATCGAGAGCGCGCGGTTGATAACCTTATCGCGTTTCATTACTGCTGCACCTCCTTGGACCTCGTGGCCTTAAGCTGGATCATGGAGATGGCCACGACCAGGATGCAGAAGATAACCGCCTTGGCCTGACCAATGCCCTGCCATGCGATACCGGCACGCGAATAGAACGTGTTGTAGATGTTCAGGGCGAGCATCTCGGTGGAGTGCGCGGGGGCGCCGCCGGTAAGGGCGAGGTTCTGGTCGAACAGCTTAAAGCCGTTGGTGATGGACAGGAACAGGCAGATGGTGATGGTCGGCATCAGGTTAGGGATCTTAACCTTCCAAAACGTCTGCCATGCCGTAGCGCCGTCGACCTTGGCGGCCTCGATGTAGTCGGACGGAATGGACTGCAGACCAGCGATGTAGATGATCATCATGTAGCCGACCTGCTGCCACAGGGTCAGGATGATAAGGCCCCAGAAGCCAGCAGCAGAGTTAAGAGCGATGAGCTGGGCGCCCACGTTGGAGAGCAGGCAGTTGATCAGAATCTGCCAAATGTAGCCCAGCACGATGCCGCCGATCAGGTTAGGCATAAAGAAGATCGTACGGAAGATGTTGGTGCCTTTGAGCGCCTTGCGGGTGAGCGCCTGCGCAATGGCCAGGGCGATCACGTTGATGAGCACCGTCGACAGGAAGGCAAACGCCACGGTAAAGAAGAACGACGTGGAGAACTGCGGATCGGACAGCGCGCGCACGTAGTTCTCGATACCGACAAAGTGCGCGTTACTAATGATAATAAACTGGCAGAACGAGAGATAGAAGCCCTGGATAAAAGGGATCACGAACCCGATCATAAACGCCAGGCACGTGGGCAGCATAAAGAGCGGCCACCAGCGCTTGAGTGCTTTGCCCATAAAAGGGTCCTTTCAATATGCAGGGGGCGGGCAAACCAACGTCTGCCCGCCCCCTGTCGCTAATCAGATAGCTTGGGCAGCAACTGCTTACTCGGAAGCGGCCTTCTCGGTCTTCCAGCCATCGACGAAGGCGTTCTTGACGCCGTCCCACTTGCTGTTATCGGCAGCGTAGGCAATCAGAGCCTGCTTGAGGTTCTTCTTCCACTCCTCGGAGGGAATGTAGACGAAGTCCCAAGCGACGGTCTTCTTGCCGTCCTTGGCCATGGCAACGGCCTGCTGCGAGAAGACGTTGGTGGTCTCCTTGGCGCTCTTGAACGGAGCGGTCAGACCCATCTTGTCGGCGATGATGCTGGTCGGGGTGTCAGCGGTGACGCACCAATACATGAAGTCCTCGGTGGCCTTCTGGGCATCCTCGGAAGCCTGGGAACTGACGCACCAGTAGTTCTCGCCGCCGGAGCACAGGCCCTGGTTCTCCTCGCCGTCAACACCGATGTAGATCGGCATCATGCCAATCTGATCGTCGGTCATGCCGGCCTTGACGAGGTCAGAGTAGGCCCAAGAGCCGTTCTGGTAGAAGACGGCCTTGCCGGTTGCGAACTCGTTGGTGGCGTCGTCGCCGGTCTTGGAAGCAAGCTGCGAAGGATCGCAGGTGGAGTCGGTGATGTACAGGTCGAAGATCTGCTTGTAGTTGTCGAGGAACTCACCCTTGATCTCGTCGTCCTCCTGGTTGTGCTCCTTCTCAAACTCGTAGTAGAGCGGCATGTTGGCAAGGTGGGTGGTGTAGCGCCAGCTGGAGGAGTCGTCCATGCCGGCGGAAGTGAAGGCACCCTCGACACCAAGCTCGTCCTTGCGGGCCTGGATGTCATCGGCACAAGCCTTCAGCTTGTCGAAGGAGTTGATGTCCTCGGCCTTGTAGCCAGCCTTCTCGAGCAGCTGCTTGTTGTAGATGATGCCGAAGCTCTCCTGGACCCAGTCGATGCACACATCCTTGCCGTCGGACTGCAGAGCCAGGGAGTCGTCAATGAGCTCACCGCGGAGCTTGGTATCGGACAGGTCGGCGCAGTAATCCTTCCAGTTCTTAAGACCGGTGGGGCCGTTGACCTGGAACAGGGTCGGAGCGGAGCTCTTGGACATCTCGGACTTAAGCTTCTCCTCGTAGGTGTTGGAAGCGGCGGTCACGATCTTGACCTCGACGCCCTTCTCCTTCTTATAGGCCTTGGCGATCTCCTTCCACTCCTTGTCGACCTCGGGCTTGAATTGGAGGAAGTAGACCTCGGCAGCGTCACCAGAAGCAGAGGAGCCGGAGCCGGCAGAACCACCGCAACCCACGAGGCCCAGACCAAGAACTGCAGCCGCGGAACCAGCAAAGCCCAGGAACTGCCTTCTGCTCATTTCGTTCTTCATTACAATCCACCCTTTCACACCGTGGCGGCACCCTTTGCCGCCGCCTTCGGAGATTGGCTCGGGGACTTTGCCCCTTTTGCTGATTTGAACGATACGCTATTTGGCTAGTTGTTTGAACAAGTATTACTAGAGCGGTAGAAAACCTTCGGTGAACGGTAATTTCAACTTGATACTTGACAAGTTTTGTATAAACAATTATTTGTTATCGAATGCAGAGAAAACGCCCGGTCAAGCCGATGTACCGTCGGTTTGACCGGGCGTTTTCTCTTTGAGGCCATGAGTCTCGTCAGGCTGCGAGCTAGCCGGCTATCGCTTGGAATTGACACGGTAATGGAAGATCTCGGGGTGTGTGCGAGTGTGCGTCACCTCAAACAAGATGCCATCCGAGGTGTACGACTGACTCTCCATGACGGCAACGCAGTTGTATTTGCCGAGGTCAAGATAGCTGCAGTCCTCATCGTTGGCGAGCTCGACACTCACCGTACGACGGCTCGCCATCACTTTGACACCGCGCTTGTGCTCCAGATAGCCGTAAATAGAATCTGCCGCGATCTCGGGAGTCAGGCCCTTGGCGATCGACGCCAAAAAATAGCCATGGTCCACTTGGCGCGCGTTGCCGTTGAGGCTTCGGACACGCACTACGCGAATCAACTCCTCGCCCACCTTAAAGCCCAGGTGACGAGAGAGTTGCTCGGTGCAAACCAGATGTTCGAAAGACTTAACGTCCGTCGATGCAACGGCATTGTTGCGCTTTGCAAACTCGCCAAACGACTCAACCTCTTCGAGTGCGCCCAACATGTCGGTTTCGCCCTTAAGCCAAATAACGCGCACGCCCTTGCCGTGTATGGGCTGCACAAACATCCCGTCGGCCAGCATACCCAAGGCGCGACGGACGGTATTGCGAGTGCATCCGAACTCCGCGGTCAGCTCGGCTTCGGTTGGCAGCATCTCCTGAAACGCATAGGTCCCATTAATGATGCGCGAGCGTATTTCTCGGTAGATTCCTTCGTATATCGCTTTTGGCATTGTTTCACCTCTACATTATTCATTTCCGGCTAGGCACGATAGCATTTCTTAAAGTTGTTTAAACCGAATATCGGTAAAGCGACAGGATTTAACCGTTGACGGTTTCTGTCATGCCCAAATCGGTTTCGCTCAAAACTGCCGGTACGACAATCGTCTGGTCCTCTACAATGAATCCATTGTTTAAACGTTTCCCCACGCGCAACGCGCCTCGATATTCGGAAGGCAGAACATGCTGCAAAAAATCCAACGCTTTGGCGGGGCAATGTTCGCGCCAGCCATGCTGTTTTCTATATCAGGCCTCATGGTCGGCGTCTCCGCTCTCGCAACGACTGCGGACATCGTCGGCGATCTCGCCGTATACGGAACCCCTTGGTACGCTTTTTGGACCATCATCCAGCGCGGCTCGTGGACGGTCTTTAAACGCCTCCCGCTCCTTTTTGCCGTAGCGCTGCCCATCGGTCTTGCCCAAAAACAACCGGCTCGTTGCTGCCTCGAGGCTCTCGTCGCCTATTTTGCCTACTGCTTCTTTTTGAGCGAGATCATTAAGCTGAGCGGAGACAATCTTGGACTTAAGTACCCGTCGTCTTTGACCTCCGCCAGCGGTATCACCATCATCGACGGCATCAAGACGCTCGACACCGGCATTATCGGCCCGCTGGCGGTATCGGCAACCGTCGTCGCCATCCATGACCGCTTCTACGATGCCAAGGTTCCCGATTGGCTCGGCACCTTCTCGGGCTCCTCGCTGGTCTACCTCATCAGCTTTTTTGCCGTGTTTGCCCTTGCTGCTATCTCGGCCGCCATCGTGCCCTACGCATACGATGTAACCGATACGCTGCGTCACGCGCTTGCAGGCGTCGGTCCTTTTGGCGTGGGCATCTTTGTCTTTTTAGAACGAGCACTCGAGCCCTTTGGCCTGCACCACCTGCTCTACATGCCGATCTACTACGACAACCTGGTCATTAACGACGGCATCTACGCCACGTGGAGCAGTTTGCTCCCCATCCTCTCCCATAGCACGCGCCCCCTTAATGAACTTGCGCCGTGGGCCGGTTTTACCGCCACCGGCTGGGTCAAGCTCTTTGGCCTTCCTGCCATCGCAGCTGCGTTCTACTCCACCGCAAAACCCGAGCGCCGTGCCGGCCTCAGGGTCATCCTTGCTCCCGCCATCATCGCCTCGGTGGTTTGCGGCGTTACCGAGCCACTCGAGTTTCTCTTTATGTTCACCCACCCCGGGCTCTTTTTGCTCTACGCCGTCTTATCGTCTTGCCTTGCCACAACCATGAATCTCTTTGGCATCGTCGGCATCTTCTCGGGCGGCCTGATGGAGATGGCAGCCTTCAACTTTATTCCGCTCATGCGCACGCATGCCGGTGCCTATCTTTTGGCGCTCGGTATCGGCCTTGCCTTTAGCCTCATCTTTTTTGTTAGTTTTCGAGCACTCATCTTGGTCTATGACCTTAAGACACCGGGCCGCGAGGATCATGTTGCCAATCGCGCGGCAATCGATTGTTTAACGGGAAGCGACTTTGCCAAAGAGCAATCCCCCAATGACGAGGTCGATAGTCGATCCGATCAAGATCACGTCCTCGCTGAGCGGGTAATTCAGCTTTTAGGTGGCGTTGGCAATATCGTGGGCGCAACCAACTGCGCCACGCGCCTGCGCGTCGAGGTCGCAGACCCTTCCATCGTTGCAGATAACGCGTCGTTTGTCGCGGTGGGCGCCAAGGGCCTCATCATTACGGGCAAGACCGCCCAGGTGGTCATCGGCATCTCCGTTCCCCGCGTTAAAGAGCATTTTGACCAGATCATGGGCCTCGAGCCGGAATTTGTGCCCACCACCTCGGCCTCCCCTGCCGCCAGCGCAGCCCATAAGCGCGGCGCTATTTGCTTCTTCGATATCGACGGAACGCTCGCCTGGCAAGACCCCAGGCTCGCCCAAGACCTTCCCGAAGACGAGCGGGACCTCTCCCCCTATCCCAACGAGGCGGTTTCGCAGGCAATCCGCGAGTTTGTCGCCAACGGCAACATGGCCTTTATCTGCACGGGACGCACCCTGAGCTGCATCCACCCCAAACTTCTTGAGCTGCCCTGGACCGGCATCGTCTGTCTTGCGGGCGGTTACGCCGAGATCAACGGACACGCAATTCGCGATCTGTCGATGACGCCCAGTATGCTGCAGCGTCTTGCCCCCTACCTTGAGCAATCGGGCGAGGTCATCCGCTTTGAGGGCCTCAACGGCGTCGTGCGCATGAGTGCCGATGCGCCCGATGCTCCCGGATACGCGCGCACCCTGGGCGACGCAGTCACGCAGCTGCAACATTACAGTGTCTACAAGATCTTGATGTCTACATCGCTCGCCAACCACATCGCTCAAGATAAGGCACTTGAGCCGCTGCTGTGCTTTAATGAGCTCGAACTCGAGGTAACCGAAATCTCGCCCCGCGAATGCACGAAGCGCGGGGGCATCCAGTCTGTACTCGACGCCCTCGACCCCCACCACGGAACCGTATACGGCATTGGCGACGCCAGCAATGACGTCTCGCTGATGAACGCCGTCGATGTCGGCATTGCGATGGGCAACGCACCGGACTATCTCAAGGATAAGGCCGATTACGTGACCGACACCGTCGATCATGACGGTGTCGTTGCGGCGCTCGAGCATTTTAGGCTGATTTAGGCACACTCCATCAAACGCACGCCCGTTGTCCTAAATCGCCAAAACTGCCGCGCCAAACGCCCTGATGTGGCAATATGTTGTCTGCATATTGCATCAATGCAACCTCAGAAAGAATGCGAGAACCCGTGTCCAGTCCGTTTACCAGCTTTTTAGCCCAGCACTTTGACCAGATTAACGACTATCTGGCCACGTTCTTTGACGGACAGGCGACCTCTGCCGATATCGAGCGCTACCTGTACGCGCCGCTCTCGGCTTTTACGGCCAACGCCGGCAAGCGCCACCGCCCGCTTATCTGCATGCTCGCCGCAACCGCAGTGGGCGGTAGCTTTGAGAGTGCCCGCAGCGCCGCGGCAGCCATCGAGCATTTCCAGTCGGGCGCGCTGATCCACGACGACATCGCCGACAACGGACAGCTTCGTCGAGGCAAGCCCTGCATGCACCTTACCGAGGGCACGGGCCTTGCCATCAATTGTGGCGACCTGGCGCTCACCATGGTCACCAAGACGGTTCTCGACGACCCTACGCTGGAGTCCGACGTGAAGCTGCGCGTGCTCCACGAGCTTACCGAGATGATCGTCCGCACCATTGAGGGACAAGCACTCGACCTGGGTTGGGTCCGCGACGGGCGCTTTGATATCTCGGTTGATGACTACCTGGACATGGCGACGCACAAGACCGCGTTTTACAGCGGAGCCACGCCGCTTGCCGCCGGAGCCATTATCGGCGGCGGCAGCGATGAGCAAATCGAAGCGCTGCGCGCCTTTGGCCTGCACACAGGCCTTGCCTTTCAGATTCAGGACGACCTGCTCAACCTTGTCGGCACTAAGGAAGCCGCCAACAAGGACTTCCGCACCGACATCACCGAGGGCAAGCGCACGCTTGTCGCCGTACACGCCCTCTCTGATGAGCGCCACCACGACGAGGTCGAGGCGATTCTTTCCTCAGGCACCGATGATCCCGCGCAGCTCGCACGCGCCGTGGAGATCTTCCAGGAGACCGGCTCCATCGATTACGCCCACACTTACGCGCTCGACCTGACCGCTAAGGCCAAAGCGGCCATCGAGAACGTTGAGCTTGATCCGCACGCACGCGAGCTGTTCCTCTCCATGGCAGATTTCTTTGTGGAGCGCCTTAACTAACGGGGGTTATAAAACCTGTCAGCAGCGTATTTAGGCACAACTTGCTACACTGTTGAGTGCATGTTTATGCATCCCTTTGCGTTGTCTATCCGACAGACGCTCAAATAGTACGAATGGTACGCCGAAAGGGGTTCGTTCATGGAACCTATTACAACGGGCATGCAAGGAGCAGCCGTCGAGGACGTGCAGTCTCGTCTCCTGCAGCTCGGCTACACGATTGATGCCGCCGAAGTCACCGACAAGTACTTTGGAGCCACCACTGAGCAGGCCGTCAGCACCTTCAGGCTCGACAGCGGCCTTGCTGCCGGTCATGCCGTCGATATCCCCTGTTGGAGCGCCCTTGTAGACGCTTCGTATAAGCTGGGCGACCGCACCCTCTATCTGCGCATGCCCAATTTCCATGGCGCCGATGTGCAGGCCCTGCAGCGCGCTCTCAACGTTTTGGGCTTTGCCTGTGGCGAAGACGACGGCTACTTTGGTCCGCATACCGAGGCCGCCCTGCAGCAGTTCCAGGAAAATGTCGGCCTGTTTGCCGACGGCATGGCCTTCCAGGACACCTACGCCTACATCAACCGCCTGCACCATGTGTGGGAGGGCAAGCCCTCGGTCACCGAAGCCGAGTCCCGCATCGGTTTTGCTCGCGCCGCCAACGTGCTCGAGCGCTTCCAGATTGCCGTTATCGGCGAGGACCCCATCGCACGCAGCGTTGCGTCGCGCATGTGGAATATCGCCACGGCAACGACCGACAACAGCGGCATGATGCTCTGCGACTCCGAGGTCCCAACCGACGTTGACCTAGTGCTCGAAATCGCAAGCGATGAGCTGCCCGCCGACGCCGCACCGCGCGCCACGATCGCCCTCGCCGAGTGCCACAACCTGGCCCAGCGCATCCGCACTGCCAATGTCGCCGCGCAGCAGAAGCCGGCACGCATTCGCATTGAGCTCACGGGCATGACGCGCTACAACGGCACCTTCACGGCCAGCGACGCGCAGACACTCGCCGTACGCCTGCTCGATGGCGTTTGCGATGCCCTCGCAGATTAGGTAAACTAAACGAGTTGCTTTTGGGCAACACCACACATTGGGACGTAGTTCAACGGTAGAACTCCGGTTTTTGGTGCCGGCTGTTGGGGGTTCGAATCCCTCCGTCCCAGCCATTAAAATTGAGCGCCCTGAGCCCATAACGGCCCAGGGCGCTTTCTTGTGGGCAAGCGGAGGGATTCGAACCCGCAAGGGTGCAGAGCTGAGGAAACGCGAAGGCGCCCCAAGCCCATTAGGACCAAGAGCGCCTAACATCAAGAAAATATCAGCCCAGTTCCGAAAAGCGAGCCGCATGCAACAACCAGGTAACCACAGGCCCCGGGAGAGCGGGGACACCGGCTTAGGTTTATCGCGAGTTCCGCACGAACAGGAGGCCACTTAATGTGGCCTCCGTCGTGAGCAGGACTGTAGAGCAGGAAACCTAAGCCGGTGTCCCCGCTCTCCCGGGGCCGAACGCCCTAGTTGTTGAGCATGCGGTCGAAGCTTCCCGAGTCGCCATCCCGATAGTCTGCGGTCATCAGAATCTCCTGCGGAATGCGCCCGCCCTCGCGCAGTACGTTGCGGAACTGCACGCGCGTAACCATGGGCAGATCCTTGATCGTCGCCGCCAGGTTCTGCGGCACGCCCTGGTTGGCAGCCGCGGGCTCGCACGCGCCGCCGGCCTTCACGCGGCGCTTATGCTCGGCAAGCATGGCGCGATACATACCGGCATGCAGGCGAATCTCAACGACGTTAGCGTTGCGGGCCTGCTCGACGATGCGCGCACCCTCGCGATCGATGTCGCCCACGTAGTAGATATAGGTAAAGCGATAGCCAATCTCGGCCAGATAATCGTCCAGGGCATGCGAGACGCTCGCCTTGCATCCGCCGCCAAAAATCACGCCGCCCACCTTGATGCCAAAGAGCTTGGCGTGCTTGCGGCCACGCAGCAGCTTGACGATCTCGTCGTAGGTGTCCAGGTTCTCGACCATAATGAACGGCTTGTCGGCGCCCAGCGTAAAGAAGCCCGTAAAGTGCACGGGGCGATTGGGGGCGACCTTGATCGCCTGCATGCTGATGCCCTTTTCGGTCATACGCCTGATCAGGCGCTCACCGTGCTTGCCGTCAAAAGCCTTCTCGTCGTTAAAGATCTGGTAGGCACGCTGGCGGCGCGAGGCAACCGGCGTATCGGCACCTCGATTCTGCTCGATCCAAGCCTGGATGATTGCAATTTCCTCGGCAATCTTGCGGTTGGACATCTCGTTATGCTGAGTGCGCTGCGGAGCCTTTTTGCCGTCCTTGCCCTCGACCTTTACGATCTGTGTCTGCTGCTCCTTGATCTTAGAGAGCGCCGTAGGCGTAGGGACAACTTTGAGCAGCTGCCTGCCTAAAACGCGGGCAAGGGCAAACGCCGATACCTCACCGTGGACGGCCGACTCGGGCTGCTGGGCAGCAGTACCTGCTGCGGCAGACTCCGGCTTCTTCTGAGACTTGCGCTTAGAATCGCCTTGGGAATTGCGCTCGCGCTTCGGCATAGACGCCTGCTTCTGCGGACGATCGGACTTGCTCTCCTTCGCCGGCTGGCGCTTAGGCTGCCCCGAAGAAACCTCGGCCTTCGCATCCTCGTCCTGCGGCGTGGTCCTCTCGGCTGCAGCCTCGGCATGGGAACTGCGGCCCCCACGATGGCGACGACGGCGAGGCTTGCTCGACGCGCCCTGCTCCGTCTGCTCATCAGTAGGCTGCTGGCCCTTGGCCTCGACATCAACCTCAAGCTGCGGCTCAACAGGCTTCTGCTCGCGAGCCGCCGGCTCAACGGCCTTCTCGTCCTGGGTGGTCGAAACCGACTCGCCCTTCTCCTGATGCTTTACGGGATACGCGCGTCCCGCAAAACCGCGGCCGGGACGACACGAACCCGGAGCCTTCTTGGCAGACTCCTCAACATCGTCTGCAACCTCAGAAGACTCTTCAACCTCACGCGCGGCATCCTGCTGTGCAGCCTTAAAGTGAGCACCGCGACGGCGCTTGGGCTCTTGGGCCTCCACGGGCTTTTGCCCCTTCGTGGGCTTCTGCGACTCGGCAGCGACCTCGGTCTCAACAGCCTCAGCATCCGTCTCACCCTTTTGAGCAACGGCGCGACGGAAGCGCTCCTGCTGGGCGCGGCGCTGCGCATCGCGCTTGCCACCCCCGCCAAAACCGCCGCGTCCTGCCTTGGCCGTAAAGGCACGCACGACGTTCTCATCGAGCAACTCATCGGTATCGACATGCTCACGCGGAGCAGCTTCTTCCACAGCAGGCACGTCAGCGGAATCCTCGACGACAAAACCCTCGACGGACTCGGCAGGCTGCTCCTGGGCATCGCGGATCTCGGCATTGATGGTATAGAACGCCGGGCGCCCGTTAATGCCGCTACCCTCGATCTTGGTCACGATCTTTGCCGCGATAAGCTCATCGCGCATCGCCTTGGTGTCGCACTCCTTATCGACGGAGCGGAAAATCTGCGCCAGCGCACTCGACTTAATCTTGAGCGCCTTGCGGCAGAGCAGGTCGTAGGCAACCAGCTTGGCGCGCTCAGCAGAAAGCGACGTCTGGCTGCTCAGGCGCTCAGCCAAAGCATCGACATTGTTTTGATTATCGGAATATACCGTCTTGGCCACGGGGCCCCTTTCATATGTACACATATACGTTTATATGGTACAACGCACGCCCTTATCCACGCAAAACATCTGCGAGAACACTCGAGCGTCACCCGCTTTCGCATGAAAAAAAGACCGAGTCCGCGTCGTTGCGGACCCGGTCTTTCCGAGTCATATGGATGAGAGATTCAACTCGTCCGACCGACTAGGCCTTGACGGCCTCGGCGTCGGCAGGAGCCTCAGCGGCAGCGGCGCGACCGTACTCGGCCTTGCCCATATCGGACCACTCGGGCTCCTCATCAGGCATGGAGCCAGCCTCCTTGCCGAAGAACTCCTTGAGGCAGTTGACGGCGACGATGAGGCCCAGGACCATCAGCAGGACGGCAAAGACGAGCTGCAGGCCCTTGGTGGCGGCGACGGAGACGGCGGCCGTGGTGGCGGTAGCCGGGATGGTACCGAAGAAACCGTAGGCCTGGACGGCGGTCATGCAGCCCATGGCGCTCTGGACCAGCGAGGTGAAGGTGCAGCAGAGCAGGAAGACGACGGGCACGTAGAGCATCCAACCCTTGCGGCCGGTGCACTTGCAGAACACGGCGAGGGTGATCATGGTCATGCCGCCGAGCAGCTGGTTGGAAGCACCAAAGAGCGGCCAGATGTTGGCATAGCCACCAAAAGCGAGGGCGAGACCGGGAAGTAGGGTAACGACCGTGGCGAACCAGGGGTTGCCGAGGACCTTCATGTAGCCGGCCTTGGACTCGATGGCCAGGGCATCGTTGGTCTGGGCAAAGAACTCGGAGAACGAGGTGCGGGCGATGCGGGCGACGGCGTCGAGCGAGGTCAGGGCCAGAGCGGAAACGTTCATGGTCATGAAGACGGTAGCGAGCGTGCCGTCAACACCGAAGGCCTGCATACCGCGGGAGATGCCAGCGGCGAAGATCTGGAACGGGGTGGAAGCGACACCGGCGTTGAGGGCGCCGGTACCGGCGGTGTTCATATCGGAGAACATGATGCCGGCAACGATGACGGCAAGGATGCCGACGAAGGACTCGACGATCATTGCGCCGTAACCGACCTTGACGGCGTCCTGCTCCTTCTCGACCTGCTTGGAAGAGGTGCCGGAAGAAACGAGGCTGTGGAAACCGGAGAGAGCACCGCAAGCGACGGAGACGAACAGGACCGGGAACATCATGCCGGAGGCAGTGGAGAAGCCGGTGAAGACCGGAGCGGTGATAGTGGCCTGACCGTTGACGCCCAGGACGACGATGCCGAGGACAGCGCAGACGATCATGACGATCATCATGATGGAAGTGAGGTAGTCACGCGGGGTCTTGAGCATCTGGATGGGCATAGCGCCAGCGAAGACCAGGTAGACCATGACGACGGCGAACCACTGGAACTTATCCAGGTAGACCGGGAACTGCATACCGACGGCGAACATGAGAACCATGAGGACCACGCCGGTGACGAACTCGGCAGCGCCGGTGAGGTTGAACTTCTTCTGGGCCCAACCAAAGGCGATAGCGACGAAGGTGAACAGGATGGAGATGGTACCAGCGCAGCCGGCGGCATAGGACTTGGTGAAGTCGATGGCACCGGTAGCAGCACCAGAAGCGTCAACGGCCGGGGTGAACATGAACGTCTTGCAGACCATGTCGGTGAAGGCGGCGATGACGATGATGCAGAACAGCCAGCAGAACAGCAGGAACAGGCGACGGCCGGTCTTGCCGATGTACTTCTCGATGAGCTGAGCGAGCGACTTGCCGTTGTTCTTCATCGAGGCGTACAGGGCACCAAAGTCGTGGACGGCGCCAAAGAAGATGCCGCCGACGAGGACCCAGAGCACGACGGGCAGCCAGCCAAAGGCCATGGCGACGATCGTACCCGTGACAGGGCCAGCACCGCAGATCGAGCTGAACTGGTGCGAAAACGCGGTGAAGGCGGAGACGGGCGAGAAGCTGTTGCCGTCCTTCATGCGCTTGGCCGGCGTGAGGGCCTCTTTGTCAACGCCCCACTTGTTGGCCAGCCAGCGGCCGTAGCCCAGATAGCCGCAGGCGAGCACCGCCGCGGCCACAACCATGAGCAAAACTCCGTTCATTACATTTCCTCCTCTAAAAAGAACTTCCCAGACATAAAAAAAATGAGGGCCGTCGGTTGCGCTCGACGGCCCTCATCTTCATCAGCCGCCCGTTATCGTACGGGCTAGCTGTATGTGCTAACCCGCATCAGATAATTACTACGCTGATAATGTTTAGCTGATGCGTGAACATGTCTAAGAAATCCTCTTCAATCATGATGCGAACGATCCGTGCGTGTTCACATCCCCCAGTGGTTGAAAAGGAGTATGAAACTTTAGTTGCCTAAAGTCAACGCAAATTTGTAATGAATTTTCAACTTTTTTGGATTTCTCGGTATAAAACGCCACTGACCTCGGACTTTACCCCACGACAGTTTTTGCATGAGAGATGCCCCTGAGAGCCGCGGGAGCCGGGCGGCGCATATGAACTTTCCTGCTCTACAGTCCTGCGCAAGACGGAAAGCACATTAAGTGCTTTCCTTTGCGTGCGGAACTCGCGATAAAGTTCATATGCGCCGCCCGGCTCCCGCGGCTCTCAGGGGCTCCCATCCCAAATGCGGAGCAAAGCTCCGCACACCATCTTTTTCTTTCAGCTAAAGCACGCCGGAAATTCGACGCTAGCTTGTTAACCTTGCTGGACATTGTCGACGCCGAACCAACTCAGAAGCTATATCGATACAGAAAGGTCCCCGGACGGAGGGGCCGGATATAAGGTTTATCGCGAGTTCCGCACGCAAAGAAGGCCACTTAATGTGGCCTTCGTCTTGCGCAGGACTGTAGAGCAGGAAACCTTATATCCGGCCCCTCCGTCCGGGGACCGCGCCGTACCAGCTACAGCGTCATGTTTGGATCGGCGTCGACGTCGAACGGCGAGATTTCACCTCGGTCGAATTTACGGCGGGCGACCTCCGCGATCATGGCTGCGTTATCGGTACAGGCAGACAAGGGCGGCACCGTTACGCGAATCCCCTGACGCCCAAGCTTCTTGATCATCATCTCGCGCAGATGCGGGTTGGCCGAGACGCCGCCGCCGATGCAGTATTCCTTACATCCGGTAGCGTGCAATGCGTTTTTGGCCTTCTTGTACTGCACGTCAAAGACAGCCGCCTCAAACGAAGCCGCCAGATCGGGCAGGTGAATCGTGCGCCCGGCCTTGGTCTCCTGCTCGATGTAGAGCGTCACGGCCGTTTTAAGACCCGAAAGCGAGAAACGATAGTCTCCCCTGCTGTTAAGCGCACGGGGGAAATCGATCGCGCGGGGATTGCCCGTCTCGGCCAGCTTGGAAATGATGGGGCCACCGGGATAGCCCAGGCCCAACGCCTTGGCCACCTTGTCGAAGGCCTCGCCCACGGCGTCGTCGAGCGTCTCACCGAGCACCTCGTAGTCGCCCCACGCCTTCACGTGCACGAGCATGGTGTGCCCACCCGAGACAAGCGTGAAGATAAACGGCGGTTTGAGGTCGGGCTGCGCCAACAGGTTGGCGAACAAGTGGCCCTCCAGATGATTGACGCACACGAGCGGCTTGCCGGCAGCATACGCAAAGCCCTTGGCAAAGGCAACGCCCACCACGAGCGCGCCCACCAGGCCCGGACCCTGCGTCACGCCCACGGCGGCAAGCTCGCTGGGGGCAATGGCTCCACCCTCAAGACCAAGCGATGCTGCGGCATCCTCGAGCGCCGCATCCACGACACTCACAATCACCTCAACGTGTTTGCGCGAGGCGATCTCGGGCACCACGCCGCCAAAGCGGGCGTGAAAATCAATCTGTGTCGACACCTGGTTGGCCAGCATATTGCCATCCGCATCGATAATCGCCACGGCCGTCTCGTCGCAGGAACTCTCGATAGCGAGCACTAGGCGGCGGCGCTCAATTTCGGCACGCTCCCCCTCGGAGCGCCCAGGCGCAGGCAGCGGCCATACGCGCTGCTCTGCCGCCGTCGGCTCGGGCGAAGCATTGTCGACCGGAAGCACCAGGGGCAGCGGCGCCGTCATGACGATGGCATCTTTGCCAACACCGTAGTAACCGCGGCGACGGCCAGCCTCGGTAAAGCCCAGAGCGTTATAAAGCGCGATCGCTCCCTCGTTGCCGTCCTCGACCTCGAGCGAAGCCGTGGTGCAGCCGAGCATCTGGGCATCATAGCTCACATGCGACAGCAGCTTGCGGGCAATGCCCTCACGGCGATGTGCCGGGTCGACGGCGACATCCAGAATCTGCACATCACCGTCCACGACCATACCGCCGGCAAGGCCCAGCAGCTTGCCGTCGTCGTGTGCCACCCACCAACTACGCGGCGCAGCAACGTCCTCGCCCAGTTCGGACAGGAACATGCCCGGCGTCCACGCCTCGTGTCCGACACCTTCAAAGCAGGCAGCCTCCAGCGCGCTCGTGCCCTCGGCATCCGCCGCGCCCATGGGACGGAACTGCAGATGACGACCGGCGAGCTCATCGGCAACACCCGTAATTTCGCTCTGCGCACTCTCGGCAAGACCAAGACGCTTGCGCTCGTTTTCCTCGGCATCCGAAAGGCGCGTGTAAATCGGCAAGACGCGGGCCGGATCGCCGTCACCCGCAGCGTGCGCGAGCAGCAAGCCCTCGCCCGAAGGCCACCACAGGTCGCGCTCCACGCAGCGGGCGGTCTCGTCCTCACCCAGCAGCTTGCCATAGCGCACGAGACCGTCACCGGTCAGCTGAACCTGGTCCCAGTCCGCTGCTTGGCGCCACTCATCGAGCGCCACGGCGGCCTTGACCACGTGTTCGCGCTCAAATTGACGCTCGGGACCCTCATCAACCAGCATATACAGCGCCGGATATACCTCACCGCGCATAGCATCGGCCAAGATACCAAGCTTGCCGCGCACGCCAGCCTTCCACGCCGTCCAAGCGCAAGCGTCGAGCGTCGACACGCCCAGCAGCGGAACATTGGCACCACGCGCGAGGCCCTTGGCAGTGGAGATGCCGATGCGCACACCCGTAAAGGACCCCGGGCCGCGGCCGACCACATAGCAACCAACATCGCTGCGATCCAGACCGGCTTGAGCCAGCACGCCATCAACGGTATTCACGAGCTCAACGTTGGCGTGACGGCGACACATGTGGTCGCCACTCACGAGCTTCGTCTCGCCCGTCTGCCCATCAATCCAGCTTGCCGCGCAGGCAAGCATGTCGGTCGAAGTATCGAGCGCCACCACCAGCGCGTTGTCGTTATGCAAGCTCATCTTGTACAGCCTTATCAATCAAATGGGAAAGCTCCATTGCGCGGTCACCGTGCGCCTCGAGCGTTATCGTTCGCACATCACTGTCGCCCTCATCACGCTTGAGCGTCACCGAAAGATACTCATCCGTCAGCTCGTCCTGGAATTGTTCGCCCCATTCCAGCAGGCAAGCACCCTCATAGCCCAGCACATCGAAAATGCCCGTATCCTCGAGCTCGTAGGCATGCTCCAGGCGGTATAGATCAAAGTGAAACAGCGGAATACGGCCTTGATCGTGAACGGCCATGAGCGCAAACGTAGGGCTCGTAACCATATGCCCATCGCCCAGCCCGCGCGAGACGCCCTTGGTAAAGTGAGTTTTGCCCACCCCCAGGCCACCGGTCAGGATGAGCACATCGCCGTCCTCAAGGCACGGTGCAATTAGCTCGCCAAAGTACTCCGTATCGGCAGCGCAAGTCGTTTTGTAAGTACCTACCCCCAGGCGCTCCAGGGACATATATGCTCCTTATTATTCCGAGGCGTCCTCTGGTGCGGGATGTCGCTCCAGATAGTCGCCCAGCATCTTAAAGTCTTCCTCCAGCAGTTCCTGCCACGCCGGATTGCGTAGCGCTGCTGCCGGATGGAACGTGGGCATTACTACAAAATGCCCCATCTGGTGGAACCTGCCGCGCAGCTTAGTAATGCCAATCTCGGTCTTAAGCACAAAGTGCGTCGCGGGGTTGCCGAGCGTCACGATAATATCGGGCCAGATGCTTCGAATCTGCTCACGCAAAAACGGCGAGCAAGCCAGCACTTCCTCGGGACGTGGATTGCGGTTTCCCGGCGGGCGGCACTTAAGCACGTTGGCAATGTAGACGTCTTCGCGTTTGAGCCCCGCCAGCGACAAAATGCCGTTGAGGTCCTCGCCTGCCGCCCCCACAAAGGGCTCGCCCTGCAAATCCTCATTGCGGCCCGGCGCCTCGCCAATAAACATCACACGGGCGCGGGGGTTTCCCACGCCAAACACGATATTGTGACGCGACTGGTAGAGCTGGCAGAGGTGACAATCGCCCAGAACGGCCTCAATTTCCTCGAGTGCGACCTCACGTGGTGCCTGATGGGTATGGCCGGGGATGTGCATGACGCCCATAGCGGCTCCTACACGTAGACCTTGTCGAGACGCATGCCAAAGCCGCAGGCGACCTCGTAGTTAATCGTTCCGCGCAGTCGGGCCATCTCGTCCATAGTGATCTCGGCATCGCCATCGCGGCCGACAATAATCATCTCGTCACCATACTCGGCCTCGGGAATCTCGTGTGCCGGGTTGGACTGAATGGCGACCATAAACTGGTCCATGCAGATATTGCCAACCTGATGCACGCGCTCGCCGCGATACAGCACATCCATACGATTGGAAAGCGTACGCGATAGGCCATCGGCATAACCGATCGGCAGCGTGCAGATCTGAACGCGCGTACGCGGTACGCGGTAGGTAAAACCGTAGCCCACGCCCTCACCCATCGCAGGGTGTGCCACGCGCGTCACACGTGCATGGACGCTCATAACGGGATCAAGCTGCATCACGCGGCCACTCAGCTCGCACGGCTGCATTCCATACAAGCCAACGCCGGCGCGAATCATATCAAAATGCATCGAAGGGTCGAGCATCGAGGACGGCGTGTTGGCGCAGTGCACGATACCGCACTCAAAGCCCGCATCCTTAATGGCCTGAACGGCCTCGGTAAAGCGCTGACACTGCAGTTTGTAGTCCCAGCCCGAAGGTTCATCGGCCGTGGCGAAGTGCGTAAATACGCCGTCGCACTGAATACCGCGATGGAAATTAATACCGCGGACAAAGTCAAGCACCTGCGTGTAGTGAACGCCGATACGATTCATGCCCGTCTCGATGGCGAGATGATACTTGCCCACCTTGCCCGCCGCGACGGCACATTCGCCATACGCAAGAGCAAAGTCAGACGTATAGACCGAGGGCATGATATCAAACTCGAGCAACGTCGGAATGGCCTCGATAGGCGGCTCGCTTAGGATGAGGATGGGTTTCGTAATCCCGCCCTGTCGGAGCTCAACGCCCTCGTTAACCGTCGCCACGGCAAACATGTCGGCACCGGCCGAATACATGATCTTGGCGCACTCAACAGCTCCATGACCATAAGCATCGGCCTTAACCACGCAGCACAGGCGCTGACGTGGATTCAGCAAATTCTTATAGGCCCTCGTGTTGCGACGGAGCGCCCCGCGGTCGATCTCGACCCAGGACCAGCGCGTCAAATCGGCTTTATTCATGATTAGTCATCCGACCCTTCGTCCATGATTCCCAGATCTTCGAGCGCATCCTTTGCCGCCAGTTCCATGGCAGGACCGATCAAGTCGATAAGATCGGTCGCGATGACGCTCTTCTCACCATACTCCGTCGCCGCGGCAAAACCGGCGTAGCTGTGAAGTGCGACGGCGTACGAATACAGCAACTCCCAACGATCCATCTCGTCGCGCATGGTGGCAAGCGTGCCGGCCAAAATACCCGCGAGAACATCACCCGAACCGGCAGTTGCCAGAGAAGCCGGACCCGAGAGCGGCAGCAGCACACGCTCAACGCCACAGATAGCCGTCGTCGGCCCCTTGGCAATGACAACCAGGTTGTCGGAGCCTGCAGCCCAGACGACCTTCTGCGCGGCCGCAATCGCGGTACCAAGGTCGTTCACCTCGTCACCGGCAACCAGACGCGAAAGCTCACGATAGTGCGGCGTCATAACCAACGGCTGCTCGCGACGATACATCTCGGGGTTACTATCAATACCGTCAATGGCAATCTTAGCAAGGCAGTTGAGTGCATCGGCATCCAAAATAAGCGGTACATCAAGCTCGAGCAAGCCCGAAACCACCTGCATAGCGCCGGCAGACGTCGTCATACCGGGACCGCACAGTACGCAGCTGTACTTCTTTGCAATCTCGCACACCGTCATGCGCGCAGCGGCGCCAAAGGAGCCGCGGGAATCAGACGGAATAGCAAAGACGGGAATCGAAGGAAGTGCCATGCGAATAAGATTGGCGCAGGCGTCAGGAGTCGCGACTGCCACGTAACCAGCACCCGCGCGAGCTGCAGACTTGGCCGCCATAATGGCAGCACCAGGATATTGCGCAGATCCGGCGACAATAAGCACAGAACCACGGGAATACTTATCGATATTCGTAGGTAGCGGAGCAAAGTAATCAACTAAGTCACCGGGCTCGACAATCTCGGCGGCGTGGTCAACATCATCGATAACCTCGTCAAGACGGTCGTAAAGATTGCCGCAGATCAAATCGCCAGCATACTCAGGGCCATCAGCGCTATACAGACCAATCTTGGGCGCAATCATCGTCACCGTATGTTCGGCACGAATGCAGTCGTCATCAACAACGCCCGTCTCGGCATTCAGGCCCGAGGGGACATCAATGGATACGACACAATCGGCGCATTCATTGACCGTAGGAATCCAGATGGAGAACGGCGCACGCAGATTCCCATGGAAACCGGTACCAAAAATGGCATCGACAACAACATCGGCCTTATCGATCAAAACCTCGAGTTCGTCACGCGAGGGGCCAACGCAAACGTGCACATCGCGGCCGGCAGTACGACGAGCAACATGACGTGCCAGAGCAGCAGGAATCTCATCCGGCTCAACCGGAGAAACGATATCGACGTCCACGCCCTTATGGCTCAGGATATCGGCGGCAACCCAACCGTCGCCGCCATTATTACCAAAACCGACCAGAACGAGAACCCGATCGGGATTGAGCTTCAAGACCTCGTTGGCGGCAAACTCACCCGCTAGCTCCATAAGCTCGGCCTTCGAAGTCCCTTCGCGTTCGATGATATCCTCGAGACGAACGACTTCTTCGGTACTCAAAACCGGTTTCATCTATGCTCCTAGCGTACCTTGCGAAGCATCGCCCAGGTGCTCCGTCAATGCTGAATTCTGCAGCTGCTCAAGCTCATCTAAAACAGAGCGAGCCTCTTTAAATGTCTGCGCTACGCGTTTCTTGGTGCTCACCTTTTCATCTTTTGGCTTAGGCCGAGCATCTTCGGTAATCGCGATGGCATTCGCAACGGCTAAGTCTCCTGTAAGCGTAATGGAAAGAGCGACCTCAACAACACCCAGCTCATGAGCGATCTCGAGTGCACGGCCCGAAAGCAGCGCCTTCGGTTTGCCGAGTTTATCACGCGTAACCGAAACATCCTTGCGACCAACGCCTTGACTAAAACCCGTGCCGAGAGCTTTAAGTACCGCCTCGCGCGAAGCAAAGCGGCTGGCATAGTGAGCAGCGGGACGCGATGATGCATCACAATACGCACACTCTTCTTCGGTAAACACACGCCGAGCAAACGACGGCGTCTTTTCAAGAATTGATTTCATACGGGAAATCTCGACGATATCAACGCCGATACCAGCTTCAGCCATGTTCACCTCCATATCGCACAGACTAAGTTATTGTAGCCCGTTCAGAGAAGATGCGACAAACGAGGGTTATAAAACACAGCTACTATGTGAGACAAAAGCCCGTAAACGCAAAAAGGGGGAGGCCGCGAGGCCTCCCCCCTTCTCAGTTCAAGCGTACGGCTCGGTGCCGTCCACCGGTCAGCGGCGCCCTGGCCTCCCACGGGCTGACCCCGCAGTACTCTCGGCGCGATGGGGCTTAGCTTCCGGGTTCGGAACGGGACCGGGCGTGCCCCCCATGCTCTGGCCGCTGACCGGTGGGCGGCGCCCACCGTTACGGTGTCCGGTGTCTCTCTCACGTGCCCTGGGGGCCGCATGGCGTATAGGAAAGGTCTGACTCGGGGGCATCCTCGTGCCCGGACCGCGCCTAAGAGCGCATGTCCCGCGGGCCGCGAGGTGCGGTTCCGGAAGAGCTCGGGCGATTAGTGCGGCTCGGCTGAGGACGTCGCCGCCCTTGCACCTGCCGTCTATCGACCAGGTAGTCTACCTGGGCCCTTACCGGAAGG
>NZ_JBBNLU010000010.1:0-67324 GCF_040092335.1 Collinsella sp. CLA-ER-H8 | reverse complement strand
ACGGGCGGGCGCTCAAGGCCGTCGCGAGGAAGCGGCTCAGGGCGATATACGCCGTGATGCGCGACCGGGTGCCCTACCGGGAGTAGCCCCGACGGTTGACAAAACTATAGGAACACCCAACGACTACATAGCATGAGAGTGGATAATCTCCCGGTTTGAGCCTGCATCCAAGCTTAAAGTGGGAGATTATCCACTCTCATTTCGTTTGTTGATTTCGATGCCTACATTTGTAGGAACAGTTCGTGGAGGCCGGTGTCTTCGTCGAGTTCGGGGTGGAAGGTTACGCCGAGCTGGCTGCCCTGACGGGCGGCGACGATACGGCCGTCGACTTTCGCTAAGGCCTTGGCGTCGCCGTGGACCTCGACGATGCGGGGCGCGCGGATAAACGTCAGTGGCACTTCACCGTCGATGCCGGCTAGCTGCCCCTTGGTTCGAAAGCTGCCGAGCTGCCTGCCGTAGGCATTGCGCTCGACAAGTACATCCATGGTTGCCAGGCGCGGCGTCCCCTTATCGTCATGGGCGGCAAGGTCGTGAGCCAGCAGAATCAGGCCGGCGCAGGTGCCCAGGACGGGCATGCCTTCAGCGATACGGGCACGAAGCTCCTCGAGCATGCCCAACTCATCAAGCAGCTTCCCTTGAACGGTAGACTCGCCGCCGGGAAGTACCAGACGGTCAAAGTCCTGCTTCAAATCAGCCGCCTGCCTCAGCTCAATACAGCGCGCGCCCAGCTCGGATAGTCTTGCCTCGTGCTCGGCAAATGCGCCTTGGACCGCCAGCACGGCGACCGTTTGGTCTGCATAATCGCTCATGTGCGATCCTTTCTGCTGGACTAGCGCCCGCGCTCTTCCATGATAACCTCGATCTCGTCGGCGTTGATGCCCACCATGGCCTCGCCCAGGTCCTCTGAAAGCTCGGCAATGAGCTTGGCATCGGTGAAGTTTGCCACGGCCTTGACGATGGCGGCTGCGCGCTTGGCGGGGTCGCCGCTCTTAAAGATGCCCGAGCCGACAAACACGCCTTCGGCGCCCAGCTGCATCATCAGCGCGGCGTCGGCGGGGGTCGCTACGCCGCCGGCGGCAAAGTTCACGACGGGAAGCTTACCCGTGGCATGGACCTCGCGCACCAGCTCGACCGGAACCTGCAGTTGCTTGGCTGCCTCAAAGAGCTCGTCGTTGCGCAGGGCAACAACGTCACGGATCTGCTTTTGGATCTTGCGCATGTGACGCACGGCCTGAACGACGTCGCCCGTACCCGGCTCACCCTTGGTGCGAATCATCGTGGCGCCTTCGGCAACACGGCGCAGCGCCTCGCCCAGATCACGGGCGCCGCAGACAAACGGCACGTCAAACTGGGTCTTGTCGATGTGATAGACGTCATCGGCAGGGGAGAGAACCTCGGACTCATCGATGTAGTCGATCTCGATGGCCTGCAGGACCTGCGCCTCGACGATGTGACCGATGCGGCACTTGGCCATGACGGGGATGGAGACGGCCTCCTGGATGCCCTTGATCATCTTGGGGTCGCTCATGCGCGAGACGCCGCCTGCGGCACGGATGTCGGCCGGGATGCGCTCGAGGGCCATGACGGCGCAGGCGCCTGCCTCCTCGGCGATGCGTGCCTGCTCGGGCGTGGTAACGTCCATGATGACGCCGCCCTTGAGCATCTGCGCGAGCTCGCGATTGAGTTTGACGCGGTCGGCCTTGCTGTTCTGTTCTGCCATGGTTGCTCCCTTGGTTGGCATGTGCATTGCTTGACGGAACATCCTATCGGGGAGCTGGGTATGACAAAATACTCAGTTTTCGAGATAATTACAAGGTCAGACTAATACCAGATTGAATGACTTAATAAGGTCAGGTGATAGGCTCATGCTTGACTACAATTTGGAAAAACGCGGCGAAGCATCGCTCTATGAGTATGTTTACCAGCAAATTCGAGATGATATCGTAGCTGGACGCATTGTGGCGGGGGAGCATTTGCCGTCTAAGCGCGCCTTTGCCAGTCATCTGGGAATCAGTGTTATTACCATCGAGAATGCATATAGCCAGTTACTCGCTGAGGGCTATATTTGCTCAATACCACGTCGTGGCTACTACGCTTGCGAGCTTCCGGATGCACCGGTTTTGGCTTCGGCTGCGGAGGGCATCGACCGAGATGCCGTCTCTGTGGGCCCCAGCGTGCATGATGTCAACGGACAGGTCGAGCGATTCGATGCGCTTTCTCCTTCTGCTTTGGAGGCGGCGCGGCTTTGGCAAAGCGCGCTACGGGCGACGCTGGCATCCGAAGACGAGCGCGAAATCTTTTCGCCCGCACCGGCGCAGGGCACTGCTCGGCTGCGACGCGCAATTGCTCACCATCTGCACGGGACAAGGGGTATGAATGTCGACCCCAACAACATCGTTATCGGTGCGGGCGCCCAGCTGCTCGATACCATGTTGGTTCAGTTGCTTGGCGCGGACAAGGTGTATGCGGTTGAGGATCCGGGCTATTTGCGTCTGACGCGTATCTATCAGGCTATGGGCTGCAAAGTTCGACATATCCCGTTGGATGATGAGGGCGTGGACTTGAGCACTCTGCAGAAAAGCGGGACCGATGTCCTTCACCTGATGCCGTCCCATCAGTATCCGACCGGTCTTGTGATGAGCATTGCGCGTCGCTATGCGCTTCTGAGCTGGGCCGCTGAGCGACCAGGTCGGTATCTCATCGAAGATGACTTTGATTGTGAGTTTCGCCTTGCCGGGAAGCCGATTCCCGCGCTCGCGTCGATTGATGCCGCCCAGTCGGTTATCTACACCAACACGTTTTCGAAGAGCCTTTCATCGGCGTTGCGTTTGGCGTACATGGTGTTGCCCGATGAGTTAATGGAGCGGTTTAGGCGCAACCTTGGTTTCTACGCCTCGTCGGTGAGCTCTGTTGATCAGGTCGCTTTGGCGCGTTTGCTGGAATCGGGTGATTACGAGCGACATGTGAACCGCGTGCGCGTTCGTGCTCGCGAGGCGCGTGATGGCCTGATGGCGCTTGTGCGGAAAGCGTTTCCGGCAGGGGAGGTCTCGATCGAGCAGGCAGATGCGGGCCTTTACTGTACCGTTGCCCTGGCCGAGGACAAGGCGGGGGAGAGTTTCGCGAAGGCTCTCGCTGGCGCTCGTATTTCCTATGTCAATATCGCCGATTGCCTGTGGACGGGTGATCGGGCATCGACTAAGAACGCTCCATCTCGCGTCCTCATTCAATACGACGACCTGAGCCCTCAGTCGCTCGTTGTCCTTCAAAAACAGCTGCAATAAGCCCACGAAAAAGGCCCGAACCAATACGGTTCGGGCCTCATCGAGCTTGAGGTTATGTCTCAGGCGGTTGGCTTAGCCGAAGTAGCGCTTGAGCAGACCGGCGAAAGCCTTGCCGTGGCGGGCCTCGTCGCGAGCCATCTCGTGCACGGTGTCGTGGATGGCATCGAGGCCGGCGGCCTTGGCACGCTTGGCAAGATCGGTCTTGCCGGCGGTGGCGCCGTTCTCGGCCTCAACGCGCATCTCGAGGTTCTTCTTGGTGGAGTCGGTCACGACCTCGCCCAGGAGCTCAGCGAACTTGGCGGCGTGCTCGGCCTCCTCGTGGGCAGCCTTCTCCCAGTACAGGCCGATCTCGGGATAGCCCTCGCGATGAGCGACGCGAGCCATGGCCAGGTACATACCGACCTCGGAGCACTCACCCTCAAAGTTGGCGCGCAGGTCGGCAACGATGTCCTCAGAGACGCCCTCCATCTTGGCGACGCCCACGACGTGCTCGGCAGCCCACTCGAGCTGGCCCTCCTCCTGCTTCAGGAAACGAGAACCGGGAACGCCGCACTGGGGGCACTTGAAGTCCTCGGGCAGCTGGTCGCCGTCGAACTCTTCCACATAACCGCAAACGGGGCAAACAAACTTCATGATTCGATCCTTTCGATCGATGGCGATTGCGCGCTCGTCCGGTCCCGTAAGGGCCCTCTCCGGACGTGCGTCTTGACGAGTTCTATTATCCATAAATGCAACCAAATGTGAAGCCTATTAGGAATGATTTTTAATAAAACAATTTTGAGATATGAAGATGTTGATTGATTAACGATTGGCAGGCCGTCTTTGACCGCCGCTGAGTACAATCGGGCGAGCAAATGTTGACCTATCAACAAATGAAGGAGTTTCCTTTATGCATCTAGCCCGTCGTGCCTGGTGCCGAACATATCAGACGGTTTTTCGCATTGCATTGCCGATCCTGCCCTATACCGAGCCGCGCATTTTAGAGCATGCCGAGGATGTGCCCGCGGTGCTTCAAAAGCGCTCGATCCAGAAGGTCCTTATCGTGACGGATCCCGGCATTACCCGTCTGGGGCTCACGGCACCGCTCGAGACGGCGCTCGCATCCAGGGGGATTGGCATTACGGTCTATGCCGAAACGCGTGCAAACCCCACGGTTTCAAACGTGGAAGAAGCGGCGTCCCTGTATCGAGAGAGCGCCTGCCAGGCCATTATCGGCTTTGGCGGTGGCTCGGCCATGGACTGTGCCAAGGGCGTGGGCGCACGCATTGCGCAGCCAAACAAGCCCATCAACAAGATGCGCGGCCTGCTGCGGATTCATCGTCGCCTGCCGCTGCTCATCGCCGTTCCCACTACCGCCGGTACGGGAAGCGAAGTCACGCTTGCGGCGGTAATTACCGATGACGGGACGCACTACAAATACCCCATTAACGACTTTGTGCTCATCCCGCGTTTTGCAGTCCACGACCCCGAGTTTACGTGCGGCTTGCCCACTTCCATTACGGGGCAGACGGGCATGGACGCCCTGACGCATGCCGTCGAGGCCTTTATCGGGCGAAGCACCACGCCCTATACGCGCAAGTTGGCGCGACAGGCGGTGAAGCTCATCCACGACAATTTGCTTGAGGCCTATGAGCATGGCGACAACATGCGTGCGCGTCGCAATATGCTTTCGGCGGCGTATAAGGCGGGCGTTGCGTTTACTCGCTCCTATGTCGGATATGTGCATGCCATCGCGCACAGTCTGGGCGGCAGATACGGAATTCCGCACGGTTTGGCCAACGCGATCATCCTGCCGCACATGCTTCGCGCTTATGGCGACGCCGCCGCCCCCAAGCTTGCCGATCTTGCTCGCATGGCGGGCATTGCGCCGGCTACCGCGCAGGATAGTCTTGCGGCCGAGGCCTTTATCGATTGGGTCGACCGCATGAACGAGGCCCTGGGAATCCCCAAATATGTTTTGGGCATTCGCCGCTCTGACATTCCCGAGATGGCGGCGCATGCCGATGCCGAGGCCAATCCGCTATACCCCGTTCCGCTTCTAATGGACCGCTTGGAGCTCGAGCATATGTACGAAGTCGTTGCAGGTGGTATGTTTGAGGACGAGAATTAGGAGGGTCCATGAACACCGAGGAAATTGCGCGCATCGTCGGCGATCAGCGCGCCTACTTTAAGACGCACGCCACGTTTGATGTCGATGCTCGACGTCGCGCGCTCGTGAGTTTACGCGATGCGGTGCGGGCCCACGAGGCCGATATTGCCCATGCGCTCAAGACCGATTTGGGAAAGTCGCATGACGAGGCATATATGTGCGAGATCGGCACGTCGCTTTCCGAGATTCGTCATCAGATTGCGCATGTGGCTCGATGGAGTCGTCCACGCCTGCGTCCGTGCGATCTTGCTAACGCCGTGAGCGTGTGCAAAACGCAAGCCGTGCCCTATGGTGTCACGCTCATCATGGCTCCGTGGAACTACCCGTTTTTGCTAACACTCGAGCCGCTCGCCGGCGCCCTTGCCGCAGGCAATACCGTGATCATCAAGCCGAGTGCCTATGCTCCGGCATCGAGCGCGGTGCTCAAGCAAATCTGTGAAGAGGCATTTGATCCGTGCCTGGTGACGGTCGTCGAGGGCGGGCGCGCCGAAAACGAAGCGCTGCTCGATGAGTGCTGGGACAAGATCTTCTTTACCGGTAGCGTTCCAGTCGGCAAACTCGTCATGGAGCACGCAAGTAAAAACCTTACGCCCGTGACGCTCGAGCTGGGCGGAAAGAGCCCCTGCATCGTGGATGCGACGGCAAACTTGAAGGTTGCGGCACGGCGTATCGCCTTTGGTAAGTGGCTCAACGTGGGGCAGACCTGCGTGGCGCCCGACTACCTGCTGGTCGATACGCGCGTGCACGACGAGCTGCTGAGCCTCATCAAGGAGGAGGTCCGCCGTATGTTTGGCGAGCACCCGCTCGACAACGAGGACTACGGTCATATTGTCAACACCAAGCATTTTGCGCGCGTACGCGGGCTGATCGACCCCGATAAGGTTGTGCTTGGAGGCACGGCGCGCGAGTCGTCGCTCAAGATCGAGCCGACGATTTTGGACGGCGTGGCCCCCGATGACGCCGTGATACAGGAGGAGATCTTCGGTCCCATCTTGCCGGTGCTGACGTTTGAGAGCCTAGACGAGGCCGAAGCGTTTATTACGGATCGTCCGACGCCGCTGGCCCTGTATATCTTTAGTCAAGATCGCGCAGTTCAGCAGCGCTTCGTGCGTTACGTGCCATTTGGCGGTGGCTGTGTCAACGACACGATCATGCACTTGGCTACGAGCCATATGGGCTTTGGCGGCATGGGCGCGAGCGGTATGGGGCAGTACCATGGACGCGAGAGCTTCGATACGTTTAGCCACAAGAAGAGCATCGTGAACAAGGCAACGTGGCTGGACGTGCCATTCCGCTACGCTCCTTACGCAAGCTGGAAGCACAAGTTCGTGCGCATGTTTGTTCATTAGAAAAGGGCGCAGGTAATACGAACAAGTGTTCCTATTACCTGCATTTTGCGTTAGACTACTGTTATGGAGCACGGATGGGCCAACTCCCTTTAGAAGGGATTTGGTATGAACGTAAGCGATGTTATTTCGTTATTGGCGTTGTTGATTGCGGCTATCGAACTCGGTCTGTTTATCGGCCGAATGAAATAGCCGCCCCCGCGTAAGCGAAGACGGCCACTTCTCACGATGAAAACGTGTATCGGAGTTGGCAAGACCCGCGGCAACGGGTGCCATCCGTGTTCCTATTTTATCTGCAAGCGTTCTGTCGCGCAAGCGTTGAGGCAAACGATTGAAGGACGCAGACAGGATGTATTTGTGTCCGCACGGGACCGTAGACTTCTCAATAAGGTTACACACCGGTTTATCCGGCCGTTAGAGGAGCTGCCATGTACGAGCCTTCACGTGTTCTTCTGTCGTTTCACATCGCAGGATTTCAATATGCCGGCGGCGCTTTGGTCCTAGGCGATCTTAAAGCGGGCGATAAACTGACGCTGTGTGCCGAGCGCGATAATCCCCATGACCCCGAGGCAGTTGCGATCTACTATGGCAAGACCAAACTTGGCTACGTTCCGGGAAACGAGGTCGGCCCACTGTCCTTGATGATGTATTACGGCCACAAGGACGTGTTTGAGGCCCGCGTGCAACAGGTTGCCCCCGAGCGCAGCCCGTGGCACCAGGTGCGCGTTGGCCTCTATGTGGTGGATGCCCGCTAATCGGTAAGGGAGGCTGCCATGCTTGACGACGATGACCTGTTCGATTTGACGGATGATCCGTTTGAGTGGGATATGCTACTCGATGACGATGAGTTGGAGCAGGACCGTAGGAAACGGCAGGACAAGAAAACTCAGAGTGACGCTTCGAAAAAGCAAGACAAGCGCCGCCGCGGACTGTTCGGTGGGCTCTTTGGATAACCGCCGCATCGCTACGTCTGTATACTTAGCACGAGTTGAACACGTTGCGAAATGAGGGCATAGACGATGATGTGGTTTACCGCCGACCTGCACCTGGGCGATACGAATATCTTGCACGACATGGATCGACCGTTTGATTCAGTCGAGGAGATGAACCGCAAGGTCATCGATGCCATCAATGAGTGCGTGGATGTGGACGACCGCCTCTACATCCTGGGAGACTTTACCTATCGTTTGCCCCTGGCGGAGGCGGTGCGCCTGCGCGAGCGCATTGAATGCCAGAACGTGACGCTCATCCGTGGCAACCATGACGGCGATTGGGAAGATCCCGACGTGCCGCAAATTTGGGAAGACGTGCGTGATTATCTGGAGATTGCCCCCGGCTATGCCAAGGGCCATCGTCTGGTTATGAGCCACTACCCCATGCTCAGCTGGAATGGCAAGGCACGTGGCGCCATCATGCTGCACGGGCATATCCACAGCAGGGGAGACCGCACCAACGCGCGCAACCGCGATCGCGAGCGCCCGATCCTGCGCTATGACGTTGGCCTTGATGCCAACGACTACAGACCCGTAAGCCGCGATCAAATCCTGGGCTTCTTTGGACTGTAATTCTCGAACCACCACAAAGGGGACAGGCACCTTTGTGGTGGTTCTGGCGCCGTTGCCATTATGGCGGCGGCGCCTTTTTTGTCCGCGTGGCGCGGTAGAGTGTAGGCGGTTGAAATTTGCGTCCATCGAGGAGCTGCTATGAACGAGATCAAGTGCCCGCATTGCGGCGAAGTTTTTAAGGTCGATGCGTCCGGCTATGCGGATATCGTCAAGCAAGTGCGCGATGCCGAGTTCTCGCGCGACCTGGATGAGCGTGTGAAGGCTGTCCAGCGCGAGGGCGAGCAGGCGCTGGAGCTTGAGCGCTCGCGTTCGACGGCTGCCTTGCAAAAGGCGGAGTCTCAGCGCAATGCTCAGCTTGTCGAGCAGAAGAACGCTGCAGCTCAGCAGCTGGCACAAGAAGTCGCCAAGCGCGATGCTGAGCTTGCCGAGCTGCGCGCTAAGCTCGAGGGCGCTGCCGTAGAGCGCGAGAGTGCAAGCCAGCGCGCGGCGGTAGAGGCGCGAGCCAATGCTCAAAAGGAAAATGCCGAACTCCAGCGTGAGATTGATAGCCTGCGTGCGCAGCTTGGGCGCAAAGATGACGAAGCAAAGCTTGCCGAGTCGGCGGCGCGCAACGCTGCTCAAAACGATTTAGCTGCACGTGATGCTCAGATTGCCGAGCTGCAGGCCAAGCTTGCCGCGGCGGACAAGGCCCAGGAGATGGCGCTTGCCGCCGCTGCGGCTGAGTCGCAGCGCGAGCTCGATGCCGCTCGCAGCGAGGCCGAGCGCGCGCTTACTGACTATCGCGCGACGGTACAAGAGAAGTTTTCCGCCGCTAAGGCACAGTCCGAGCAAGAGGCCGAGGGTCTGCGTGCCCAGCTGCGCGAGCAGGAACTGATGGCAAAAATGAACCTGTCGGAGGCGGTTGCCGCGGCGGAGCGAGAGCGCGATGAGGCACGTGCCAAGCTGACGAGTGAGCTGGCGGTGCGCGATTCTCGCGAGGAACAGGCTAAGGCGGCGCATGAGCTCGAGCTCGCGCAGGCCAAGCGCGCGAGCGATGACCTGATTCGCTACAAGGACGAAGAGATTGAGCGTCTTAAGGACATGAAGGTACGCCTGTCCACCAAGATGGTGGGCGAGTCGCTCGAGCAGCACTGCGAGACCGAGTTCAATCGCCTGCGCATGACGGCGTTTCCCAACGCGTACTTCGAGAAAGATAACGATGCGTCCGAGGGCACCAAGGGCGACTTTATCTTCCGCGAGTGCGACGCGAGCGGCAACGAGGTCATTTCGATTATGTTCGAGATGAAAAACGAGAACGACGAGACCGCGACCAAGCACAAAAACGAGGACTTCTTTAAGAAACTCGATCACGATCGTCGCCAGAAAAGCTGTGAGTACGCGGTGCTCTGCACACTGCTCGAGCCCGAAAGCGAGCTCTATAACGCAGGGATAGTCGACGTGAGCTATCGCTACGAGAAGATGTACGTGATTCGCCCGCAATTTTTCATTCCCATGATTACACTTCTTCGCAACGCCGCTATGGGTTCGTTGCGTTATAAGCAGGAGCTGGCGGAGTACAAACAGCAGAATATCGACGTCACGAACTTCGAAGCCAAGATGGAAAAGTTCAAGAATGATTTCGGTCGCAACTACGAGATCGCGAGCCGTAAGTTCCAAACGGCGATCGATGAGATCGACAAGACGATTAGCCATCTGCAGAAAACCAAGGAGGCGTTGCTGTCCTCCGAGAACAATCTGCGCCTAGCCAACAAGAAGGCCGACGATCTTACCATTCGCAAGCTCACGTGGGGCAACAAGACCATGAAGGCGGCGTTTGACGAGGCACGCGGGGCTGTGCCAGAGACAAACGATGAGCCAACCGAGGCGGATTCGTATGAGGTCGAGGATGCCGAGTAAGGCATAGCGTATAGTGCAAAAGTGGGGCCGCTGGCGATGTTGCCAGCGGCCCCACTCCGTTTCGTTCCGATAAGTTCGGCTAGTCCTCGAGCAGGTCCTCGATAAAGCCGACGCGGTAGTTTTTGAAGATGACCTCGCCGCCGTCTTGCGTGGCGTCCAGATCGACATCGCCCATGATGCCAAAATCGTGGTCGCCATCCTCGTCGGCAAAGATCTGGTGCACGTGCCATACGTGCGCGGTCTTCTCGTCGGACTCGTCAATGGAAAACATCGCGGCGCTGCGGGCATCTCCGTCGGTGAGGATTTCCTCGTGCTGCTCGTGGTAAGCGTCGAGTGCTTTTTGCCAGCGGATCTCGCTCATGCCCCAGTCGTCGTCGAGCTCGCCCAGGTCGCGAACGTGCTCGCGGGCGGCAAGGGTCACGCGGCGGAAGAGCGCGTTGCGCACCAATAGCGTGCAGCCGCGACGGTCCGCCACGACCTCGTCGATGCCCTGCGGCGGCGCAGCATCGAGGGCTGCCGGGTTGCCGGCGTTCTCCCACTCATCCACCAGGCTCGAGTCCACCGAGCGCACCACAAAGCCCAGCCACGAGATAATGTCGCGCAGGCGCTCGTCGCGCTTCTCGATGGGCACGGTGCGGTCGAGTGAACGGTAGGCCTCTGCCAGGTAACGCAGCAAAATGCCCTCGGAGCGGGCGATGCCGAGCTTTTGGATATAGCCCTTAAAGTCGCTCGCGCTCTCCAGCATGTCGCGCAGGACGCTCTTGGGCGAGAGCTGGTAGTCGTTGGCCCAAGGTACTTCTTGGCAGTACTTGTCGAAGGCGGCATCGAGCAAGTCCTCGAGCGGCTTTTCGTAGGTGACATCCTGGATGCGCTCCAGGCGTTCCTCATATTCGACGCCGTCAGCCTTCATTTCGGCCATCGCGCGGTCGCGCGCGGCGCGCTCCTGCGCGCGCAATACCTGCTTGGGGTCCTCGAGCGTTGCCTCGACCATCGAGATCAGATCCATGGTATAGGTCTCACTCTCGGGGTCGAGCAGCTCCAGCGCGGCAAGCAAAAACGGCGAGAGCGGCTGGTCGAGCGCAAAGTCCTCGGGCAGATCGACCGTCAGTGCATAGTCGATGTCTGGCGCGGCGTCAGTCGGGGCGTCGGGCGCGGGCGGCACCTCGGTGCGAACGACGACGCCGGAATCGATGAGCGTGGCGAAGATTTCGTCGGCGCGAACCTCGAGCTTGGCCTTTTCCTCGGGGGTCTGCAAGCTCGTCTCGATGAGGTCGTGTACGCGGGCTCGGGCATCGCCGCCCTGCTCGACCACGCTAATCACCATGGAGTGCGTGATGCGAAGGCGCGGCTTGAGCGTCTCGGGCTGCGTCTCGATCAGGCGCTCAAAGGTCTGCTTGTTCCAGGTGACAAAGCCCTCGGGGGCCTTCTTCTTTTTAATCTTGCGGAGCTTCTTGGGGTCGTCGCCCGCCTTGGCCATGAGTTTGGCGTTCTCGATCTCGTGCTCCGGGGCCTCGGCGATGACCATGCCCTCGGTATCGAAGCCCGAGCGGCCGGCGCGACCGGCAATCTGATGGAACTCGCGGGCGCGCAGGCGACGCATCTTGTAGCCGTCGAACTTGGTGAGCGCGGTGAGTACCACGGTGTGGATGGGTACGTTGATGCCGACGCCGAGCGTATCGGTGCCGCAGATGACGGGCAGCAGGCCCTGCTGCGCCAGGCGCTCCACCAGCAGGCGATAGCGCGGCAACATGCCGGCATGGTGCACGCCGACGCCGCATCCAAGCAGGCGTTTGAGAATCTTACCAAAGGCCGTGGAGAAGCTCGTCCCCTTTGCCGCTTCTTTGATGGCCTCGCGCTGCTCCTTGCTGGCGATGCCAAAATTGGCGAGCGACTGTGCCGTTGCAAGGGCGGCATCCTGGCTAAAGTGCACGATATAGAGCGGGGCCTCGCCGCGGCGCATGGCGAGCTCGACCGTGCCCTCGAGGGAGGTCGTCACGTAGTCGTAGCTCAGCGGCACGGGGCGCGGGGCATCGACGACCAAGTCGCAGGTAGCACCGGTGTGTTCCTCGAGTGAGGCGGCGATGGCAGTGACATCGCCGAGCGTGGCGCTCATGAGCATGAATTGCGTGTGGGGCAGGGTGAGCAGCGGCACCTGCCAGGCCCAGCCGCGGTCGGGGTCGGCAAAGTAGTGGAACTCGTCCATGGCCACGCAGCCCACATCGGCATCCTCGCCCTCGCGCAGCGCATCGTTGGCAAGGATTTCGGCCGTGCAGCAGATGACGGGAGCCTTGGTGTTGATATGCGTGTCGCCGGTGATCATGCCAACGTTATCGCGGCCGAGTACCTGTACCAGATCGAAGAACTTTTCGCTGACCAGAGCCTTGATAGGAGCCGTGTAGTAGCAGCGCTTGCCCTGTGCCATGCCCATAAAGAGCATGCCCAGCGCGACAAGCGACTTGCCCGATCCGGTCGGTGTTCCCAAAATGACATGGTCACCGGCGGCTAGATCCATGAGGGCCTCTTCCTGGTGGTCCCACAGCTCAATACCGCGATCGCTCGTCCATTCAAAGAAGCGCTCGAAGGCCTGATCGGGCGTGAGCCACGGTTCGGGCTCGCTGCCGTCCTCGGGCTCCCACCAGGTGGGGGAGAGCGCGCCGAGCGAGCCGAATTCGGCTTCGGTTCCCGTGCCGCCCGAGAATGAGCTGGCGGCGCCGGCGCCGGAGACGGTGCTGGCGGCGGTATCTGTCGTGGTCTGTGCCATGTGTTTGCTTTCTCTCGCGATTGTCCGCCAACTATTATGGCGTAGCGGCGGCGCGGGGTGCCAGCGCGCGAGAAAATGCAGGAAATGGGCGTTCTGTCCGGCCGTTTGGTGCGGTTGCCAGCTAAGTGAGTAGACTTTTTGCGATGTCGCGAGCACATGGCTTTTGCGCAAGGGCTCTACCTGCGGTTTAGTTTTCGTTATGCGGGTTGTGCTTGGCTATTGCAAAAAAGTCTACTCACTTAGGTTTGAGGGTCGTTCGCTGACGCCTATTTTCACTTGTTTGCCGACGCCGCGACCATCAGAAGCCCCCTAGGACTCCTGCGGCAGGCGCTTCTTGCCTTTGCGGGCGCGGTTTCTAAAGTTCTCGACGGCCTCTTCCATGCCCAGAGGTACATAGGTGAGCTCATCGAGGTTATCGGGCAGGTAGCAGGCAAGGCTTTGCTCCTGCGCTCGGCCTGCTGCGAGCTGTTCATCGCTGGGCTGCGCGCCGGGTGTGGCGCAAATGCCATAGACAGCGGCACCCATCTCGCGCGTGCGGCATTCATACTCGGTCTCGGGATGCTCGGGATGGTCGCGGCGAACGTCGTCACTTACCCAAAGTGTGTCGTAGCCGGCCGCGGCAAACTGCCCCAGGGCATAGTCGCGCAATGGCTTGCTGTCGGTTCGCAGCGTGACGGTGGCGCCGGCTGCAAAGAGCGGGCGGTAGAGCATCAGATGGTCGACATGGACGAGTCGTTTTTTGGCGTACTTGGCCTTGGGCTGTGGCGTGGGAAAGTTGATGGTGATGGCATCGAGCTCGCCTGCGGCAAACAGCTTTGGCAGCGATGCGGCGCCTCGGGGCAGGACGAGTGCGTTGGATAGCTCCTGCTCGCAGATTTTCTGTGCGGCATAGGCGATGCAGATGGGCTCCTGGTCCATGCCGATAAAGAGCGTGTTTGGCTCGTGGGCCGCGCGCTCTACAAGGTACGTTCCCTTGCCGCAGCCCAGATCCAGGTGAAGGTGCTCGAAGGGCTTGCCGCCTGCGGGCGCACAGGCCTTGCGCCAATCTCCGGCATAAGCCTCGGGGTTCGTCTCAATCGCATCGGCGTAGCGCTCCAGGCGCTCCTCGAGCACAAAGTTCTTAGGCGTGCGAACGTGGACGGCTCCCATGAGGCTCCTTGGTCATAAATATGGAACGCGTAGCTGCGCGTTCCGTCAATGGGTTGAAAAAGGGTGGGCATAGTTTGCCCGAAAGATGCGGTACGGCTCGACGGCGAGTCGTCGGTGCCTACAGGCGCTTGAGGATCACATAACGGTTGAGCTCGCCGCTGCGACCGTCGGCATGGAAGCGCTCAAGCTCGCGCACGGGGACCTCGCCGCTCTTGTAGAACGTACGGACGCCGCGCACCAGGTCGGTGATCTGCTGATCGTCAAAGTGATGGCAGTAGCGGTAGGCGTGGCGGTCGTTTTGCCAGCCAATGAGGTGGTCGCCGGCTTCAAACTGCGCGGAATCGTAACCCTCAAACGGCGGGGTGAGCTCGGCGCGGGCTTCGGCTCGAACGGCCTTGCGCGCCATGCGCTCGTCGTTCATAAACTCCCAAAAGCTGATGGCGATGATGCCGCCCGGGCGCGTTTGCCGCACCAGGGCGTCGAGCACGCGTACGCGGTACTCGCACGACGGCACGTGGTGCATAAAGCCAAAGCAGACCGAGATATCGGCGAGCGGGGCGTCGAAAAGCACGTCGGGCGTCTCGGCGGGGTTGAGCTTCATAAGGGCGTCAAGCACGTCGAGTTCCTGGAAGTGCAGGTTGGGAATGCGCAGGGCGTGGCCATGTGCATCGATAGCCAAATCTTGACACGAGTCGACACCATAGAACTCAAACGGGCAACTGGCATCTGCCGAGGGGTTTGCGCCGTCGACGCCCTTGGCGGCAAGTGCGCCGCCGGCGGCAAAGTTCTCGAATCGCATATTGCCGCAGGCAAGATCGAAGACGCGGACGGGATGCTCGATCGTGGCGACGTCGAGCTGCCCGAGTGCGATATCCATGGTGCGCACCCAGCCGGGCCACGGGGCCTGGCGCGTATCGGAGAAGGAGGCAGAGTGCTCGCGATAGAACGTGTTGTTGAGCTGGATGAGCGATGAGGCGAAATCGCGGTTCACGGCGCGGAACTCCTTCCGTTGGCGGTGCGGAATTAACAGTACGACCATACTACCGTTAACGCTGCAACGGGGACAACCGAGCTAGGTGCCATTGCTTTGTTTGGACACATTTCCGCAGCTCATATGTACCCGCAACCGGCGGTTGTCAAAAATCTCACTAGAATAGGTGGCATGCTTTTGGCGGTGGCGGATAGATTTTTAACTGTGCAAGGCGCCTTAAGAACAAAAGCGGTCCGGCGGCACGGCTGGCATCACATAGGAGGAACCATGAATGTAGAAACTGCGCAGCGGCTCGCCGACCTTCGCCGCAGCAAAGGCTTTAGTCAAGAAGGGCTGGCGCGAAAGCTGGGGCTGTCGCGCCAGGCGGTCAGTAAATGGGAGCGCGCGGAGAGTTCGCCCGATACCGAGAACCTGATCTCGCTTGCTAAGCTCTATGGCGTGAGCCTGGACGAGCTGCTCAATCCGAGCGATGAGATCGAGGACGATATCGAGTTTGAGAACGAGGACCGCGCTCGTCAGCGCGAGGCCGAGGCGGCAGAGCGTGCACGCACCCATGAGGCGGCGGCACGAGCTACCGAGGCGGCGACACAGGCGAGTGACGCCGCCGCCAAGGCGGCGCAAGCGGCAAGCTGGAGTGCACAGGCTGCCAATGCGGCGACGGCTCAGGCGACGAGTGGCGGCGTAGTGGGCTCGACTCCAGTGAAGGGCCCGTTCCAGTCGTTCCCGTATTGGGCCGTGTGTTGGCTGCTGTTCTTTTTGCTGATGTTCTCGTTTGGTGCCGGCCCCTTTGCCGCGCTGATCTTCTTTACGATTCCCATCTATCACTGGGTGGCACGTGCGCTCGATGGTGATTGGGCGCGCGGGGATATTCAGGTTGGTCCGGCACCGGTGGCGGTCAGGGCCCAGGGGAAGGATACTTCTGCGGAACCTGATGCTGACGTGGCTACCGCGGCCACCGCTGAGCCATGTGCCAAAGAAGGTGACGAATGATGAGGCTTTCGCATGAATCCAAGCTGCGCCTGGGCGTCGGCATCGGAGCGTTTGTGCTCATCATCGGACTTGTCTTTGGCATTTCGCGGGCTTTGATTCATTTTGATGGCCCGTGGGACCTCGACGATGTTGTATCCGGCTTGTCTGGTATGGACGATGCGGTTGACGAGGACGATCTTTTGGATGGCGGTAACTATTCCGCTCGGCCTCAGCAGCTTTCGAGCACGACTTTTGATGCCGATGAGTTCCGCTACCTCGATTTCGATATCAATGCGGCTTCGGTGGACGTCAAGGTTGTTGATGGCAACAAGGCTCGTGTTATCGAGCGGGGGTGCGTTGCCAAGGGTATGGATGCCTCCAAGGCCGCGACGCAAAACATCGCATCCGTCGAGGACTCGACGCTCAAGGTTTCCCAGTTTGGAAGTGATGACGATAAGGCAATCGATCGCTCAGTTACGGTCGAGCTGCCGCGCCGTGTTGCCGAACATCTGAAGGGAGTCAACGCGCACGTGGGCTCGGGTGATCTGCAGATTGTCGGTGTCATCTGTGACGGTTTCGACCTTTTCCTGGGTGCGGGAGATGTAGAGTTTACGGGCAGCGTGACTGATGCGCTCAGCGCTGAGGTCGGTTCGGGCGATGTGACGTTCGAGTTCTACCAGGCGCCCGCGAAGTCGATGGACGTGAGTGTGGGCTCGGGTGATGTGGAGATGACGGTTCCGAACTCGACGGGCTTTAAGGCGAGCCTCACCTTGGGCAGCGGCGACTTCGAGAGCGATTTCCTTCCGCTTGGCTACGACGGCGAGACCATTTTGAATTTTGAATTCGATAACGGCGATAAGTCTGCTACGTATCGTTTTGAGGTCGGTTCGGGCGACATGTCGTTTGATCCAGAGTGACATGCGGTTTTCGGAGATCGGTACATATAGGCATGCTCTTTGATGGAGGCGCCGGGGCCGTGGTCGGCTTCGGCGCCTTTGCCTTTACAATGGGGGGCATGGAACAGATTATCTTGAACATACTCGAGGCTCTGCGTCGCGGCGAGACCGTGGACGACAAAGCGCTCGTCAAATTGATACATGCCGAGGCGCGCCGTGAGGGTGCCGACAAACGCGATTTGGCCAAGCGCCGTTTGCTGCCGTTCTACCAGCGGGTTAAACGTGAGGAGCCGGCTCGGTGGGCTGCGTGGAATGTCGATTCCGATCTGGAACGTCAACTGCTGCAGGTGCTGCGTATGAAGCCGCGCCGAACGGCCTCGGGCGTGGCGACCATTACCGTCATCACCAAGCCCTGGCCGTGCTCGGGCGATTGCCTGTTTTGTCCCAACGATCTGCGCATGCCCAAGAGCTATCTGCACGCCGAGCCGGCGTGCGCCCGTGCGGAGCAAAACTGCTTCGACCCGTATCTGCAGGTGAGTGCCCGTTTGACGGCGCTTTCGCAGATGGGGCACGCAACCGATAAGATCGAGCTCATCGTGCTCGGCGGTACCTGGAGCGACTATCCGCAAGGGTATCAGACGTGGTTTATGTCGGAGCTTTTCCGTGCGCTGAACGATGACGCCGTTGCTGGTGTGGCGGCTAACCCCATGTTGGCGCGTCCGGGCATCAGCCGTGCCGAGGCGGGGCGCCTGCTCGATGACGCTCCCGCCGATGCCCTGCCGCCGGTGGTGGCGGAGCGTCGCGAGCGCTATCGGGCCGCCGGCATTGCGACCGACGAGGCCGAGCTTACGAGCGGTGTTGCCGGCGAACAGGAGTGTGTGGATGCTGCCGTGGGCGGCTACAGCCGTGCGGTGCGTCGGCTGTACGGCCCTGGTACGCCGTGGGGTGAGGTTGCCGAGTGGCAGACAGCAACGATGGAGGAGCTTGAGCGCCAGCAGCGCATCAACGAGACGGCGAAGCATCGCGTGGTGGGACTCGTTATTGAGACACGCCCCGATGCCGTGACGCCACAGGCGCTCACGCTCATTCGTCGCCTGGGCTGCACCAAGATTCAGATGGGCATCCAAAGCCTTGACCAGCACCTGCTCGATATCAACGAGCGTCGCATTTCGGTGGCGCAGATTGAACGGGCGTTTTCGCTTGCGCGCCTGTTTGGCTTTAAGATCCACGCGCATTTTATGCTTAACTTGCTGGGCGCCGCGCCCGAGGGGGACAAGCTCGACTACGAACACTTTATGACCGAGGGCGCCTTTATGCCCGACGAGGTCAAGGTCTATCCGTGTGCGCTCATCGAGGGCTCGCGTCTGGTGGGCTGCTATGAGCGCGGCGAGTGGCGTCCCTATACCGAGGAAGAGCTGCTCGATGTGCTGGCCGACGACATCGTGGTGACGCCGGCGTTCTGCCGTATCAGTCGCATGATCCGCGACTTTAGTTCCGACGACATTATGGTGGGCAACAAGAAACCCAACCTGCGTCAGCTCGTTGAGAACCGCCTAGCTGCTCGGGGTGACGGTGCGACGGTGCGCGAGATTCGCTATCGCGAGATCAGCACGGCGGGCGCCGACTTGGATGAGCTGACCCTTGACGAGGAGGTGGCGTACGAGACGCCGGTGACGCACGAGCGCTTTTTGCAGTGGGTGACGCCGCAGGGCAAGATCGCGGGCTTTTTGCGGTTGTCGCTGCCCGACCATTCGTTTGTTGCCGCGCATGCGGACGAGTTGCCGACGACGCCGGACGAGGCGATGATTCGCGAGGTGCACGTGTATGGCATGGCGGCACGCGTTGGTGATCAGGGCCAGGCGGCCCAGCACCATGGACTGGGTCGGTCGCTGGTGGAGCGTGCATGCCATATTGCTCGGGACGCGGGCTATACGCACATCAACGTGATCAGCGCAATTGGTACGCGCGAGTACTATCGTCACCTGGGTTTTTGCGACCATGGTCTCTATCTGCAAAAGGAGCTCTAGATGAACAAGCCAAGTGTTTCTGCCGGCGTCGTTGCCGGCGTTGCCCTGGGAGCCGCGGCGCTTGGTGCGGCCGCCGTTGCTGTTCGTGCTGCCTGTCTGCAGGTTGCGCGAACCCGCAATGGGTTGGCGCGTGTAAAGCGCGTGCACGATGAACGCGGCGATGAGATTCGCGTGTTGGTGCAAGGCGGCGTCTACCAAAGCGCAAGCTACGTTGGCGAGCGTTGGGCAGAGCCCATCTTTGCGTACTATCGTGCGTTTGACGATGTGTTTGAGGCCGAGGGCGCGATGCGTGACGCTTATGGTCACGGTATCGACCGCATGCTTATGATGGGCGGTGGTGGGTTTGCCTATCCCAAGTTCGCGCTGATGTCGCACGAGGGCTTGCGCATGGACGTCATCGAGTATGACGGAGAGATTACGCGCCTGGCGCGCCGCTGGTTCTACCTAGACGAGCTGGAGCGCGCGGCGGGCGATCGCCTGCGGGTGATAACCGCTGAGGCTCGCTCGTATCTGGGTGTGACGAGCGTGGGCCATCGTCGCTACGACGTGGTCGTGAGCGATTGCTTTGGCGGTGCCGAGCCCGTGCGCGAGCTGGCGACCGTTGAGGCGTTGCGTCTAGTGCGGGGCGGCCTGAACCCCGGGGGTATCTACGTGGCCAATATCGTGAGCGCAAACGAGGGGAGCGATGTGACGTTCCTGCGCGATTGCGTTGCCACGGCACTCGAGGTGTTCGCTCGCGCCTGGGTGGTGCCTTGTGGCGATACGGAGTTCGGCGGCGAGGAGAATTATCTACTCATCGCCAGCGACGGCGACTACGCCTTTGCCGAAGCTGTGCCCTTCGACACCGACTTCCTCGGCACCGTCCTTCACGACAAGTAAGTCTCCCCGTCCCAAAAAGACTGGTCTTAGGCGTGGTCGCGCCAGCTGCGGACACGCTGCTTCATGCCTTCGATGTCGAGCACACCTTCGGCGAAGCCTTTGCGCACGAGCTCTTCGGGAACAAACTCGTCGTACCGATCAAAGTAAGGTACCTCGCCGGGATAGACGAGCTCGATAGGGTCGAAGTCCTTTTCGGCCTCGGCTGCGAGCACCTCAAAGAACGTCTCCTTGTCGGCCTTCATCTTGAACTGCATAAAGTATGGACGCGACGGATCGAGCCCGCGAAGGCCCAGCTTTGCGGCGCATTTAATCTTAAGCAAGCGCTCGAGCGCCAAAAAGGCGTAGCTGCCCAGCCAGGGGAAGAGCGCCCAGGTGTCGCCGCCCAGGTTAATGAGCGGCTTGGCCCCCGCGCCCGAAATCTCGGCCGTATGGCGAGCCTGTGCAAGACGTGCCCGTGCGTTGCCCATGAGATACGGATATGCCGCATGCTCGTTGAGCGCTTTGCGCATGCGCTCGAGTACATGCGTATTGATGTCTCCGGGGCAGTCGCCAAAGTAGGCCGGCACCCGGCCCTTGACCTGCGTGGCAAAGACAGTGTGGCGCTTCCAGTCCACTTCCTCGACAATCCAGCAGTGTCCGGCGATGGCGATGCGCTCACCGGGCGGGGGCGGATTGACGATCGTGCCCAGCTCGGCCGACTCGCTGCGAACGGTGAACTCCTCGTTTTCCTGGAACACGGCGTAGAACTTAAAGTTGTTGATGATGCGCTCGCCCGCGAGACCCACGATCAGCCCGCCGCCCTCGGTGACCTGGATGTGGTCGATCTTGATGAGGTGGCGCAGCAGTACGCGATAGTCATCGGCTGAGACGCGGTGGAAATAACTGAGCGTGAGCACGCGTTGGGCAAGTTCGGCCGGCGTGAGCTCGCCGGTGCTGGCGAGGGTCGACATAGTCTGGTGATAGAGCAGACTGTAGGGGAGTCGATCGAGCTCGGGCGGCTCGACCCACTTTTCCTCGCGATAGAGTTGTACGAGCGCGATACCCTGCAGGAGCTTCCAGGGAATGGTTTCGGGCATCATCGTGCGCGGCTCGGGTTCTTCCTCGCGCATGACAAACCACATCTCGGGCGGAAGGTCGCGACGGCCTGTGCGCCCCATGCGCTGCAAAAAGGAGCTGACGGTAAACGGCGCGTCAATCTGGAAGGCGCGCTCCAGGCGGCCGATATCGATACCGAGCTCCAGCGTAGAGGTGGTGACGGTTGTCTGCGCCTGCTCCTCGTCGCGCATGAGCTCCTCGGCCGTCTCGCGCAGCGATGCCGAAAGATTGCCGTGATGGATGAGAAAGCGGTCGGGCTCGTGTCGACTTTCGCAGTAGCTGCGCAGCATGGAGCACACGGCCTCTGCCTCCTCGCGCGAGTTGGCAAAGACCAGGCACTTGCGGCCGCGCGTATGCTCAAAGATATAGCCCATACCGGGGTCGGCGTTGTCGGGCGCCGTGTCGGTGGGGTTGAGAAGCGCCTGTTCGGGTGCTCGGGGGATGTCGACTTCGCCCTCGGGGGCCGACGAAGTGCGGCGATCCCTGGAGGTAGCCTTGTCCCGTGCCCGCTCACGACGTTGACGTCGCTCCTCTTGTGTGAGCTGTCCGCTGTGACGCATGTCTTGGGCGCCGGCGGGCAGTGCCGCGGGTGCCGCTGCCTCAATGCGCTCGCACGCAAGCACTTCGGCCTCTTGAGGGCCCGTGCTCTCGAATCCTCGTTGCTGCGCCTGGGGACCCGAGTTGTAGAAGTGCTCCATGGAGATACGCCACACGCGGCGCGGTTCCTCAAAACGGGGGATAACGCAGTCTCGTCCCGTTCCCTGCGACAGGAAGGCACCCGTGCGTTCCGGGTCCCCGATGGTGGCCGAAAGACCAATGCGGCGGGGCTGCACGCCTGCCATGCGCGAGAGGCGCTCGATAAGACAGAGCGTCTGCCCGCCGCGGTCGCCGCGCATGAGCGAATGAACCTCGTCGATGACGACGTAGCGCAGGTCGCAAAACATGCGCGGGATCGCCATGTGCTTATGGATCAGGAGCGCCTCGAGCGATTCGGGCGTAATCTGAAGGATACCACTCGGCTTTTTGATGAGTTTGGCCTTGTGTGATTGCGAGACATCGCCATGCCAGTGCCAGACGGGGATATCGGCTTCTTCGCACAGGTCGTTGAGGCGGACGAATTGGTCGTTGATGAGCGCCTTGAGGGGGCCAATGTAGAGGGCGCCCACGCTTGCGGGTGGGTTCTCCCAAAACTCGGTCAGGATGGGAAAGAAGGCTGCCTCGGTTTTGCCGGAAGCCGTGGATGCCGTCAGGAGCACATTGTCCTGCGAGTTAAAGATGGCATCTGCCGCCGCAACCTGGATGGAGCGCAGGCTCTCCCAATCGTGGGAGTAGATGAAGTCTTGGATAAACGGGGCGTAGCGGTCAAAGGCGTTCACGAGGCCTCCTTTCAAAAGCGAATCTCTCAACGCGGCGGGCAGTGGCTTGCTGCATTACCGCTTCAACGTTTGCCCAGATAAAACCTACCAAAATAAACCTGTCCCTTTTTGGTAGGTTAGATGGTGAACTCGGCGAAGTTGCGGTCGCCGCCTGCGGTATCGGTGTCGCCTGTTGCTGCCGCCGGCACCAGCGCGTCGCCGCCGACGCTTTGCAGCAGCTCGGCTACGTTGGCGTCGGGGTTCTGGCATAGGATGTCGAGCAGCTCGATAAAGTCACGAATGACTTCACGCGGCGTCAGATGTGTGTCGGCTCCCACACGACCGAACTCGATCTTGAGAAAGTCCACCAAGTCGTTCTCGGTAAGCGTGGGCGTCCAGCCAAAGTATCCGGCATGGATCTGCATGAGTTTTTCGATCAGCACCAGCAGCTCCTCGTAGGTGAGTGGCTGCAGGCGGATGATGGGCGCGAGCATGTCCTTAAGGTCCTCGCGTGCAAAGCGGCCTTGAGCGAGTCGGCTGCGCAGGGCCTCGTAGGAGAACACGCCACGGCGGCGGTCTTCGATGGAGGTTGGCGTGCCGCCCATGATCATGCCCAGGTACTGCGCCTTGCCCTGGAGCGTGTCGTTGTACATGGTCAGGATCTTCTCGTAGTTGTATTGGCGTGTGATGGCGTTGGGAATCTTATATAGATTCACGAGCTCGTCGATGAGCACCAGCATACCCTTGTAGCCGCTGCAGACCAAAAAGCGCGCAATGAGCTTAACGTAGTCGTACCAGTCGTCATCGCTGATGATGGTCGAGGAGCCCAGCTCGGCGCGAGCCTCGCTCTTGGTACGGTATTCGCCGCGGATCCATTTGGTCACGCGGCTCATGGCTTCCTCGTCGCCCTCGGATGCGGCCGTGCGATAGCGGCGAAGCATGCGGGTGAAGTCGAAGCCGTGGACCATCTCCTCGAGCGGGGCCAGTTGGGCATTGACGACCGACTCGTCGACGTCGGCACACGAGGCAACCCAGCGATCCAGAATAAGGTTGAGCGCACCGCCCTCGGGGCGCGTCTTGGTCGATATATTGCGTATGAGCTCGCGGTAGGTGGCAAGGCCCTGCCCCTGCCCGCCCTGCAGACGGCGCTCGGGGGATAAGTCTGCATCGGCGACGACGAATCCCTCGCCCATGGCATGCGTTCGGATGGTTTGGAGCAAAAAGCTCTTGCCGGCGCCGTAGCGACCGACCAGAAAGCGGAAGCTTGCGCCGCCGTCGGCGATGAGACTCAAATCGGTGAGCAGGGCGCGAATCTCGACCTCGCGTCCCACGGTGATATAGGGAAGGCCGATGCGCGGGACCACGCCGCCCTTGAGCGAGTTGAGAATGACGGCAGCGACGCGCTTGGGCACGCGGGGTGCTGCGGGTGCGGTATCACTCATGGTCTAGGTATCCTCTCACGTCTGCTTCGTAGTCCTCGATAATTTGCGGTCCTGCCGCGCCAAATTCAATGACGGTGTCACCCACCAGGTCAAAGAGCGCCTCGTTGATGGTATCGACGAGCATGTCCTCGCTCTGCCCCGATTGCACTACCGCCGATTCCGCCTGTACTGCGTTGTGCTCGAGCAGTGCGCTGAGATAGGCGTTTGCGGCAGGCGCGAGTTCGTTCGTGGCGTCAGCGGGCGCTGCCGCTGCGAACGCGGGCGTCGGCGCGAGAAGCGGTGCCACGACACCAAACTGTTCGGTGGATATGGTCGGCTCGTCGGCCTCGTCCTGCCGAATGGGTGCCGCGACCGCCTCGACCGTCGCGTCGGCTACGGGCTCGGCTTCCGGTTGCCCAGAGTCCGCTGCCTCGGCTTCTGCGGACGCGCCGTCCTCGCGTTCCTCGTCGATCAAAAGCGCTTCGCGCGTTTGCGCAGCGGCGCTCCGAATGTGCCCCAGCTGACTCAGATCGATATCGATCTTGACAGGCTGGTGTGCAGCGTCCCACGAAAGCCATGCCACAATCTCGTCATCGATAATCTTGGCCAGATATTTGGGGACCTTTTCTTCCTTAAGGGGATGGGCGGGGTCCAGCGCCAGGCGCAGGCGTTGGTCGCAGGCGCGCATCATTTCACCGAGCTTGCTGCTCTTTTGCCTACTACCGTGGATACGCATGCATTCCCAAAAGCCGTTTTGGCAACGGTAGATATGGATAGGATCCAGGCGGTATTCGCAGTCCTCGTGGCGCTCGGGCGCAAAGAATACGGCCGAGGCAAACATGGTGTAGGGCATGGCCGTCTCCTCCCCAAACAAGCTCGCTACGATGCCGGTCTTTCGGTGCGTGTCATAGTAGCGCGCCATGCGGACATACACGGCGCATGCCACGTGGCGCAGATCGCGGTGGTGACTGCGGTCGAGCCGCGAGTTACTTAGGTTGTACGTGGAGAGGGCGTTGATGGCGGCTATGAGTCGCTCCTCGCGCACCTCATCGGGCGGAAGGGGGAGCGTGGGCTCGGAGGTTTTGCGACGCTTGGGGGTCTGGCCGGACGGTGCCGGTGCTGGTACAAGGTCTCGTGCCGCGCGTCGCAGCTCGATAAGGGCGTTATCGAACATGACGGTTTTAGAGTCGCGAAGCAGCTTGGGGTCGAGCCCATGGAATACGGCGTAATCCTGCAACCACACGCGTGCAAACCGATCGATGCCGGGCTCGAAGGCGCGATAGGCATCCCAAAAAGCCTTGATCTTGTTAAAACCATCGAGCGGGTCATCTACGCCAATGCCGCAAATCAGCTCATAGAGATACAGAAAGGCAAAGGACGTAGACGTTTCCTCGACAGTTCCGCGGCGCACTTGGGAGCGCCAGGTAAAATAGCCGCGCAGCTGCCGATCGCTCATGGCGTTGTAGGTGGGAAAGTACGACTTAAAGGTGCCGTTGTAGGGGCAGTCGTCTTCAAAGTCGGCCATCAGCAGGCCTTGGCGGTAGAAAAGCTCGGCTTCCGAAAGCCAACGGCCCGCGCCGCCCTTGGGGTCATCCTGCCAGCGCGATATCTCGCGCATTTTACGGTACTGATCGGGGAGGAAATTCTGCATCTGTCGGCCGGTTTTGAGAATCGGCTCGTCTGCGTAGACTTCGTTTGAGAAGCGGGCGGACTGATGGGTCCGGGCCTCGGCCATAATGCGCTCGATGAGCATCTTGATGTCCTGGTCGGCCACCGCTCCTCCTCTCGAACGCAGCTACGGTGACCTCATATCATAGCACAGCATCAAACAGATGTTCGAGATACCGCTGCGTTGATAGATTTAGAACAGGAGGGCGTAGATGACGGCGATGACGACGGAGGGGAGCATATTGGCCGTGCGGAAGGTCTGAGGACGGATGAGGTTGACGCCGACGCAGAAGATGAGCATGGAGCCTACGAGCGAAAGGCTGTTGAGGGCTGCCGTAGTCATGATGGGGGAGAGTGCGCCGGCAAACAGCGTGATCGTCCCCTGGAACACGGCGACGGGCAGGGCGGAGAAAATGCAGCCGCGGCCAAGCGATGCCGTCATGGTGCAGACGATGATGCAGTCCAATGCGCCTTTCAGGGCAAGCGTTGACCAGTCACCGAGCAGACCGTCCTGGATCGATCCCACAATGGCCATGGCGCCGATACACACGGTGAGTGAAGTCGAGACAAAAGCGTTGGTGAACTCGTTATCGCCCTCACTGCCAGTCTTGCGCTTGAGCCATTCGCCAAGGTTCTCGATGGCGGCTTCCAAGTTGATGGCCTCGCCGATGAGCGAGCCGAGGGCGAACGAGACGATGAGCATGGTGGTGCCGGTGGTCGCTAGCGCCTTCCCATCGATAAGGAGCATCTTTTGCATGGTGCCGCCAAGGCCGATAAACAGGACGCACAGCCCCGATGCTTTCATGAGCGTGTCTTGGATGCGCGGTGTAATGAAGCGGCCGCCCGCTAATCCCAAAAGACCGCCCGCAACTAAAAGCACAACGTTGATGATTGTTCCCAAGCCCGGCATGAGCCCTCCTGTATTGATGCCAACGTGGCAATCGTAGCAGAACGAAATGCGAGGCACATCGCGACTCATCTAATACGTTATATAAGCGGTGTTAGGAATGATGCGCAGCATTTAAGCCTCAGGTGGTTGTCGGGACATAGGGATAGTATTCAAAGCGCAGTGTCATAAGCCGCTGTGGGGATTCAATAGCCGCGGCGATGATATTGGCATCGCGGGCACGATCAAACCCTTCGAGTTCGATCTGATACGAGACGTCTTGCATAATGTCCAGACGTCGCCAGGCTAGGAGTGTGTCACCATCGAATTCCAAGGTCTTGCCTCCGTCTGGAGCAACGGCGTATAGACGCAGCTTGGCGGTGGTTGCAGGGTCGACAACCGTGACCTTTTTAATTTCGTTTCGAGTATTCTTGGCGCCCAACAAAGTGAGCAGTGTTGGGGCCACGACCTCGCCCGATGGCAAAAAGACGACTTCGATGGATTCAGGAAATGCGATGATGGCCGACTTGCGGACGGGCTGATTGGCGGCGGCAACTTCGATGTTCGCAGCGTCGATGACCTCTGTGTGGTCGAGCGCGGCAAGCACGCAGCAGTTACCTTCATCGATCTCTTGAGGATCAGCAAGCCCCAGGCTGTCCACGAGCTCGGGATCGTTTGGATCGGCAGCGGGCTCATTCGGTGCTTCGAAAGAAGCTGGGACGCCGTTTGTCGGCGACGGCGTGTCGCCCGCACCTGCTTCTTTGACCGCGCTCTCCTCTTGTATGGTTGCGTTGATGGGTTCGTTGTTTGGGGGGAGCGTCTTGGCGTCAAGCGCGGAGGGGAGAATTCCGATGGCTCCGGATCCGTTCCACTCCATTTCGAGAAGCGCCGGGTCGGCAAGAATGCGTTGCCTGCTTTGCGCGTGGGCATCGATTTCAATAGGGCCTGCCTCTATCCCTCGTGTAAGGCTGAGTGATCCGGCTGGCTTCTCGAAATGAGCGTCTGTGTCTTTGGTGCTGACGGCGTAGAACAGCAGGGACGCTTCTCCCGCCGCGATGGCATCGGTACCGGCTTTGGTCAGCCGCAACGATGCCGTGAATGAGAGGGTGGGCTGCGCATCGTCTGCATTCGCGGCGGCGCAGCCCAGACATATACCGCCTCCTTTCTCGAAAAACGTACCGTCGAAGGCGACCTTCGCTCCGTTCGCCGAGTCATCGACCGAAGCGATGTCGATGCGCAGCTCTAAATTGCATGGATCGCCATCTGCATCGAGCACAACCGAGCGCCACGTGCAGACGGCGCACCCCGCCTGGGAGCCGTTTGCCTTGTTCGAACGCTTGATATCCACGACTATCGAGCCGTCCGTATTACGACGAAGGCATCCCGAGGTTGAGATCGCGGCCTGTGCGATCGAAAAACGCTTGCACGCAATGGCGCTCGACGGATTTGGTGCGGAACTTAGGGCTGCTGGTAAGGAGTCTGCCATGACGGGAGTCGCCCAAGCGGCGACAGGCGTTCCGGTTGCGAGCGCGCCGCAGAGTGCGACGACGGGCAAAAGGTTCTTCGATGCCATGGGGTCTCCTTAGCTAATTTAGTGCGGCCTGTCCGTGTTTTGTTTCTGGCTGCGTTTGATGTGCAGACCGAGGCCGGCGGTGCCCGCGCCTGCTGCTGTGGCGCCTGCTGCCAAGAGCCATCGTCTGTCGCCTGTCTGCGCCAACGGTTCCTCGCGGTCGCCGCGGTCGAGCTCCGAGAGGTCGACCGTCACTTGCGTGGCGGCCTGCGCCTGTTCTTGCTGGGCAAAGGCCATGGCTGGCCCAAACGCTAGGATGCTGACGGCGGCGGCCAGGGCGACGGCCTTATGCCGTGTGCGCACCGGGCTCGACCGTCCAGGTGATCGTTGCAACCTGATCGCCTTCGCCGGTTACGCGGAAGATGTCGCGCGTGACGCGGGCGACGTTTCCGCTTGTCTTGAGCTTAATTTTGTCCGTGCCGCCGGCAATGCCCTGGTAGCCCATGTCGAAGGCTGCATTCTTGGAAAGATCGAGGCCCGTCCCCTGCATTGCGGTGCTGGCGTTCTGGAGCGCGCCGTCGGGGCCGACCTTAAAGTCGATGGAGTTCTGCGCGGTTCCGGCCTTGGCGTCGGCGGCAATGGTCCAGGTGTTCATGGCGTCGATCTTCATGTTGGTGACATGGATGCCGTAGGCCGAATGATTGTCGATGGTGGTCGCGTCTTCTGAGGGGCCCTGAAGCGTGCCGTCGGCCTTGGCGACGAAGGGAATAACCGTCGGAACTTTGAACTCAACGTTGTCGATCTCGGTCCTGACCATTACTTTCGTGGTTCCAACGCGCCCGGCTGCCATAGCTGGCGTCGGGGCGGCGCCCATTGCGAGCGCGAGCGCGAGCCCTGCGCCCACGACGAGCGCTCTGGCTCCGTTCATGTTCCTGGTGATGTCCATGGTCGTTCCTTTCTATTCGCCGCGGGCCGTCCCCGCGATGATTGGACGAATGCTGGTGAATTGCGTGCGGTGCCGCGTCGGCCGGAAAGCTAGTTCTCGGCTTGCTCAACCCGTACCTTGACACGTGTCGGATTGCCGTGGCTGTCGAGGGTCTTGGCATCGAGTGCCTGGATCTCGATGTACGCCTCGCCTTCTTTGATGTCGCCGGCGGGGCACGTCTCGATTGTCTTGCCGGTCTCGACCACACCGGATTCGTACATGGTCTCGTCGTTTTGGATGACGCGGAATCGCTGGGGAAATTTATTGTCTTGGACGTTTTGGACGTTGACGCGCAGCTTGCCGTCCTCCTGCAGCTGGGCGACCGGTGCGACCGAAATCGTCATCATGTTGTCGCGGACGATGGCGTCGAGCTCATCTTGGATTTCCTGACGCGTTTTGCCCTCCGCCGTCGTAACCGAAGCGCCCGCCTCGGGTACGGGCTGCGACTGCCAAACGTATAGTCCTACGGCGACAAGGGCACAGACGATGGCCAAGCAGGCAACGATGAGCTTCTTGCGACGACCCAGGCCTGCAAAGTGGGGTGGCTTCTTCGCGCTCATGCGGCATCCTTGGCGGTATAGACGCGCGCAAAGGTGGACGGGTCCGCTCCAAAGAGCATGTGAAGCATCAGACGGCGCGAGTAGACGAGCTCGTCGAAGTCGGGAGGGAGCTCGATGTCGTGGATATGCGCGATGTGGTGGGCGAGCGCCGAGAACGACTCGGGGTCGCAGATCACATCGGTGGTAACGTGGTAGACCGTCGTATCGGGGAATGCCTCTTCGTCGAAAGGCAGGAGATGGGGATCGTCGTCGACTTCGATGGCGATGCCGTACTGGGGCCAGTAATATGCCATGGGAACCTCCCTGCTTCTGGGCCAAAACTTCTATCGGTTTTGGCTGTCGACGCCGACCTTATCAGCCGCTACTTGACCAATTTCTGACCAAATGCTTGACGGATTGGCGTCTCCGCAGGTAAAAGGCGGCAAAAAATACTCCAACTTTTTTCGAGCGACAATCGCGCGGTCGGCGACGGCGGGGCCATATGTGTCAAAAGCATCGTCTGCCGAGGAAATCAAGCCGCTCGCCGAATTGCACGAACGTAAAAAACGCCAATTATGGAGACGGTCTCGAACACGTCGACGAAACGATGCGGTAACATCTCCCTGCAAACACTGTAGTTAGCTAAAGGGGGAGTTCGCGTGTCTGCAACCATCAAACCCTTCACCGACGAGTTCGAAGAGTATGGCCGCGATGAATCTCGCGCATCGGGCGAGGCCTCGAGCATCTCGTTTCCGACAACGGAAAACGAGGTCCGTGCCATTTTGGAAAAGCTCCATGCCGAGCGTGTTCCGGTAACGGTTCAGGGCGCCCGAACCGGCCTTGCCGCCGGCGCCGTGCCCCACGGCGGGCATATCCTCAATACTTCCCGTATGAATCGCTATTTGGGCCTTCGCCGCGATGAACAAGGCCAATTTCTGCTGCGCGTGGAGCCGGGCGTTGTGCTCTCGGAGCTGCGCAAGCAGCTGAGCAAGAAGGTGCTGCCGACCGCTGGTTGGGACCAGGCATCGCTTGAGGCCTACGAGGAGTTCCAAGAGGCTCCCGAGCAGTTTTTTCCCACCGATCCCACCGAGGCGTCTGCCTGTCTGGGCGGCATGGCGGCATGTAACGCCTCCGGTGCCCGCAGCTACGCCTACGGCCCCATGCGCCCACATATCACGGGACTCCACGTCGTGCTGGCTGATGGCGATTTGCTTGAGCTTCGGCGCGGCGAGGCTTTTGCCCAGGGCCGCCACCTGTCGCTCGTGACGGCAGCGGGCCGTACACTCGAGCTCGATCTTCCCGGCTATACCATGCCCAAGACAAAAAATGCTTCGGGCTATTTCGTTGCTGACGATATGGATGCCATCGATCTGTTTATCGGTGCGTGTGGCACAATCGGCGTCATCACCGAACTCGAGATTGCCCTGCAGGTGGCACCCGCGGTCGTTTGGGGCGTGAGCTGCTTCTTCGACAGCGAAGACAAGGCCGTGTCCTTCACCGATTCTGTGCGTCCCGTCCTGTCCCATGCGGCTGCCATCGAGTACTTCGATGCTGGCGCCCTGGATATTCTACGTCGCCAGCGCGAGCAGTCGACGGCGTTTGCCTCGCTGCCTGCGCTCGACAAAGACGCCAAGGTCTGTGTCTACGTGGAGCTCGACTGCGACGACGAAGCCCAGGCGACTGAGGAGCTGTATCACTTGGGGTGGGTACTGGAGCTTGCGGGCGGCAGTGACGATGCGACATGGGTCGCGCGCACCGAGGTCGATCGCGAGTGTCAGCGATTCTTCCGCCATGCGGTGCCCGAGAGCGTCAACATGCTCATCGACGAGCGCCGCCGCATGGATCCCACCATCACCAAACTGGGTTCGGACATGTCGGTGCCCAACGCGCACTTGGCCGATGTTATCGCCCTCTATCGCCGCACGCTGGCGGAAAGTGGGCTTGAATCTGCCGCCTGGGGGCATATCGGTAACAACCATCTGCATGTGAACATTCTGCCGCGCGATGCACAGGATTATCGCCGCGGCGGAGAACTCTTTGCCCAGTGGGCTTCCGAGGTCACGGCCATGGGCGGTGCCGTCTCCGCAGAACACGGCGTCGGCAAGATCAAGGCGGGCTTCTTGGAGACGATGTACGGTCACGAGGCCATGGTCGAGTCGGCGCGGCTCAAGCTCCAGCTCGATCCTGCCGGGCAGCTGGGTCGCGGTAACCTGTTTTCGGAGAAGCTCTTGGATGAGCTCGTCCAGAAAGGGGGCGCGTGAAGATGAGCGATTTCCATATGGTGGTGTGCGTCAAGGCCGTGCCGGGCAGCACCGAGGTCAAGATGGACCCCAAGACCAATACCATCGTGCGCGATGGCAAGCAGGCGGTCATTAATCCCTTTGATGCGAGCGCTTTGGAATGCGCGCTGGCGCTGAAGGACGACTTTATCGGCTTTGGCATGGATGTGCGCGTGACGGTGGTGTCGATGGGCATCCCCGCGACCGAGTCGCTGCTGCGCGACTGCATCGCTCGAGGCGCCGACGATGCGCTGCTGCTGACCGATCGCGCCTTTGCAGGTGCCGATACCCTGGCAACCACCTATGCCCTCAAGTGCGGCATCGAGGCGCTCGACGAGGACTTCGACCTGCTCATCTGCGGCAAGATGGCGGTGGATGGCGATACGGCCCAGATTGGTCCCGAGCTTGCCGGTGCCTTTGATATTCCCTGCGTGACCGACGTGAGCTGCGTGCAGAGCGCGGGCTTTACGACCTGTGGCTCGCTGGCGCTCGTTCACGGTTGCGATGCCGGCGAGGAGACGGTCTATCTTGAGATGCCGTGCGCGATGACGACTGCCAAGGAGATTGACCAGTTGCGTATGCCGAGTATTGCCGGTATTCGCGCGGCGGAGGAGGCGGACGTGCGCGTGGTCAGTGCCGCCGACGTGAACGCCGACCCCGCGCGTTGCGGTCTTGCCGGGTCGCCGACACAGGTCGTGCGCTCGTTTGTGCCCGACCGTGACCAAACGTGCGAGGCCGTTGAGGGGACGGCGTCCGAGCAGGCGGCAAAGCTTGCCAAGATTATCGAGGGGATGGCATAGATGGGCGGACTGATTATCGATAGCGAAGCCTGTATCGGCTGCGGTCGCTGCGTTCGCGCCTGTGCCTCGGGCGGCATCGTAGTGGAAGGCGAGCGACCCAGCCGATGCGCCCGCGTAACCGACGGCTGCATCCTATGCGGTGGGTGCGTCGACGCCTGCCCTGTCAACGCTATCTCGATCGAGCGTGACGAGGCCGCTGGTGCGGTGGACCTTGATGCATATCGAGACATTTGGGTATTCGCGCAGACCGACGAGCACGATACGGTGACTCCCGTTGCCTATGAGCTTATGGGCAAGGGCCGCGAGCTTGCCGATGCTCGCGACTGCCGTCTGGTGGCACTGATCGGTATGGGTCCCGAGGGTTCTCTCGGCGACCTGGAGCATCTGGTTTGCGCGGGCGCCGACGAAGTCCTGGCCTGTCGCGACGAGCGCCTGCGCCAAAACGATGCGGAGGTCTACGCCCGCTTGATCTGCGATTTGGTAGCCGAACGCAAACCCGAGGCCATCCTATACGGTGCGACCGCTTTTGGCCGCGAACTGGCACCCGGCGTTGCCGTGCGCTTGCAGACGGGCCTTACGGCTGACTGCACCGTACTTTCGATGGATACGGAGACGGGGCTGCTGCAACAGACGCGTCCGGCGTTTGGCGGCAACCTGATGGCCACCATCGTCTGCCCCAATCATCGTCCCCAGATGGCAACGGTTCGTCCCGGCATCTTTAAGGCGCCCGACTTTGACTACGACCGCTCCGGCACGATCACCCAGATATCGCTTGCGGATGATGCTAAGGCTCGTGTCGAGATCTCGATTCCCGCCGAGGAGTGGAGGCAGCAGGCCTCGATCGCCGATGCCGAGCGCTTGGTCGTGGTGGGCCGCGGCATTGGCTCCAAGAAGAATCTGCCCCTGATGCGAAGGCTCGCCGAGGCTCTGGGAGCCGAGCTTGGTTGCACGCGACCTGTCGTGGAGGCCGGCTGGTTGGAGTGTCGCCATCAGATTGGCCAGACCGGCGTATCGGTTTCGCCCAAGCTTCTCGTGAGTATCGGTGTTTCGGGCACCATCCAGCATCTTGCCGGCATCGGTGGGGCAGAGTGCATTATCGCCATCAACGAGGACCCGGATGCCCCCATCTTTGGTGCTGCCCAGTACAAGGTTGTCGGCGATGCCGTCGAGGTCGTCGAGGAACTGCTGGCCCAGCTTGAGCGCTAGGCGCGCGCCAGCCAGTCGCGCATCTCGTCCTTAAGGCGGCTCCAAGTCGCCTGCGTGGCGGGGTCGGTAAAGGGCCGCGTAATGCCAAAGGGCGCGTCGAGCAGGCGGTAGATATCGCCCTGCTCGCGCGCCAGCGTGCGGCTCGCTGGATAGACGAGCTCAAACATAAAGCAGATGAGTCCCACCAGGTAGTCCGCCGGCTCGTTGCGCTCGTCGCGCGCGACGCACCGATGCTCGTCAAAGGCGGCAAGCGTCGGTACCGAGAAGCGACTGGCTAGAAACGCGTCCTCATCCACCTTGAGGATGGTATCGACGGTGCTGTCGGAGATGGTGCGCATAATGTCGATCTTGTCGCCATCGCGCACGATATCGCAGAAGCACCGTGTACGCTCGTCGAGTTGTGCCGGCAGGCGAAAGTCGCTGTGATAGGCGATGCTCGCTCGGATGAGCTCGTCATGCGCACCGGTTTCGATAAAGTCACGGATGTTTGTCGTGGCGGGTGCATCGGCGGGATTCTCGCCAAAGAGGACCTCGATGCCCAGCGCCGCATGGCTCATGCTCTCGGCGTCCTTAAAGGTGTCCCAGCGTCGCAGCTGCTCAAAGCGGCCCATATCGTGTAGCAGGCCGCAAAGCCATGCCAGGTCAATATCTTCTGACGACCAGCCCTGCTCGCGCGCTACGGCATCGCATGCCTCGGCCACGTGGTACGTATGCTCGATTTTGAGCGCGATGCGTGGGTTGGTGGCGTCGTAGGCATCGGTGTAGCTTTTGAAGGCCGCGCGCGCCCGGTCTCGATCGATAGCTGTCATAATGACTTCCTAAAAAGTTGTGTCTTTCGATCCGGTGGCAATTGTAGGTGAACTCGGTTGCTGTCGGATGATGATTCTGCCGTATCGCTACATGCGGCTCGGAGACCTTGTCAGGATGAGAAGCGTATGGTGTTCAAAATCGTTAGAACCGTCTGGCCGGTGATGCTTACCTATGTTGCAATAGGCGCGCCGTGCGGAATGATCATGGGGCAGACAGGAATGGAGCCCTGGATGGTCTTTGCCCTGAGCAGCACGTTTGTGACGGGCAGCGGCCAGTTTATGATCTGCAATCTTTGGCTGGCGGACGTGCCGGCACCTTCGATTATCGCGAGCGTTGCCGCCATCTCCTCGCGTTTTGCGCTTTACTCGGCATCGATCGCGCCGCATCTGACGGGTGCCTCGAAGCGTCAGACGCTGGCTGTTGCCGCGACACTTACCGAGGAGGCATATGGCATCTCGCTTGCCAAGTTGGTTGAAGGGGAGGATTGGGGCCCGCGCGAGTCCTTTGTGCTCAACGTGATCCTCATCGCAACATGGGGCGTTTCGTGTACGATGGGCACCATCGTCGGCGCCGTTGTCGATGTTCCCACCGCCATTGCAGCCTTTGTCTGCACCTCGCTCTTTATCTGCCTGCTCTTTTCGCAGCGGCTGTCGCGCGGCAACGTTGTCGCGGCGGTTTCGGGCGCGGTGTCCGTCGCCGTATGCAAGTTCTTGGGCCTCACGAATATTGCCGTGCCGGCAAGCGTCGTGGCCGGCATTGCCATTGCGTTGGCGTGCGATGCTGTATTTGACGGAAGAGGTGCCCGCGATGCCCGTTAACGAGTTCTTGGTTCTGTGGCTGTCGTCGTGGGCTGCTATCGCGTTCTTTCGCATCGCGCCGGCGTTCGCCTTGCGCGGGCGGACCCTGTCGCCCCGCATTACCGAGGCCCTGGGCTATATCCCGCCCGCTGCCTTTGCCGCGCTGGTCGCCAACGACTTGGTGAGCCCCGGCGCGTTCGACGCGGGACTCTGGCCTGCCTTGGTTCCCTGGATTGCGGCCGTCGGCGTCGTGGTCGTGGCGGTCAAGACAAAATCGATGCTGTGGTGCTGCGTCTCGGGCATCGTACTCTATATTGTCTTGAGCCTTATATAGGGGTGGCGTCGCGGGCGCCGAATCTCGTTCCATCCCAACTTGTCGAATTTTTCACCGAGCTGGTCTATTTCTTCTGGTACCATGGTCAAACTTTACTGTAGCAAAGCATGACGTGGGCTTTTGTTCCGCGTCAGCGGAAATGGGGGTTTCATGGCACAGGAAGCGACTGCCAACGAGCAAAAGAAATTCAAGGTTCCGCGCATCCCGGGCGACATCATGATCTATCCGATGATCGTCGGTCTTTTGCTCAACACCTTCTGCCCGCAGGTTTTTGAGATCGGCGGCTTCTTTACGGCTGCCTGCCGCGGTGGCTCCAATACCATCGTCGCCGCGATCCTGCTGTTCGTGGGCGCCGGCATCAGCTTTAAGTCCACGCCGGGCGCCATCAAGACCGGTATCGTCGTGCTGATTCCCAAGCTGGTCGTCGCAGCGGCTCTCGGCCTAGGCGTGGCATATTTCTTTAACGACAACTTCCTGGGTCTGAGCTCCGTGTCTATCATCGGCGGCATTACGTTTTGCAACATGGCGCTCTATACGGGCATCATGGGCGAGTTCGGCGATGAGTCCGAGCAGGGCGCCGTCGGTATCCTGTTCTTTACGGCCGGCCCCGCCGTCACGATGATCATCCTTGGTGTTTCGGGTCTTGCCAACATCCCTGTCGGTACTATCATCGGCTCCATTTTGCCGCTCGTTATCGGCATGGTTCTGGGCAACCTGTTCCCGTTTATCAAGAACCTGCTGGTTCCCGGCGCCAATCCCGCGATCGCTGTAATTGGTTTTCAGCTCGGTGCGTCCATGAGCCTTTCGAGCTTCATCGCCGGTGGTATTTCCGGCATCTTGCTGGGCCTTGTCACGCTGTTTGTCGTCGGTCCCATCACCTTTGCGTTCGAGCGCCTGTGCGGTGGTAACGGCAAGGCTGCCGTGGCTTGTTCCACCATCGCCGGCACGGCTATGACCACGCCGGTTGCTCTCGCCGAGGTCGCGCCGCGCTACGCCGAGCTTGCGCCCACCGCGTACGCCCAGATCGCCACTGCCGTTATCATCACGGCAATCATGGCTCCGATTCTGACCGGCTGGGTCGACAAGAAGTTCTGCCAGGGCAAGGAGGACCTGTCGCCTGCCGGTGTCGAGGCCATCGAGGAGGCCGTCGCGACCGACATCGATGGCGAGTAACGGCCGTTACCGATAATTGATTCCGGCGTGCAATTCGCGTCGTCCGAGCGCCCGAACAGAAACTGTTTTGCAGTGATGTTCGGGCGCTTTGCTATGATTCCCTTTACCCCTGCGGAGTAAAGGGGTGTTTATTGCCCTGATTCGAATTGGGCGATTCTGACCATTCGGATATTGAAGGGATGGCGTCTAGTGGTTAAGGCACTCAAGATTGAGATATTCCTGCTATGCATGATTGTTCTTATCGGGCTTGCCGCGCGAAGTCGTCGCTCCTTGTTCTCGAGCACCCTGCAGCTATTGTTTAGCATGCTTGGCTACACCTCTGCCGCGTACATATTATTCGATATGATCTGGACGCTTTCGGATGGTGCGGACGGCACGTTGGGTATTGCTGCCAACTGGATTTCCAACGCGGTTTCGTTTTCGCTCTTTGCCATCGCGTGTCTCATTTGGTTTATCTATTCCGAGACGATGCAGGGCTCTCGCCTTGTGACCTCGCGCTATAGGGTGGTGCTTGTAACGTTGCCTACGGCTCTGGTGGTCGTGCTGGCTTTTACCAGTTACTGGACGCACGCCTTGTTCTATATCGATTCGCAGGGCGTGTATCGTCGCGGCTTTGCCTATATGATCCAGCCCATTGTCAGCTACTGTTACGTTATACATACGTCCCTGCATGCGTTTGTGCAATCTCGCAGGGTCGAGAGCCTGCAGACGAAGGCTATCTATCGAACCTTGGCATTTTTCGCCATTCCGGCCCTGGTGGGCGGTACCTTTCAGATCGTATACTCGGTGCCTGGCCTTTGTGTCGGCATAATGATTAGCATGTTGCTGCTCTACATTATCTGCCAGGAGCAACTCATCTCGACCGACCCGTTGACTGGCCTCAACAATCGCAACCGTTTTGAGACCTATATGCTGTCGCTCTTCTCAAATGTGGATCAGGCCGAAGATGTGTATCTGCTCATGATGGACGCCGACGGCTTTAAGCAGATTAACGATCGCTATGGGCATGTGGAGGGCGACCACGCTCTTCAGGTCATATCCGCTGCGCTCAAAGAAGTCTGCTCGGCGTCTGGTGGCTTTATTGCACGTTATGGTGGCGATGAGTTCGTGGTGCTCCAAAAGGCAGCAGCGGAACAGGACATCATAGATCTGTGTTCGGCGATTAACGACGAGCTCGCGCGCGCCGAGGTTCCGTATCTGTTGCGGATGTCCATCGGCTACGCACGGGTTGGTGATGGCGTCGATACCTGGCAAGACTTGCTTCGCGCTGCCGACGCGGAACTCTACCGCGTCAAGGCCGAGAAAAAGAAAGCCGGCGCCCAGATACGCTAGAAAAAAGGGCGCACGACCGTTGCGATGGTCGTGCGCCCTTTTTGCGTTTGCGGGGGCCACCGGCCATAACGCCCAGGCGCGGTGCGGCAAGACGAGCGTCTGCCGCCGCGGCTCGGTACGAAATCAACGAGAATCAGTGTGCTCCATTGAGCTAAAGTGTGCGAACGCCCTCTTTAAAAAGGTGAGCTCGCTAGGCTTTTTTGGGTTTGTTGACGATGATGATGCCGCCGCAGACCAACAGCAGGGCAACGATGACGGTAATGGGGCTCGTGCCAGCGCCCTCGCCGAGCAGCAGCGCGCTCAGCAGCACACCAAAGACGGGGTTCATAAACCCAAAGACCGAGACGCGGCTGACGGGGTTGACGGCAAGCAGGCGCGACCACAGCGAGTAGGCGACCGCGGAGATAAGCGCCATGTAGATGATGAGCGCGATGGCGGGGGCAATCGCCGTGGGGGAGAGCGCGCCACCCATCAAAAAGCCGATGGCGGTGAGGACCAGGCCGCCGACCAAGAACTGCCACCCGGCAAGCAAGACGCCGTCGTGCTCACGCGAGAAGATACCGATCAGGCAGGTCGAAAGGGCACCCGCGACGGTGGAGGCTAGGATAAAACCCTCGCCGTCGAGCGTAAAGCCAAAGGTGCCGTCCGCGCCCGAAAGGTTGACGAGCGCGACGCCGGCAAAGCCCAGTACGCAGCCGAGCACTTTGGCCGCATTGAGCTTCTCGGTGTGAAATGCCAGGGCGGCAAAGAGGATTGCGAGGAAGTTGGCGCTGGCCTCGATGATGGAGCTCGACATGGCGCTGGCGCGCGAGAGGCCCAGGTAGAAAAAGAAGTACTGCCCGATAGTCTGGAAGAGCGACAAGATGCAGATGGGCTTGATATCGCGCGCTTGCGGAACGAGCGGTCGGCGCTGGGCCACGCTCATGCCAACAATGACCAGCATGCCGGCAAGGGTGAAGCGCAGGCCCGCGAAGAGCAGCTGCGAGGCGCTGTCGTGCGCGGGAATACCAAAGAGTGCGTAGCCGATCTTGATGCAGGGGAAGGCGGAGCCCCAGAGCGCGCAGCAAACGAGACAGCCCAGGATGAGTCCGGGCAGGGTGGCGAGATACGGCTTGCGGCTTTCCATGATGTCCTTCTCCTATACGCGCAAAGCAAAAAAGAACCCGCCACCGGGGGTGCCGGTGGCGGGCGTTGTTACCCGAGGGGATTGTACCCGATGGAAACGTATTAAGCGAAGTAGGCTACGCCGCTCTCAAAGATCGGCATGAATTTGTCGCCGGGGACATGCTCGGGCACGTTGCAGTACAGGTTGTCGCCGCGACGCTCGGCATGGCCCATCTTGCCCAGGACACGGCCGTCGGGGCTCGTGATGCCCTCGATGGCGAGTGCGGAGCCGTTGGGGTTGACGGAAAGGTCCATGCTGGGTTTGCCGTTCTCGCCCACGTACTGCGTGGCGACCTGGCCGTTGGCGATCAGCTGGGCGAGCACTTCGTCATTGGCGACAAAGCGGCCCTCGCCGTGGCTGATGGCGACGGTATAGGGGTCGTCCAGGCTGCACTGCGACAGCCACGGGGACAAGTTGGACGAGATGCGGGTGCGCACCAGACGGCTCTGGTGGCGACCGATGGTGTTGAACGTCAACGTGGGCGCATCGGGCGTGGCGTCGACGATGTCGCCGTAGGGCACCAGGCCGAGCTTGATCAGGGCCTGGAAGCCGTTGCAGATGCCCAGCATCAGGCCATCGCGGGCCTTGAGCAGGTCGCGGACTGCCTCGGTGACCTCGGGAGCGCGGAAGAACGCCGTGATGAACTTGGCAGAGCCGTCGGGCTCGTCGCCGCCCGAGAAGCCGCCGGGGATCATAACGATCTGGCTTGCACGGATGCGGCGGGCAAGCTCGTGGGTGCTCTCGGCGACGGCCTCGGGCGTGAGGTTGTTGATCACGAAGGTGTCGGCCTCGGCACCGGCGGCACGGAAGGCGCGGGCGCTGTCGTACTCGCAGTTGTTGCCGGGGAACACGGGAATGATCACGCGCGGGCGGGCGATCTTGGCGCCGCCGTACACGTGGATATCCTTGGCGCGGAAGTCGATGGTCTCGACCTCGGGGGTCTCGCCGGCGCTGCGGTAGGCGAAGACGCCCTCGATGCCGCTCTCCCAGGCCTCCTGGAGCTCGGCGAGCTCGATGACCTCGGAGCCGGTGTCGATGACATAGCCCTCGACGGTGGTGCCCAGGGGCTCGACGACAACGCCGTCGGCGACCTCGGGCAGCTCGGCGTCCTCGGCGAGCTCGACGATAAAGCTGCCGTAGAGCGGGGTGAAGAGGCTCTCCACGTCTACATCCTCGGCAAGCTCGATACCGATCTGGTTACCGACGCACATCTTAAAGAGGCTCTCGGCGCCGCAGCCGTAGCCGGGCGTGGATATGGCCAGGGCGTTGCCGGTAGCAGTGAGCGCCTCGACGGCGTCAAACGCGGCGAGCAACTGCTGGGCGTCGGGACGGTAGTCCTCGCCATAGGTGGCGGGGGCGATGCGGACGACGCGGTGCGTGAGGCCCTTGAACTCGGGCGAGACGGCGCGGGCGGCCTTGCCCACGGCGACGGCGAAGCTGATCAGGGTCGGCGGAACGTTGAGCTCGCCGGTCTCGTCCTCAAACGAACCGCTCATGGAGTCCTTGCCGCCGATGGCGCCGGCACCCAGGTCGACTTGGGCCATGAGGGCGCCCAGGACGGCTGCCGTGGGCTTGCCCCAGCGCTCGGCCTCGGTGCGCAGACGCTCGAAGTACTCCTGGAAGGAGAGATAGGCGCGCTTGTGCTCAAAGCCGGCAGCCACGAGCTTGGCGATGGACTCGACCACGGACAGGTAGGCGCCCGCAAACTGGTCGGCCTCCATCAGATAGGGGTTGAAGCCCCATGCCATGGCGCTCGCCGTGGTGGTCTCGCCGTCCACGGGGAACTTGGCGACCATGGCCGAGCTTGGGGTGAGCTGCGTCTTGCCGCCAAAGGGCATGAGCACGGTCGCGGCGCCGATGGTGGAGTCGAAACGCTCGGAAAGACCCTTGTTGGAAGCGACGTTGAGGTCGGTGACGAGCGAGATCATGCGCTCGGCGAGCGTGGTGCCGGCCCAGCTGGGCTGCCACACGCTGCGGGCACAGACGTGGGCGACCTGGTGCTTGGGTGCGCCGTTGGAGTTGAGGAACTCGCGGGACAGGTCGACGATAGCGACGCCGTTCCAGGCCATGCGCATGCGCGGCTCGGCGGTAACCTCGGCGATAACGGTAGCCTCCAGGTTTTCCTCGGCGGCGTAGCCCATGAACTCCTCGACGTCACCGTCGGCGACGGCGCAAGCCATGCGCTCCTGGGACTCGGAGATAGCGAGCTCGGTGCCGTCCAGGCCGTCGTACTTCTTGGTCACGGTGTCCAGGTCCACGTACAGGCCGTCGGCAAGCTCGCCCACGGCGACTGAGACGCCGCCGGCGCCAAAGTCGTTGCAGCGCTTGATCAGACGGCAGGCGTCGCCGCGGCGGAACAGACGCTGCAGCTTGCGCTCGACAGGGGCGTTGCCCTTCTGGACCTCGGCACCCGAGGTCTCGATGGACTCGGTGTTCTGGGTCTTGGAGGAGCCGGTGGCGCCACCGATGCCATCGCGGCCGGTGCGGCCGCCCAGCAGGATGATCTTGTCGGTGGGGGCGGGGCACTCGCGACGAACGTGGTTTGCCGGGGTAGCGCCCACGACGGCGCCAACCTCCATGCGCTTGGCCACGTAACCGGGGTGATAGAGTTCGTTGACCTGACCGGTGGCAAGGCCGATCTGGTTGCCGTAGCTGGAGTAGCCGGCGGCGGCAGTAGTCACGAGCTTGCGCTGCGGCAGCTTGCCCTCGAGCGTCTCGGAAACCGGGACGGTGGGGTCGCCGGCGCCGGTGACGCGCATGGCCTGGTACACATAGCTGCGGCCCGAGAGCGGGTCACGGATAGCGCCGCCCACGCAGGTGGCGGCACCGCCGAAGGGCTCGATCTCGGTCGGGTGGTTGTGGGTCTCGTTCTTAAACAGGAACAGCCAGTCCTGGTCCTCGCCGTCGACATCGACCTTCACCTTGACGGTGCAGGCGTTGATCTCCTCGGACTCGTCGACATCGGTCATGACGCCGGTCTTCTTAAGGTACTTGGCGCCGATGGTGCCCATGTCCATGAGGCAGACGGGCTTGGCGTCGCGGCCGAGTTCGTGGCGCATCTCCATGTAGCGGTCGAAGGCTTGCTGCACCACGGCGTCGTCGATCGTCACGTCGTCCAGGACGGTGCCGAAGGTGGTGTGGCGGCAGTGGTCGGACCAGTAGGTGTCGATCACGCGGATCTCGGTGATGGTGGGGTCGCGGTCCTCATCGCGGAAGTACTGCTGGCAGAAGGCGATGTCTGCCTCGTCCATGGCAAGGCCGCGATCGGCGATAAAGGCGGCAAGGCCGGCCTCGTCGAGCTCGCGGAAGCCGTCGAGCACCTCGACGGGCTGGGGCTCGGGGGTCTCCATGTACAGCGTCTCGGGCAGGTCGAGCGAGGCGATGCGTGCCTCGACGGGGTTCACCACGTAGTGCTTGATGGCATCGATGGCGGCCTCGTCCAGAGCGCCCGAGATCATATAGACCTTGGCGGAGCGCACGGCGGGGCGCTCGCCCTGGCTGATGAGCTGCACACACTCGCTGGCGGAGTCGGCGCGCTGGTCAAACTGGCCAGGCAGGAATTCGACGGCAAAGACGGCGCCATCGCTTGCGGGGAGTTCGTCGTAGGTCACATCGACCTGGGGCTCGCTAAAGACGGTCGGCACGCAGGAGCGGAAAAGCTCCTCGTCGATGCCCTCGACGTCGTAGCGGTTGATGATCCTCAGGGCCTCGATGCCCTTGATGCCGAGAATTTCGGTCAGCTCACCCTTGAGCTGCTGAGCCTCGACGTCGAACCCGGGTTTCTTCTCCACGTAGATACGAGAGACCATTGGTTCCTGCCTTCCTGATCGGTTGGGCGTACGGTACGGTATGCGGCAGCGGTCGGTTTGCGGGGTCTGCCCTGCGGTCGCCTTGAGCCACATGTTTGTAAACCTCACTATGATACGACAGCTCGCGGCGCGTTGAGGACGGCGAGGGTGCTACAGTGAAGCGCAAACAAGAGAAAGGCATCACATGGCATTCGTTTCGCTCGCCATCATCGCACTCGTGGCCTTTGCGAGTCCTTTTATCGCCTCGGCGATTCCCGGAAAACCCGTTCCCGAGACGGTCTTTTTGCTCGTGCTCGGCGCGGTGCTGGGACCCCATATGCTCGGCGTCATCCATGTAGATGCCGAGGTCTCGCTTGTGTCCGAGCTGGGCCTGGCCTTCTTGTTCCTGCTTGCCGGCTTTGAGATCGACCCCAAGAGCATCACGGGCGTCGAGGGGCGCTACGGCTTGGCGACGTGGGTCGTCACGTTTGGTATCGCCTGGCTTGCCGTGCGCTTTACCCCGTGGTTCTCGGTCAGTCATTTCGACGGTATCGCCGTGACGCTTGCCCTCACTTCGACGGCGCTCGGTACGCTCGTGCCCATCATGCGTGAGCGCTCGCTCACCGGCACGCGCGTGGGCGACTCGATTCTCGCGTATGGCACCTGGGGTGAGCTCGGCCCTGTGCTTGCCATGTCGGTGCTGCTGTCTGCCCGCACCGGCATCCAAACGCTTGTAATCCTTGGCTTGTTTGCGGTGGTCTGCGTGTTGCTTGCCGTGGTCCCGAGCCGCTCCAAGCGCGTCGGCAGCCGCTTCTTTGCGTTTGTCGAGGAACGCGCCGATACCACGTCGCAGACCTTCGTGCGCCTGACGGTGCTCATCCTGGTCACGCTCGTGGCGTTCTCGGCTGTCTTTGATCTCGACATCGTGTTGGGTTCTTTTGCCGCCGGCTTTGTCTTGCGCTACATCATCCCCGAGGGCAACCATACGCTCGAGACCAAGCTCGATGGCCTGGCCTACGGCTTTTTGATTCCGGTGTTCTTTACCGTATCGGGCGCAAAGATCGATCTGACGGCCGTGGCGTCGCGCCCGGGTCTGCTCGTGGGCTTTATCGTGGCGTTGTTGATTATTCGTGCCGTGCCCATTCTTATTTCCATGAGCATTTGTCCTGCGACGCGCGATGTGTCGGCGTATGGTCGCATTACCGTGGCCCTGTACTGCACCACGGCCCTGCCGATCATCGTTGCCGTGACAAGCGTTGCCGTCAACGCGGGCGCGCTGTCGCAAGATATTGCGTCGGTCATGGTTGCCGCCGGTGCCATCACGGTGTTCTTGATGCCATTGCTCGCGCAGCTCTTCTACCGCGTGGTGGATGCCGCACCGGTCACCGCCGTGGCAGAGGTTGCCGAGCATCCATCCGATGCGCTCGACATCCTGCGCGCCCACCACGACCTAGCGAGCTTGCTCGCGCGCGAGCATGAGCTGCTGACTTCGCATGGCCATGGTCGCGTATTCGAGGGCCTGCCTACGCTCGATACGATTGCCGAGCGTCTTTCCGCCGAGGCGGCGAGCGGCCACATCGATGCCCGCATCGTGGACGCTGCGCACCTGCTTGCCGATAAGACCTATGGTGATGAGGTCGACCCGTCCGAGCTGACCCCGCGCGAGCGTCGCCGCCTGGAGCGCGCCAAGCTCGCCGTGCACGAATACCGCCGCCGCATGCTGGAGCTCTATGCGCGCGATGAAGCCCAGGACGACGACGGCAGGTAGCCAACGCCGTCGCGGAAAATGCATCCCAGAATCCGCGTCCAGAGTGGGACGCGCTTTCCGCGAAAGGCCCGTTACGGAAAGCGTGTCCCAGAATCCGCGCCCAGAATGGGACATAGTTTCTGAAAGAAGGTCCTGAGGGAAACTGCGCCCCGTTCTGAGCTGAAATACCGGGACGCAGCTTCCCCTGCAAGCAGAACAAGGCGCGCTGCCTGCGGTTGATGCAGACAGCGCGCCTTTTGCGTTGGGCCTCGTTGAGGTTCGAAGTAGTGGACTAGTTGGCCATGACGCCTTCGGTCCAAGCCTCAACGTCCTCGATGCGCAGGACGTTGGCGACCTCGGCCACACAGCCGACGCTGGCAAGCTCGGCCGCGGCAGCCTGGACGTCCTTCTCGAGCGCGCGATGCGTCAGGAAGATGACCGAGCAGGCATCGTTGACGCCCGACTTGCCGTCCTCGACCTGGTTGATGAGCGAGATCGAGATGTTGTGCTTGGCAAAGATGTCGACCGTCTCGGACAGGGCGCCCACGCGGTCGGCGACCTTCAGGCGCACATAGTACTTGGTCTGGAGCTCGTCCATGGGCTTAAAGGCGAGGTTGTGACCATAGGGCTCAATCTCGGGCAGCGGAGCCACGCCGCGGCTGATCTGCTCGGAGAGCGACAGGATGTCGCCCACGACGGCGCTCGCGGTGGGGAAGGAGCCTGCGCCGGCACCGTAGAACATGGTCTCGCCCACGGCGTCGCCTACCACGTAGACAGCGTTCATGGCGCCGTTGACCTTGGCGAGCATATGGTCTGCCGGGATGAGCGTGGGATGCACGCGGACGTCGACGCCGGCGTCGGTGTTGCGTGCGATGCCCAGCAGCTTGATGGTGTAGCCGAGCTCGCGGGCCTGGGCGATGTCCTCGGCGCCGATGGTACGGATACCCTGCTGGTAGACATCGTCGGTGGTCACGCGGGTGCCAAAGCCGATGGAAGCGAGGATTGCCGTCTTGCTGGCGGCGTCGAAGCCGTCGACGTCGGCGGACGGGTCGGCCTCGGCATAGCCCTTTGCCTGGGCGTCGGCGAGCACGTCAGCGTAATCGGCGCCCTCGGCGTCCATGCGCGACAGGATGTAGTTGGTGGTGCCGTTGAGAATGCCAGCGATGGTCAGGATCTTGTTGCCCACCAGGTCGTGCTCGAGCGTGCTGACAATGGGGATGCCACCGCCGCAGCTGGCCTCGCACTTAATCTGCACGCCGCACGCGCGTGCCTTCTCGGCGAGCGTCTCGACATGACGGCCCAACAGGGCCTTGTTGGCAGAGACGACGTGCTTGCCGTTCTCGAAGGCGGTGGTGAAGATTTCGGTCGCGGGGTGCTCGCCGCCGATGAGCTCGACGACGATATCGACGGCGGGGTCGGTGACGACGTCGTGCCAGTCGCTCGTAAAGGCCTCGCGCTCAATACCGGCAGCTTCGGCCTGCTCCCAGGCAAGCGCGCAGGCGCGGGTCAGCTTAAGGTCGATGCCGTAGGCGGCCAGGTACTCATCGTGGTGGCTCTTGATCAGACGGGCCACGCCGCCGCCGACGGTTCCAAGACCGATCAGACCGACGTTCACGGTGCGCAGGGGTTCGCTCATAGATAGCTCCTTCGTGCATCTTATGGATGGATTAACCGCTTAAAGGTTGAGTGCATTCTAGCGTGAACCGAGGGCGCGTGCTCGCCAGGCAACAGGAGTCGCACAAAACGGCACCCCCGAAACGCTGCGGAAACATTGGAAACATGCTCGCTACAAACGGAACTCCGTAACAAACTGTCAACGTTTGCACCATAAGGTTTGCCCTGTACCGCAAGACGGCCGCACCGCGGCCAGCGAAAAGGGGGACACCATGTTTAGCATCAACAACGTACTTAACCGCAGGAGTTTCTTGGCTGGCGCCGCGGCGCTCGGTGGCACCGCGGTGCTCGCTGGTTGCTCGTCGGGTGGCTCGGACGGCGGCTCCGCCGATGACGGTAAGACCTTCAAGATCGGTGTCATCGGCCCTCTGACCGGCGCCGCGGCAACCTATGGCGTTTCGGCCGAGAAGGGTGCCAAGCTCGCCGCCAAGGATTTCTCGACCAAGGACCTCAAACTCTCGCTTAAGTCCGAGGATGACGTCGCTGACGGCGAGAAGGCTATCAACGCCTTCAATACCCTGTGTGACTGGGGCATGCAGGCGCTCGTCGGTCCGGTCACCACCGGTGCTGCCGCCGCTGTCTCGGGCGAGATTGCCGACGACATGCTCATGGTCACGCCCTCGGCCTCGTCTCTCGATGTCACCAAGGATAAGACCACGGTCTTTCAGGTTTGCTTCACCGATCCCACTATGGGCGCCAGCGCCGCGAAGTTCTTGGCCGAGAAGTACGCGGACGCCAAGATCGCCTTGTTTTACAACTCCGGCGATACGTACAGCTCGGGTGTTGCCGATGCCTTTGCCGAGCAGGCCAAGGAGTCCAAACTTGATATCGTCGATACCGAGACCTTTAAGGACGATTCCTCCACGAGCTTTACCAACCAGCTCACCAAGGCCAAGGAGGCCGGCGCCACGCTCATCTTTGCGCCGATCTACTACACGCCGGCGTCCGTTTTGCTCAAGAACGCCAAGGACATGGGCTACGACATGACGCTCATGGGTACCGACGGCATGGACGGCCTGCTCTCTGTGGAGGGCTTCGATACCTCTCTTGCCGAGGGCGTACTGCTCATGACCCCGTTTTCGGCTGACGATGAGAAGAATGCCGACTTCGTCAAGGCCTATAAGGATGCCTACGACGAGACGCCCAACCAGTTTGCCGCCGACGCTTACGATTGCGTCCACGCCATCGCCGAGGCTATCGATAGGGCGGGGATTGACATTTCGGCCGACGGTGCCGACATTGCCGGCGACCTTGCCAAGGCCATGCGCAAGATCAAGATCGAGGGCCTGACCGGCGAGCTGACGTGGAATGACGAGGGCCAGGTCGAAAAGCCCGCCACAGCCTATGTGATCCAGGACGGCAAGTACATCGCCGCCTAAGTGCGCATAAAGCGCGACCGGTGAGGCCGTTTTATTCAGGGCAGGGACGCCTGTAACAGAACGGAAACATTACTTTCACACAATAAAGTGGCATTACTGCATAAAGTAATAGAAATACGCAGAACTATGGATAAATGAACAAATCCAAAGAAAAGTTGAAATAATCGCCACTTTCCTTAACTAAAGCGTCTAGTATTTTGCGAACGCCGAACACGGCGAAGGATGGCCTGTCGGGTAACCGAAACCCGACGAGATTTGAGAGGAGAGCCGCATGTCGAGCCTCACCGGTAAGTCATTGAACCCTGTTATGAATCGCAGGAGCGTTATCGCGAGCGCAGCAGGTCTGGGGGCGATGTCCATTCTAGCTGGTTGCTCCTCCAACGGCGGCGACAGCGGTTCCGCTTCGAGCGACGCTTCGTTTAAGATCGGTACCATCGGCCCGCTGACCGGCGCCAACGCGTCCTACGGCAAGTCCGTTACCCAGGGTGTCGAGCTTGGCTGTAAGGATTTCTCGACCAAAGAGCTGCCGCTTGCCAGCAAGGCCGAAGATGACCAGGCCGACGGCGAGAAGGCCGTCAACGCCTTCAACACCCTGCTCGACTGGGGCATGCAGGCCCTCGTCGGTCCGACCACCACGGGTGCGTCGGTTGCCGTTGCCGCAGAGTGTGGCAACGACCCCAAGACGTTCATGATCACCCCGTCCGCGTCCTCCGAGGACGTCACCGACGGCAAGGATTGCGTCTTCCAGGTTTGCTTCACCGACCCCAACCAGGGCGTCAACGCTGCCAAGTTCCTGGCGCAGAAGTATGCGGACGAGAAGTTCGTGCTGTTCTATAACTCCGGCGACGCCTATTCTTCGGGCATCGCAGATTCTTTTAAGGCCCAGGCCGCTGAGTCCAAGCTCGAGATTGTTGACGAGGAGACCTTTAAGGACGACTCCGCCACGAGCTTTACCAACCAGCTGACCAAGGCCAAGCAGGCCGGCGCCACCATGATCTTTGCGCCGATATACTACACGCCGGCGTCCGTCCTGCTCAAGAACGCCAAGGACATGGGCTACGACGTCAAGATGATGGGCTGCGACGGCATGGACGGCATCCTGGGCGTTGAGGGCTTCGACACCTCTCTTGCTGAGGGTCTGCTGCTCATGACTCCGTTCTCCGCCGACGACGAGAAGAACGCCGACTTCGTCAACGCTTACAAGGATAAGTACGGCGATACCCCCGACCAGTTTGCCGCCGACGCCTACGACGGCGTGCACGCGGTGGCCGAGGCCCTCAAGGAGGCCGGTCTTGGAGTCGACGCCGATCCGACCGAGGCCGCCGAGAAGCTGTCGAAGGCTATGCTCAAGATTACCGTTGACGGTTTGACCGGCAAGCTCACCTGGAACGATAAGGGCCAGGTCCAAAAGGAGCCCACGGCTTACGTCATCACCGACGGCAAGTACGTACAGGCCTAATTGGCCGCCTTACATAGAGCGGTTTTGATCCCAAGCAGGGGAGGTTTTGGCCTTCCCTGCTTGCTTGGTATCTAGGGACGATGTAACGTCCCTGTTTCATACATCAACTGGAAACCTATTCGAAAGGGGGATGTGGAACATGGCGGTCTTTATCCAATACCTGGTCAACGGCCTGTCCATGGGCAGCGTCTACGCCATCATCGCGTTGGGCTACACCATGGTCTACGGTATCGCCAAGATGCTGAACTTCGCTCACGGCGACGTCATCATGGTCGGTGCCTATGTCTCGTTCTGCGCCACGTCGTATCTCGGCCTCCCGGGCTGGGCATCTGTAGTTCTCTCTTGTGTGGCCTGCACGGTTCTCGGTGTTCTCATCGAGGGTCTGGCCTATAAGCCGCTGCGTCAAGCAGGCCCGCTGGCTGTTCTGATCACGGCCATCGGCGTGTCTTACTTCCTGCAGAACGCCGCGCAGCTTCTGTGGGGCGCCACGCCCAAGAACTTCACTTCGCTCGTCACCTTCCAGGTGCCGGAGTTCTTGGCCAAGTTCAACGTAAGCGCCGTCTCGCTCGTCACCATCGTCGCCTGCCTGGTTATCATGGCCGGCCTGATGTTCTTTACAGGTAAGACCAAGATGGGCAAGGCCATGCGCGCCGTGTCCGAGGACAAGGCTGCCGCTCAGCTCATGGGCATCAACGTCAACCGCACCATTTCGATGACGTTTGCCATCGGCTCTGCCCTTGCCGCCATCGCCGGCGTGCTGCTGTGCTCCTACTCGCCGGTGCTGCAGCCCACGACGGGTGCCATGCCTGGCATCAAGGCCTTCGACGCCGCCGTTTTCGGTGGCATCGGCTCCATCCCCGGCGCCTTTGTCGGTGGCATTCTCATCGGCATCATCGAGGCGATGGCGCAGGCCTACATTTCCACGAGCCTTGCCAACTCCATCGTCTTTGGTGTTCTGATCATCGTCCTGCTCGTCAAGCCTGCCGGCCTCTTGGGCAAGTACGTCCCCGAGAAGGTGTAGGTGAGCGGTATGAAGTTTCTTAAAGACAAGCAGACGCGTCACGACTTTGTTACGTACGCCATGTGCCTTGTGGCGTTCGCCATCGTGTTCTTTATGCAGTCTAACCACATGATACCGCGCATGATCGCCGGTCAGCTGGTTCCCATCACGGCCTATATCGTCATGGCCATCTCCCTTAACCTCGTCGTCGGCATCGCGGGCGACTTGTCGCTGGGCCACGCGGGCTTTATGAGCGTCGGCGCCTATACGGGCATCGTTACCGCTGTCGCGCTGGAGAGCGCCGTTCCCTCCGATCCGGTGCGCCTGATCATCAGCATTGTGGTCGGCGCTATCGCCGCTGCCATCTTGGGCTTCTTGATTGGTATCCCGGTCCTGCGCCTGAGCGGCGACTATCTGGCCATCGTGACCCTGGCTTTTGGCGAGATCATCAAAGAGATCGTCACCTGCCTCATTGTGGGCGTCGACTCCCGCGGCCTGCACGTGATCTTTAACATCACGGGCAACTCTACGATCGACGACCTGCACCTGCTCGAGGACGGCACCGCCATCATCAAGGGCGCCCAGGGCGCCTCGGGCGTGTCGACGTACTCGACCTTCCTCGCCGGTGCCATCCTGGTCATGGTCGCACTCGTGATCGTGCTCAACCTGGTTCGCAGCCGTACCGGCCGTGCCATTATGGCCGTGCGCGATAACAAGATTGCAGCCGAGTCCGTAGGCATCTCCGTCACCGAGTACCGCATGATCGCCTTCGTGGTTTCCGCTGCCCTCGCCGGTGCTGCCGGAGCCCTCTTCGGCGGTAACTTCTCGCAGCTCTCCGCCACCAAGTTCGACTTCAACACGTCCATTCTCATCCTGGTGTTCGTGGTCCTGGGCGGTCTGGGCAATATGCGCGGCTCCGTCATCGCGGCGGCGTTGCTTACGGTGCTTCCCGAGCTGCTCCGTCAGTTCTCGGACTACCGCATGCTCATCTACGCCATCGTGCTGATCCTGGTCATGATTTTTACCAACAACCCGCAGCTCAAGGCGTTCTTCGGTCGCGTCAAGGACCGCTTTGCTTCCAAGAAGGAGGTGGCAGCCGATGCCCAGTAAATTTGAGTTCAAGAAGGGCAAGATGGTTCCGTATCCTTCTGGCGCCATCGTTCCCGACCGCGACCTGGGCGAGCGCCCGGCGCTCGAGTGCATCCACCTGGGCATTGAGTTCGGCGGTCTTAAGGCAGTCGACGACTTTAGCCTGACCATCGGCAAGACCGAGATCGCCGGTCTCATCGGCCCCAACGGTGCCGGCAAGACCACGGTCTTCAACCTGCTCACCAAGGTGTATCAGCCTACGCACGGCACCATCCTGCTCGACGGCGAGGACACCTCTGGCAAGTCGGTCTATCAGGTCAACCGCATGGGTATTGCCCGTACATTCCAGAACATTCGCCTGTTCAACACCATGACGGTGGAGGATAACGTTAAGGTTGGCCTGCACAACCAGGAGCGTTACTCCGGCTTTGAGGGCGTGCTGCGCCTGCCGACGTATTGGAAGCACGAGAAGGCCGCCCACGAACGCGCCATGGAGCTGCTGTCTATCTTTGATATGGAACATCTGGCAAACGAACAGGCCGGCTCGCTGCCTTACGGCGCTCAGCGCCGCCTGGAGATCGTCCGTGCACTTGCCACCAATCCCAAGCTGCTGCTGCTCGACGAGCCTGCCGCCGGCATGAACCCGTCCGAGACCGCGGAACTCATGGAGAACATCGTTAAGATCCGCGACACCTTCGGCATTGCCATCATGCTTATCGAGCACGACATGTCGCTCGTCATGAATATTTGCGAGGGTATCTGCGTGCTCAACTTTGGTAAGGTCATCGCCAAGGGCACGGCCGAGGAAATCCAGAACAACGACGCCGTTATCGAGGCATATCTGGGCAAGCAGGATAAGGGGGAGAACTAAATGGCAGAGCCGATGCTTTCCGTCTACAACATCAACGTCTGGTACGGCGCCATCCACGCCATCAAGGACATCTCCTTTAACGTCAACGAGGGCGAGATCGTTGCTCTGATCGGTGCGAACGGTGCCGGCAAGTCCACGACGCTCAAGACCGTCTCGGGCCTGCTGCGTTCCAAGACCGGCTCCATCAAGTTTATGGGCGAGGACATTACCCATACGCCCGCCGATAAGCTGGTGGGTAAGGGCCTGGCTCAGGTCCCCGAGGGCCGTCGCGCCTTTTTGCAGATGACGGTCGAGGAGAACCTTGAGATGGGCGCCTATACACAGCTCAAGTCCACGGTCGCTCCGGGCCTTGAGCGTGTCTACGAGCAGTTCCCGCGCCTTAAGGAGCGCCGTCGCCAGGTCGCCGGCACCCTTTCGGGCGGCGAGCAGCAGATGCTCGTTATGGGCCGCGCCCTTATGAGCAACCCCAAGCTGCTCATGCTCGACGAGCCTTCCATGGGCCTGGCGCCGATTCTGATCGAACAGATCTTCCAGATTGTCGAGGACCTGCACAAGGCCGGCACCACGGTGCTTCTGGTCGAGCAAAACGCACAGATGGCTCTTTCCATCGCCACGCGCGGCTACGTGCTCGAGACCGGCAAGATCACCATGACCGGCACGGGCCAAGAACTCCTGCACGACGATAACGTGCGTAAGGCCTATCTGGGCGGTTAATTCATTCAACGAAGGGGCACTGACTATCCCGGTCAGCGCCCCCTTTTTAAGTTGCGGTGGAATAGGGACTAAATGGGAGTCTAAGAGGCCAAAACAGTCCCTATTCCACCGCAACTTCATGGGGATGTGTGACAATGCCCGTCGGAAAACATCTGCTGTCTTTGGGGGCCTATCTATGCTGTACGAGTTTTGTGCCGAGAACTTTGAGCGAGTGCCGGCGGCAATTGATGCCGGTGCGGGGCGCATCGAGCTGTGCGACAACCTCGCCGTCGGTGGCACCACGCCTTCCGCCGGCGTTATTAGCGCTACAGTCAGCTACGCTCACGAGCACGACGCGCGAGTGATGTGCATGATTCGCCCGCGCGGTGGCAACTTTCATTACAACCAGGACGAGCTGCGCATGATGGAGATGGACCTGGGCCTTGCCGTGAGCGCCGGCGTCGATGGCCTGGTCTTTGGCTGCTGCAAGCCCTGTGCCGGCGGCTGGGCGCTCGACGAACTCACCCTCGGCGCCCTCGTTATGGCTACGGGCTGCGCGACCGAGGAGTGCAAGCGCGAGTCCCTTGACATCACCTTCCACATGGCATTTGACCAGCTCTCGCCCGAAGCTCAGCTGGACGCCATTGACACGCTCGCCGACTGCGGCGTCACGCGCATTCTTACGCACGGTGGTGCTGCCGGTACGCCGATCGAGGACAACTTCGAAAACCTGGCTCGTTTAATCGAGTATGCGGGCGATCGTTTGACCATCCTTCCCGGCGGCGGCATCACTACGGCAAATCGCGACGCGGTCACGGCGGCGCTAGGCGTCTCCGAGCTCCATGGCACCAAGATCGTGCCGCTGGGGGTATAACCCGTGGCGCTGGTATTTGACGTTCAGCAGGCGAGCAGCAAGCCCGACGATAATCGTCGCCCTGGCACCGCGTGCCCTTTTTGCGACACGGAGGGGCTCGCCAACATCATCCAGCGCGATGGTGACTGCATCTGGCTCGAGAATAAGTTCAAGACCTTGCGGGCCACCCGTCAGACCGTATTGATCGAGTCGGCCAATCACGACGCCGACCTGGTGACCTATGAACCGGATGAGCTGCATCATGTGATGAGGTTTGCCCTGGGCTGTTGGCAGCAGATGATCGATTGCCAACAGTACCGCAGTGTGCTCATGTACAAGAACAAAGGCCCGCTTTCGGGCGGCAGCCTCGTCCATCCACACATGCAGATTGTGGGCTTGGAACAGGAGGACGGCTATGCGGCGCTGACCTCAGCAAACTTTGAAGGCATCGATGTTTGGCGGCGGGGGAGAATCTCGGTCAACATCTCAACCGAGCCGATCATGGGATTCTTTGAGGTCAACATCTCGGCTCCACAGGGAATCGCCGCCAGCGACGACGCCCGCGACCAAGTCGAAGCAGACCTGTTTGCCGATGCGACCCAGGTGGCCCTGCGCTATATCCTGCACGAACACCACGGCGGTCGCGCGGAGTCGTACAACTTGTTCTTCTACCACATGGACGGCCGGACCATTGCCAAGGCGCTGCCACGTTGGGTGGTTTCGCCCTACTTTGTGGGCTATCGTTTGGCCCAGGTCAATGCCGAGACCACGCTCGATATCGATGCTGAGCGCCTACGCGCGCATCTGGAAACGCTCGTATAGCAAGGTTAACACCCGCGTAATGCGGACAGTCTAGCGTGCCATCGCGTCGCGCCCGGCCTTGACCCGCTTGCGCTGTTTGGCGCGCTCCTCGCCGGTTAGGCGCTCAAAGAGATGTCCGATAATCGAGGCCAGCACCTGTTGAAACAGCGTACCGCACATGACGGGGAATACGACCTCGCCGGGAAAATACTGCGTGGCGATGACGGCGCCCGAAGAGATATTGCGCATGCCGCAGGTAAAGCACATGGTAGTCGTCTCGCTATACGGCAGATGCAGCGCACGGGCGACCAGGATGCCGATGATAAAGCCACTGATGGCGAACGAAAGGATAAAGAGGGCGACTTCCAGGCGCACCGTGTTCATGTGCAGCACGTACTCGCTCATGGCGGTGGAGTTGGACGCGATGACCCCCATCATCATGAACTTGCAGGCGGGCGAGAGCGCGGGGGAGAGTTTCTCATGACCCCAGCCGCGCGTGAGTTCGTTAATGACGATACCGAGTACGGCGGGGATGGCGATCATAAAGGCCATGTCTTGCATCATGCTCGGCACATCGATCGAGACGGTGGCGCCCAGCAGGAGCTTGAGCGTAAGAGGAATCGTCACAGGCGAGATAACCGAGGACGTCAGGATAATGGTGAGCGCGAGCGGGCCGTTGCCGCCGAACATGCTAATCCACATAAAGGCAGTGACTGCCACGGGTACGCTGTACTCGAGCACGATGCCGCAGACAAGGTTGGGGTTGGAACCAAAGAACAGTGAGCCCATGGCATACGCCGCGATGGGGATGAGCACAGCCGAGACAATTAACGCCAAAATCAGATGCAGGGGACGGCGGAGCACCTCGGCCACCTGATGGAAGGTGTTGCTCAGCGCACCTTGGAACGTCATAAAGGCGAAAAGGGCGGGAACGATGGGCTTGAGAACGCCGATCTGCTGGGGAAAGAGCACGCCGAGCGCCACGCAAATCGGAACGATGACCTGCATGTGTCCCGCGAGAAATTTGCCCAGTCCAACCCATTGCTTCATATGCTCTGTGACTCCCTTTGCTCGTGAATCCGTTTTGAATGGATATGCTAGACGCTCGCATGCGTCCGTGCGTCAGAAACGCTCGAATATTTCGAGGCTATTACCGGCAGCGTTTACCGAAACCGCGGCGTGCTGCGGCGATTGGCGTCCGCGCTGCACGGTATAATAAATCCGTTCAACAGATCTGCCTGCCGAAGCGGGCATACACAGAGGACTCATCGCTATGAACCGTGAGAGGTATCGCGGCGACCTGCCCCTATCGAGGGTGGGTGCCTATGTCATCGCTTAAGACGACGCATCGCTGGGCGGTCGCTCAGCAAAACCCCGAGCTCGAAAAGGAGCTTTCGGCTGGCCTGGGCATACCCGGGCTGGTGGCGCGCATTATGGTTGCGCACGGCATTACATCCATCGAAGAAGGTCAGCTGTTTTTGACGCCTTCACTCGATCGCGACTGGGCCGACCCACTCATTATCCCGGGCATGTCGGTCGTTGCCGACCGCGTCGAGCGTGCTATTCGTAACCACGAGTACATCGCGGTCTTTGGCGATTTTGACGTTGACGGTATTACGTCGACCTGCCTGTTGACCGAGGCGCTGCGCACGTTTGGCGCCGATGTCACGCCGTTTATTCCGCATCGCTTTGACGAGGGCTACGGTCTTTCGCGCGCGGCGCTCGACCGCGTTAACGAGCTCGCTCGCCCCCAGCTGATCGTGACTGTCGATAACGGTATTGCCGCCAAGGAAGAGGTTTCCTATCTGGAGAGCCTGGGGATCGATTTGGTGGTCACGGACCATCACGAGCCCTCCGATCAGGTGCCGCAGGGCGTGCCCCTGACCGACCCTAAGCTCGAGGACGAGGGTCCTTCGCGTGAGCTTGCCGGTGCCGGCGTGGCACTCAAGCTGGTGCAGGTCCTGGGCGAGCGTCTGGGCAAGCCGTCGTATTGGCGTTCGCTGATCGAGGTTGCGGCGCTGGGCACCGTGTCCGACATGATGCCGCTGACGCCCGAGAACCGCGCGCTGGTCGCCGAGGGCATCCAGCAGATGCGCGTGACCGCCCGCCCCGGCTATATCGCGCTGGCCGCGCTCGCCAAGGCCGACCTCTCTAGCATTACGGCCGATGGCCTGTCGTTTTCGCTCATTCCTCGCTTGAACGCCGCCGGCCGCATGGCCGATCCCAAGCTGGCGCTCGACCTGCTGCTTGCCCGCGATCCTATCGAGGCAAGCGCGCTGGCGGCCGAGCTCGAGGAGATCAACCGTCAGCGTCGCGAGACCGAGGCGGAGCTCACGCGCGATGCCATGGCAAAGGTCGAGGAGACCTATGATGGCGGTCGCGCAATCGTCGTGGGTGGCGAGGGCTGGCACGAGGGCGTCAAGGGTATCGTGGCGAGCCGTCTGACCAACCGTTATCACGTGCCGGCGCTGCTGTTCTCGATCGAAGACGGTATTGCTCGCGGTTCGGGTCGCTCGGTGGGCAAAGTCAACCTGTTCGACGCTGTCGAGCGCTGCTCCGATCTGCTGATTCGTCGCGGCGGGCATGCGGGTGCGGTGGGCGTGACCATCGAGGCGTCCAAGCTCGACGAGTTCCGTCGTCGCCTTTCCGCCGTGCTGTCCGAGCTTCCCGCCGAGGACTTTGAGGACACCGACGAGGTTGCCGCCACGGTCGACCTCTCCGAGCTGAATATTGAGACCATCGAGCAGATCTCCCGCCTTGAGCCGTTTGGCCAGGGCAATAAGGTGCCGCTGTTGGCGGCCGAGGGCGTGACAATGTGCGATCGCGCCGTGGTGGGCAAAACCGGCGAGCACATGCGCTTCGTGGCGACCGATGGCGCTGCGAGTGTGCCGGCCATTATGTTCCGCGTGCCGCAGATCGATAAGCTCATCAATTGCGATAGCGCCGTCGATTTGGTGTTCGAGGCCGTGGCCGAGCATTGGCAGGGTCGCGTAAAGCCAAAGCTCATGATCAAGGATGTCTTGGTCCGCGATACCACGGTGCCCAGCGTTGACGACCCGGCATGTGAGCTTCGCCGCGGCGTGGAGCCTGCAGACGCTGGTCTTCGTCTGGAGTCCCGCAAGCGCCAAACGCTCGCCCAGCTTTCCTATACCGAGCTGACGCGCTCGCTTATTCATAGCTTTATCGGCTCGAACCAGCCGCACCGTGCGCAGGTCGAGGCGCTCGATGCCCTGGCCGATCACCAAAGTGTTCTGGCCGTTATGGGAACAGGGCGCGGCAAGTCTCTTATCTTCCATGTGCATGCCGCGCGCGAGGCGGTCCTTCGCGGGCGTGCGAGCATCTTTGTCTATCCGCTGCGCGCGCTCGTTGCCGACCAGGCCTATCACCTCTCGTCGACGATGGCCGCGCTCGGCATTGGCGTGGGCGTGCTGACCGGCGAGACCGTGGAGGCGGCGCGCGATGACGTGTTTGCCGGCTTGGCTTCGGGCCGCACCGGCATCGTGCTCACGACGCCCGAGTTCCTGTCCATTCACCGCGACCGCTTTGCGCGTTCGGGACGCATCGGTTTTGTCGTTATCGATGAGGCGCATCATGCCAGTCTTGCCAAGGGCGGTGACCGCAGCGCCTATCTCGACATGCCCGATATCCTCAAGGCCCTGGGCGACCCGGTCGTTCTGGCCACGACTGCCACCGCAACGGCTCCGGTTGTGGCCGAGCTTGCCCGCGTGCTACCGATTACCCGCACGGTGGTCGACGAGACGGTGCGCGAGAACTTGCAGCTCGAGGATGACCGAGATCTTGCGAGCCGCGAGAACCGCCTGGTGTCAATCGTGGCGACGGGGGAGAAGACCGTCATCTACGTCAACTCGCGCGACCAGTCCGTGGCGCTTGCCAAGACGCTGCGCAAGCGGGTGCCCGATTGCGCGACCCGCATCGCGTTCTATAACGCGGGGCTTGCACGCTCCGATCGTCGCCGTGTCGAGGAAGCGTTTCGAGACGGCAGCCTCAGCTGCATCGTTTCGACCTCTGCCTTTGGTGAGGGCGTCAACCTGCCCGATATTCGCCATGTCGTGCTCTACCACATGCCGTTTGGCAGCATTGAGTTCAACCAGATGAGCGGACGCGCCGGTCGCGACGGCCAACCTGCCGTGATTCACTTGCTCTATTCGTCGCGTGACGCTCGCATTAACGAGCGCCTGCTCGACTGCTACGCGCCCGAGCGCGATGAGCTCGTCACGCTCTATCGCGCGCTGCAGACCATGTGGCGCTCCAACCGCGGCAAGACCGGAGACGACTCGTTTAGTGCGAGCGATATCGACATCGCGCAGATGTGCCTCGCCATCGATGCCCGCACGCCGGTTGACGAGCGCTCGGTGGCAAGCGGCCTGGGAATCTTCGAAGAGCTTGGTTTCTGTCGCGTTTCGGGGTTTGACGACACCCGTCGCATCGCGATGGCAGAAAACCCCGGCCGTGTGCAATTGAGCAGGTCAATCCGCTATTTGGAGGGCTTGCGCTCGCGCATGGAGTTCTCGGCTTTCCGGAGTTGGGCGCTCGATTCGTGCGCTTCTGATATGCTAGCCAAAGTTAACCGCCCGATCGTTCCGCGGGCCTAGGGGAAGGGGACCTCGATGGATGCCGCAGCCCGTACCGCCCATGATTCCACCCTCCAGCCGTTTTCGGAGATGGAGCACTATAAGCATGCCGATGAGCTGCCACCCGAGATTATGGCGGACAGCTACGACAAGCTGGAACGCCTGTGCCTCAAATATATGAATGAGGAGGACTTCTCTAAGGTGGAGCAGGCCTACTGCTTTGCCGCCGAGAAGCACTGCAACCAAAAGCGCCGCTCGGGCGAGATGTACATTAACCATCCCGTCGAGGTGGCCATCATTTTGGCCGACCTCAAGATGGACTGCGATGTGGTGTGCGCCGCGCTGCTGCACGATACCGTCGAGGATACCGAGACCTCGCTTGCCGATGTGTCCGGCCTGTTTGGCGATACGGTAGCCGAGCTCGTCGATGGCGTGACCAAGCTCACCAACATCGAAGTCGACAGCATGGACGAGAAGCAGGCCCTCACGCTGCGCAAGATGTTCCTCGCCATGTCCAAGGACATCCGCGTCATTATCGTTAAGCTTGCCGACCGCCTGCATAACATGCGTACGCTGGCGGCCCTTCGCGAGGACCGTCGCCTGTTTAAGGCTCGCGAGACCATGGACGTGTATGCGCCCCTGGCCGACCGTCTGGGCATGAGCTCCATTAAATGGGAGCTCGAGGACCTGTCCTTCTTCTACCTGGAGCCCGATGCCTACCAGCGTATCGCGCGCATGGTGGCTGAGTCACGCGAGGTTCGCGAGCGCTATCTGGCCGAGACCATCAAGACGCTCACCGACGAGCTCAACCGCATTGGCCTGGAGGGCTTCCAGATCAACGGCCGCTCCAAGCACTATTGGTCCATCTACCAAAAGATGAAGCGCAAGGGCAAGGAATTCTCCGAGATCTACGACCTGGTGGCACTGCGCGTCATCACGCATTCGGTGCGCGATTGCTACTCCACGCTCGGCGCGGTGCATACGTTGTGGCACCCCATGCCCGGTCGCTTTAAAGACTATATCGCCATGCCCAAGGTCAATAACTACCAGTCGCTCCATACGACGGTTATCGGCCCCACGGCCCGCCCGCTCGAGATTCAGATTCGAACCTATGAGATGCATGAGCAGGCCGAGTACGGCATTGCCGCCCACTGGCTCTATAAGAAGTCGGGCGGATCGTCTGCTTCCAAGACCAATGACGCCCAGCGTCTGGACGACCAGATTAACTGGCTCAAACATTCGCTCGATTGGGCGGCTTCTGACGAGATTACGGACGCCAAGGAATACCTGCACTCGCTGAAGGTCGATCTGTTCGACCAGGAGATCTTCGTCTTTACACCCAAGGGCGAGGTCATGGCGCTTCGTGCCGGCTCCACGCCGCTCGACTTTGCCTACGCCGTTCACACCGAGGTGGGCAACCACTGCGTCGGCGCTAAGATCAACGGTGCGGTGGCCCCGCTCACGCACGAGATCAAGACGGGCGACCGCGTTGAAATCCTGACCAACAAGAGTTCCAAGCCGTCGCGTGATTGGCTCAAGATCGTCAAGACACCTTCGGCCAAGTCAAAGATTCGCCGTTACTTCGCCGCCGCGACCAAAGACGATGACGCCGCTGCCGGCCGCGATATACTGGCCAAGGACCTGCGCAAGCGCGGGTATGGCATCTCTACGCCGCGATCCACGCGTGCGCTCAACGCCGTGGCGGAGCAGTTTAACTACAAGCAGCTCGAGGACCTGTTTGCCGCCGTCGGCGCCGGCAAGGTTGCCCCGCGCGCTGTGGGTAACAAGGTCGAGCAAATCTTGGACCCCAAGCCCGAGGAACAGGTCACCAAGGCCGAGGCTATCGCCGAGGTTGTCAAGCAGCCTGCCCGCGGCTCCAACCGCAAGCCGCAAAAGCGCGGCAAGAGCGCCAGCAACGGCATTATCGTCAAGGGCGAGAGCAACAGCGGACTGCTGGTCCGTCTGGCGCATTGCTGCAATCCGGTGACGGGCGACGATATCGTCGGCTTCATCACGCGCGGCCGCGGCGTTTCGGTGCATCGCGCCAACTGCCCCAACGTCAAGGGTCTTATGGAGCATCCCGAGCGCATGATCGAAGTGGAGTGGGACGGCGCTGCCGACACCCTCTTCCAGGTCGAGATCGTGGTCGAGTGCCTGGACCGCATGGGTCTGCTCAAGGATGTTACCATTGCCATTGGCGATGCGGGCGGCAATATCCTTTCTGCCGCCACCTCGACCAACCGCGAGGGTATTGCAACCCTGCGCTTTATGGTCGAGATCTCGGACGCGAGTGGCCTGGATCCGCTGCTGGCCTCTATCAGCAGCGTTGACTCGGTCTACGACGCGCGCCGCCTGATGCCCGGCGAGGGTGGAGCCCAACTTAAGCGCCGCGTTTAGTCGCGACGAACGTGCCACATTATCGATATTCGCTACACTCGAGGCATCGTTTGATGCCTCGAGTTCTATAGAGAGGAGAGGGACATGAGTGCTGTGTCCTTGGATGTAACTCCCAAGGGAACGGTCGAGATCGAGACACTCGTAAACGGTCCCATTCAGACCAATAGCTATGCTGTTATTTCGGACAATGAGTGCGTGATTGTCGACCCCGCATGGGAAGGCGAGCGCCTGGTGGAGCATATTCGAGCCAAGCATCCCGGCGTACGCATGCTTGGCGCCGTATGCACTCATGGCCATGCCGATCATGTTGGTGGTGTTGCCGGCGTGCGAACCACCGTTGGCGAGGGTTGTCAGTATGAGCTGTGTGCTAAGGATGTGGCGGTGCCGCATGCGAACATCGAGGAACAGCGAGCTATGTGGGGCATTGAGACGCCCGACCCTGGGGAGCCGACGCGCCTGCTCGCCGAGGGCGATACTCTCGAGGTGGGCGATATCTGCCTGCAGGTGATCGAGGCACCAGGGCATACGCCGGGCGGAATCGTCTTGTTTGCCGCCACCGAGCAGGGGAACATTGCCTTTGTGGGCGACACCCTGTTTCCGGGTGGGCACGGCCGCACCGATCTTTCTGGAGGAGACGAGGCGGCGATTCTGCGCTCGCTCTCCAAGCTCGCCCGGCTTCTCCCGCCCGATACCGTTTGCCTAACCGGCCATGGCGATTCGACCACCATGGCACGCGAGCTCATGCAGAACCCTTTCATGCAGGTGTAGCTTAATAGTCGGCTTTTTGAAGCACGAGAAGCGTCCAAACGTCAAGCTATTTTTCCCCAACGGGTCAATTTCGTAGGGCAAACGGTCAAAAAAGTCTGTTTGGACGATATTCGTGAACAAACGAACGTTTATGCTCGGGTGCGCCGTGGTAAAATCACAGGCGTTATCGGAGCAACCTTACAGGAGGTTTCTTTTATGCTCGTCAACGCAGCAGACATGCTCAAGAAGGCCGAGGCCGGCAAGTACGGTCTCGGTGCCTTCAACACCAACAACCTCGAGTGGACCCTGGCTATTCTCCAGGCCGCCGAGGAGGCCAAGTCTCCGCTGATCCTTCAGTGCACCGCTGGTGCCGCTAAGTGGATGGGCGGTTTCAAGGTCTGCGCCGACATGGTCAAGGCTGCCGTCGAGGCCACGGGTGTTACCGTTCCCGTCGCCCTTCACCTCGATCACGGTTCTTACGAGGACTGCTTCAAGTGCATCGAGGCCGGCTTCACGTCCATCATGTATGACGGCTCTCACGAGGAGACCTTCCAGCTTAACCTCGACCGCACCAAGGAGCTCGTTGAGCTTGCCCACTCCAAGGGCATGTCCATCGAGGCCGAGGTCGGCGGCATCGGCGGCACCGAGGACGGCGTGACCTCCAGCGGCGAGCTCGCTGATCCTGCTGAGTGCAAGCAGATTGCTGACCTGGGCGTTGACTTCCTCGCTTGCGGTATCGGCAACATCCACGGCGTGTACCCTGCCGACTGGGCTGGCCTTTCCTTCGAGCGCCTGGGCGAGATCAAGGCTCAGACCGGCGACCTGCCCCTCGTCCTGCACGGTGGCACCGGCATCCCCGAGGATCAGATCAAGAAGGCCATCTCCCTGGGCATCTCCAAGATCAACGTCAACACCGATCTGCAGCTCGTCTTCGCCAAGGGCGTTCGCGAGTACATCGAGGCCGGCAAGGATCAGCAGGGCAAGGGCTTTGACCCCCGCAAGCTCCTCAAGCCTGGTCGCGACAACATCGTTGCCCGCACCAAGGAGCTCATGGAGGAGTTTGGCTCCGTCAACAAGGCGTAAGTAGCGGTTTAACTTCCCGCCGGAGGCCCCGTTCACCCTACGCTTTTCCCTTGCGCTCACCTGGCTTTGCCAGAAGTCGCGCAATGGGAAAAGCTCCGGGTGAACGGGGCCTCCTTTGTTAACTCGCTACAGGGTTACTGGGCTGAATTCATTTTTAGAGGTACCGTTTATCGGTGTTGAGGGTTCCTTTATTGGGGCTTTCTTTTTTATCTCGCTACAATGGGCTTCAAGCGTTCTAGTGACTTGGAGTTTGGTATGGCTGTTATTAATGTGCTGCCTTCGGATGGGAAGGTTATTGACGAGGGTCCTGTTGGTTGCTCTGTTGATGTTTGCTGCGATGACTTTCGCCATCTCGATATTGGGCTACCGCCTGAGATTCTTCGTCTTAAGGATGCCGGGTATTTGACGCAGGCTGTTGCCGCCTGCGATCGCCTTTTGGAGCAGAACCCTGAGCCTTCGCTGGCTGCCTGCGTTCGTGCCGAGCGGTATCGCATGCTTGAGACGCCGCTTCATTTTTCGGTGTCGCGCGATCGAGCTATTGCGATGATCCGCGAGGAGTGGCCTGGGTTTACCGAGGAGCAGTTTGACGATCTGATTGACCGTAAGCGTATTGACTGGCGCTTTATCGATGGCGAGCTGTTCGTTCTCGACAACTTCCTCGATTCGCTTCGCGTATATCCCAAAGAGGTTCCCGGCATGCGTCCCGATCCTACGGACGGAATTGCACTGCGCAACGAGATGCTCAAGGAGATGGAGTCACAAAACGGATTGACTCGCGTTATTACGCTTAAGGCGTCCTTGTCTGTCCCCGGCGCTCTAGAGGGGGAGACCGTTCGCGCTTGGCTTCCCGTAGCCGCCACCTGCCGCCAACAGTCTCAGGTCGAGATTCTCGACATGACGCCGGAGGGTGCTGTTGCTCCCGCGAACGCTTCGGCGCGTACCGCCTCGTGGTCTTCTTCGAGTGAGCGCTCATTCTCGGTGACTTATCGCTATCAAATCAATGCCGCTTATCGCGATATTTATGGGGGTGCGCTTCCGTCGCATCCGTGTATGGACGCGCCGTTGCCCGAAGATATTTCTGAGGACCGTCCGCACATTGCATTCACGCCGTATCTGCAGCAGCTGACGGCCGGTGTTGTTGACGGACTCGAGGATCCGCTCGATCGCGCTCGTGCTATCTATGATTATCTGACGCAACATATCGACTATCGCTATCAGCCGCCGTACTTGCTTTTGGGATCTATTGCCGATGACTGCGCGCATTCGCTCCGCGGCGATTGCGGAGTTATGGCGCTCACGTTTATCACCATGTGCCGTATCGCGGGCGTGCCTGCCCGTTGGCAGAGCGGCCTGTACGTTGCGCCCGATTCGGTGGGGTCGCACGACTGGGCAGAGTTCTATACGCCGCAGACCGGTTGGCTCAACGCCGACGTGTCATTTGGATCTTCTGCTCGCAGGATGGGGGAGGAGTGGCGCCGCCGTCACTACTTTGGCAATCTCGACCCGTGGCGTATGGTGGCCAACAATCGATTCCAGGCAGAGTTTGAGCCCTCTTTCGACGGCATGCGCGAGGACCCTTACGATAACCAGATGGGTGAGGCTTCGGTCGACGGTCGCGGATGCCGTCAGCGCGAGATGCTCCGCACAGTCGAACTCATCGAAATGCTCGAAGTTCCATTTTCGGACTAATCGGTAGAAAGCTGTGATAAACTAACTCACGCATTACGTGCCCGAGTGGCGGAATTGGCAGACGCAGTGGACTCAAAATCCACCGTTGGCAACAACGTGCGAGTTCGAGTCTCGCCTCGGGCACCATACATGCAAGTGAGCGTTCAAGGGGGTTGCGGCCCCCTTTTTCGTGCCGAACTCGCGTGAGCGCGCGAAGCGTTAAGCAAACAGGCCTGCGGCCTGTTTGTAGCGGCGCGTGGCGAGGGCGCCGCGCGTCCGAAGCCCGGGGCTTCGCGAAGCGAAGGCCCTTCGAGTCTCGCCTCGGGCACCATACATGCAAGTGAACGTTCAAGGGGGTTGCGGCCCCCTTTTTCGTGTACGTAATGTGATAACGCGCTGTACGTGTTATTATTCGCAAGGCGTTGTTCCCGCAATGCCCTAAAGAGGAACCCGAGGGTTCCCACCTTTTGGCGCCAATGAGCAGCTGACTGGTCATACAACTTAGATTCCCTTCCTCAAATCGAGGAACTCTATGTGTACGACCTGGTTGCTGAGAAGCGCCGGGTTATTTTTTTATGAATGGAGGTAGGGAAAATAGCTAAGTCTGATGACACCCGCATCAACGACGAGATCACTGCATCTTCGTGCCGTTTGATTGGCGTCGATGGCTCTCAGCTCGGCCTGTTCGCCATCCGCGATGCCCAGCGCGTCGCCGACGATCAGGGTCTCGACCTAGTCGAGATCGCTCCCAACGCGGAGCCGCCGGTCTGCAAGGTCATGGACTACGGTAAGTTCAAGTACCAGCAGGCCATGAAGGCCAAGGCTGCTCGTAAGAACCAGTCCAAGGTCGAGGTCAAGGAAATGAAGTTCCGACCCAAGATCGACGTTGGCGACTACGAGACCAAGAAGGGCCACGTTCTGCGTTTCCTCAAGAAGGGCGCACGCGTTAAGATCACCATCATGTTCCGCGGCCGTGAGATGGCTCACCCGGAGCAGGGCCTTAACGTTCTCGAGCGTCTCGCCGAGGATCTCAAGCCTTACGCTACGGTCGAGTCCAAGCCTAAGATGGAAGGCCGTAACATGCTTATGCTGCTCGCCCCGATTAAGGGCGCCTTCGATGAGGATAAAGCGGCAAGCGATACCAAGTAACTAGTGTTCTGTAACCGATTAAGGAGTATTTCATGCCTAAGATGAAGTCCCACAGCGGCACCAAGAAGCGTTTCCGCAAGACTGGTACCGGCAAGCTTATGCGCGCCAAGGCTTTCAAGAGCCACATCCTGAGCAAGAAGTCCACCAAGCGTAAGCGTGGCTTCCGTCAGGAGACCGAGATCGCCGCTGCCGACCGCAAGGTCATCAAGTCGCGTCTCGCCTAAGTTCGCGTTCCCGTTTTTCGTTTTACCGTCTAGGAGTTGATAGAACATGGCACGTATTAAGCGCGCTGTTGCCGCCAAGAAGAAGCGCCGTACCGTTATGCATCGTGCGAAGGGTTACTACGGTGCCGCTTCGCGTACTTACAAGCATGCTAAAGAGCAGGTCCAGCACTCCCTGCAGTATCAGTATCGTGATCGCCGCAACAAGAAGCGCGAGATCCGTTCTCTCTGGATCACCCGTATCAACGCTGCTGCTCGCCTGAACGACATCTCTTACTCTCAGTTCATGCACGGCCTGAAGGTTGCCGGCATCGAGCTCGACCGCAAGGTCCTGGCTCAGATGGCTTACGAGGACATCGAGTCCTTCAACGAACTGGCTACCATCGCCAAGAAGGCTCTCGAGGCCTAATAGATTCTCTTGAATCGCTAGGGGAGTGTCGCGTTGTGCGCGGCGCTCCCTCTTTTTATCTGAAGCGCTGGTTTATATAGCAAAAGCGCGGGTAGATAGACACTTACAGGTGACCGATCTTTATATATCTCTTAACCGAAGGGTCATCATCTGATACGTGCAGTATTTCTGCACCAGCCTTTCTATGACTTATATAGGAAGCAATGTATTGTGTAGGACTTGTGAAGAGTGGAATTGACGTCCCACGGGGCCCCTCCGGTCTGGCAATATATCTCCTTGCCGCGCGGCCCGGTCGGACCGGATCAGCCGCGCAGGCGTGCACCTTGAGAACCGGATACTGCGAGGATGGACACACCAGATGTGTCGCATCCGGGCAGACATCGAACCATTTGAAATGGTCTAACTTGGATTTGTTTTTCGCAAGGCCGCCGAGAGGCGGC